>MKSH01000204.1:7197-9052 GCA_001898095.1 Solirubrobacterales bacterium 70-9 | reverse complement strand
GCCCGGGTCGCCTCCGAGACGCCCAGGACGGCCCGACCCCGGCCGCCCCGCCCCCGAATCGCGCCGTCCCGGCCGCAACGCCCCCGAACCGAGCCGTCCCGGCCGCAACGGCCCCGAATCGCGCCGTCCCGCGCCCGTCCCCTACCGCCTTACCGGAATCCCGTCGGCGGCGAGGCGCTCCTTGGCCTCCGCGACCGTGTGCTGCCCGTAGTGGAAGATCGAGGCGCAGAGGACGGCGTCGGCGCCGCCGTCGGCGATCGCGGCCGAGAGGTGGCCGAGCTCGCCCGCCCCGCCGGAGGCGATCACCGGGACCGACACGGCATCGGCGACCGCCCGGGTCAGCTCGATGTCGTAGCCGTCGTTGGTGCCGTCGCGGTCCATGCTCGTGAGCATGATCTCCCCCGCCCCGCGCTCGACCGCCTCGCGCGCCCAGGAGACCGCGTCGCGGCCCTCGACCCGCTCGCGGCCACCCTTCACGTAGACGCCCCAGGTTCCCCCGAACCAGCCCGCCGGGGCGGCGCAGGTGGGCGACGCGGTCGGCGGCTCGGGGGCGTCGCGCTTGGCGTCGATCGCGATCACCACGCACTGGGCGCCAAAGTGGTCGGCGAGCTCGGTGAGGAGCTCCGGCCGGGCCAGCGCGGCGGAGTTGACCGAGACCTTGTCGGCACCCGCGTCGAGCACCGCCTGGGCGTCCTCCACCGAGCGGATCCCGCCGCCGATCGTGAACGGGATGAAGACGTTGTCGGCGGTGCGGCGGGCGAGCTCGACGATCGTCTCGCGCCGTTCGTGCGAGGCGGTGATGTCGAGGAAGATCAGCTCGTCGGCGCCCTCGGCGTCGTAGCGCTCGGCCAGCTCGACCGGATCGCCCGCGTCGCGCAGGCCGATGAAGTTGGTGCCCTTGACGACGCGCCCGGCGTCGACGTCGAGGCAGGGGATGACTCGTTTCAGTGCCACGGAACCAAGGCTAGCCCAGCGCGTTGATGGGCCGAAAACCAGCCATATAGTCCGGTTTTCGGCCCATCAACACCTAGGCGAGGGCGGCGAGGGCCTCGTCGACGGTGAAGCGCTTGTCGTAGAGGGCGCGACCGACGATCACGCCGTCGACGTTCGGCGCCGCCTCCGCCCGCAGGCGCACCAGGTCGTCGAGGGTGCCGACGCCGCCGGAGTAGAGGACCGACGCCGAGGTCGCCGCCGCCACCTTGGCGAGCTGGTCGAAGCCCGGCCCAGCCAGCGTCCCGTCGACCTCGATCGGGGTGAAGAGGAAGCGCTCCACCCCGCGCTCGGTGAGGTCGGCGACCGCGTCGGCGACGTCGACGTCCGAGGTCTCGGTCCAGCCCGCCAGCGACACCTTGCCGTCGCGCGCGTCGACCGAGACGACGATCCGCTCGCCGTGCTCCACCAGCATCGCCTGGAGGAACTCCGGGTCGCGCATCGCGGCGGTCCCGATCACCACGTTTTCCGCCCCCACCCGCAGCACGTCGGCGACGCAGTCGGCGTTGCGCAGGCCGCCGCCGACCTGGATCGGGAACGGCACCGCGTCGGCGATCCGTCGGATCACCTCGAGGTTCACCGGCTCGCCCGCCTTCGCCCCGTCGAGGTCGACCACGTGGAGGATGTGGACCCCCGCCTCGGCGAACCGCAGCGCCGCGTCGACCGGGTCGGCGTCGAAGACCGTCTCGCGGTCGTAGTCGCCCTCGACCAGCCGCACCGCGTGGCCGTCGCGGATATCGATCGCCGGGTAGAGGATCACGCGGCCGCGGGCGCCTTCGCACAGATCCCGGCGAAGTTCGACAGCAGCCGCAACCCGGCGGCGCTCGACTTCTCGGGGTGGAACTGGACGCCGAAGACGTTGTCG
>MKSH01000204.1:2058-7123 GCA_001898095.1 Solirubrobacterales bacterium 70-9 | reverse complement strand
GGCGGCGAGGCGCGAGTCGCGCTCCCAGCGGACCGGCGACCAGCCGATGTGCGGGACCTTCAGCCCGGGCGCGTCGAGCGCCGTGACCGGGCCCGGTAGCAGGCCGAGCCCCGCCGCCCCGCCGAGCTCGTCGGAGCGGTCGAAGAGCAGTTGCAGGCCGAGGCAGATGCCGAGGATCGGCGTCCCCGCCGCGGCCCGCTCGGCGATCAACTCGTCGAGGCCGGTCGCGCGGATCCGTTCCATCGCCCGCGGGAAGGCGCCGACGCCGGGCAGGATCAGCCCGTCGGCGGCTCGCACCTGGTCTGGGTCGGCGCCGATCGCGGCGCGCGCGCCGACGTGCTCGAGCGCCTTCTCGACCGACCTGAGGTTCCCCATCCCGTAATCGAGGACAAGGACTCGCGCCGCGTCACTCACTGAGGGTCCCCTTCGTCGAAGGGACCCCCGTCTCCTCCGGGTCGATCGAGACCGCCACGCGGAGCGCCCGCGCGAAGGCCTTGAAGGCAGCCTCGATCATGTGGTGGACGTTGGTGCCGTAACGGACTTCGACGTGCAGGGTCAGCTTCGCCGAGTTGGCGACGGCGTTGAAGAACTCCTCCGCCAGCTCGGTTTCGAAGCCGGCGATCGAGGCCTTCGGCAGGTCGGCGCGGAAGACGCAGTGGGGGCGGCCGGAGATGTCGATCGCGCACTCCGCCAGCGCCTCGTCCATCGGCACCACGGCGGAGCCGTAGCGGCGGATCCCGGCGCGGTCGCCGAGCGCCTCGTCCAGGGCCTGGCCGAGCACGATGCCGACGTCCTCCACCGTGTGGTGGGCGCCGGTCTCGGTGTCGCCGTCGGCGTCGACCTTGAGGCCGAAGCGGCCGTGGCGGGCGACGAGGTCGAGCATGTGGTCGAAGAACCCGACCCCGGTCGCGTTCTCGTAGGAAGCCTCGCCCTCGAGCGTCAGCTCGAGGTTGATGTTCGTCTCGCCCGTCTGGCGGCTCTTGGACGCGCTGCGCATGGTCATTTGCGGATCATGGCCGATTCGGCGTGGACGGGGAAGCCCTCGGCGCGGGCGATCTCCTCGACGCTCGGTGCGAGCGCCGCGGCGGCGGCCTTGTCGATCTCCACCGTGCTGATCCGGCGACGAAAGGCGGCCGGGCCGAGCGGGCCGGTGAAGCGACCGGCGCCGCCGGTCGGCAGGACGTGGTTGGAGCCCGCGGCGTAGTCGCCGAATGCGGTCGCGCCCCAGCGGCCGGCGAAGACGCAGCCGGCGGTGGTGATCCGCTCGGCGAGTAGCGAGGCGTCCTCCTCGAAGATCTCGACGTGCTCGGGGGCGAAGGCGTTGCAGAGGTCGACGGCGTCGGCAGAATCGGGGACGTGGACCAGCGCCAGCGGCGCCGCGCCGGAGACGCCGGGGCGCTCGGCGGCGAGGGCCGCGGTAGCCTCGGCGACCGCGTCGAGGACGTGGAGCTCGACCGCGGCGACCAGCAGCGCGCCGTCGCCGTGCTCGGCCTGGGCGCAGAGGTCGAAAGCGACCCACTCCGGCTCGGTGTCGTGGCCGGCGATCACCATCAGCTCCGACGGCCCGGCCAGCGAGTCGATCCCGACCGTCCCGTACACGGCCCGCTTCGCCTCGATCACCCAGGGATTGCCGGGGCCGGCGATCACGTCGACCGGCTCGATCGTCTCGGTGCCGAAGGCGAGCGCGAAGATCGCCTGGGCGCCGCCCATCGCGTAGATCTCCTCGATCCCGCAGAGCGCCGCCGCCGCCAGCGTCGTCGGGCGCACGCGGCCGTCGGGCCCGGGCGGCGTCGCCAGGGCGATCCGCCCCACCCCGGCGGCCTGCGCGCTCAGCGCCGTCATCAGCACGCTCGAGGGGTATGCCGCGCGACCGCCCGGCGCGTAGATCCCGGCCGCCCCGACCGGCACCTCGCGCAGGCGCACCGTGTGGCCCTGCGGCAACTCCACCGTCCGCTCGATGCCCAGCTGAGCCTCGGCGACCGTGCGGATGTTGGCCGCGGCCGTCTCCAGCGCCTCCAGCAGCGGCGGCTCCAGCGCGGCCAGCGCCGCCTGGGCGTCGGCCGGGTCGACCCGGATCGCCTCGATCTCGCCGTCGGTGACGTCGTAGCGCCGCGTCAGCGCCAGCAGCGCCGCGTCGCCGCCCTCGCGCACCAGCCCGCCGATCGAGTCGACCTCGACCGGGGGCGCCGCCTCGGCGCTCCAGCTGCGCACGGCGGCCGCGGTCGCCGCCGCCCCCGCCCACTCGAAGCGTTGGACCTTCATCGGCCCGCCCTCAACCCCGACTCGCGACCCGCAGGCGCGCGGTCAGGTCGTCGACTTCCGCGGCCCGCAGCTTGTGGGCGACGCGGTTGGCGACGAAGCGGGCGGTGCAGTCGACGATCTCCTCGCGCACCTCGAGGTCGTTCTCGACCAGCGTGCGGCCGGTGGCGACGAGGTCGACGATGCCGTCGCCGAGCCCGATCAGCGGCGCCAGCTCGACCGACCCCTTCACCTCGATCAGTTCGATCTGGCGGCCGGTCGACTCGAAGTAGCGCTCCGCGATCCGCGGGTACTTGGTCGCGATCCGCATCATCCCCAGGCGGCGAAAGCTTTCCCCCATGCGCTCGTCGCCGCGGCGACCGGCCAGCACCATGCGGCACTTGCCGTAGCCGAGGTCGAGCAGCTCGTAGACGACGCGGTCGGACTGCTCGAGCAGCACGTCCTTGCCGGTGATGCCGACGTCTGCGGCACCCGCCTCGACGTAGGTGGGGACGTCGGAGGGTCGCATCGTCACCAGGGTCATCTCGTCGGTGTGGAAGATCAGCGAGCGCGAGTCGCCGCGGGCGGCCGCGGTGTCGACCCCCGCCGCGTCGAGCACGTCCAGAGTTTCGAGGAAGAGCGCGCCGCGGGGCACCGCCAGCTTCAGCGGGCCTTCGGGGCGGGACAACCCGGTGTCGGGAAGGCTAGACATCGAGCGCCGCCCTCTCGCGCCGTCGCGACTCCTCCTCCATCTGGGCGACGTGGACCCGCTCCAGGTAGAGGGAGAAGCCCGCCGCGGGCAGGTCGAGGCCGAAGTTGGCGAGGAAGCCGTCGTAGCGGCCGCCGCCGCCGAGCACGTGGCCGACGGCGGGGTCGTACACCTCGAAGATCGTGCCGCTGTAGTAGCCGAGGTCGCGCAGCAGGCCGAAGTCGATCTGGACGCGCTCGGCGGTGCCGCGCGCGACCAGGGTCTCGTAGGTCTTCTGCAGGCGGGTGGTGGTGCGGTCGACGGCGTCGCCGCCGAGCTCGCGGGCGCGCTCCAGCACCTCGGCGCCGCCGCGCAGCTGCGAGAGCGCGACGCAGGTCTCGATCGCCGCGTCGCCGATCCCGGCCTCGGCGAGCGCCGTCTCCAGTCCGACCAGGTCGTGTGTCGCGAGCCGGGCGAGGACCGCGTCGCGCGCCTCCCCCTCGACCCCGAACTCGGCCAGCAGGCTGCGGTAGAGGTCGGCGTGGCCGAGTCCGATCACGGCGCGATCGAGGCCCGCCGCGTCGAGCGCCGCCTCCAGCACCCCGATCACCTCGGCGGTGCCCTCGGCGCCGGGCGCGCCGATCAGCTCGATCCCGGCCTGGACGAATTCGCGCATCTCGCCGCGCTGCGGCAGCACCGCGCGGTAGGCGGAGGCGAGGTAACAGAGGCGCAGCGGCAGCGGCGCGTCAGCGAAGCGGGTGGCGACCAGGCGGGCGATCGGCACCGTCATGTCGCTGCGCAGCGCCAGCAGGTCGCCGTTCTCGTCGAAGAAGCGGTAGGGCGAGGCCGACGAGGGACGGTCGCCGCGCGAGAGGACCTCGTCGTATTCGATCGCCGGCGTCGCGACCTCGCCGTATCCGGCGCCTTCGAAGACGTCGACCAGGTTGCGGTTGAGACGACGCAGCTCGCGCATCTCGTCGGGGAGCACGTCGCGCGTGCCGGGTGGGATCGGGTGAATCATGCGGCGAAGAACCTTAGTCGCGAACCGGCCGCCCCCGCGCACGGGCCTCGACGGCGAGAGAACGGCGCCAGGAGCGGGCTAGGCCGGGACCTCGGCGGAAACGCGCTCGATCTGGGCGCCGAGGGCGCGCAGGCGCTCGTCGATCTGCTCGTAGCCGCGGTCGATCTGGCGGATGTTGCCGATCTCCGAGGTTCCCTCGGCGGCCAGGGCGGCGATGAGCATCGCCATCCCGGCGCGGATGTCGGGGCTCTCGACGCGCTCACCGTGAAGCCGGCCCGGACCGCTGACGATCGCCCGGTGGGGATCGCACAGCGTGATCCGAGCGCCCATCGCGACCAGCTTGTCGACGAAGAACAGACGGTTCTCGAACATCTTCTCGAAGATCAGGATCTCCCCGTCCGCCTGGGTGGCGAGGGCGAGGGCGATCGAGGTCATGTCGGCGGGGAACGCGGGCCAGGGGCCGTCCTCGATCTTCGGGATCGCCCCGCCGAGGTCCGGTTCGATCTCCAGCTTCTGCCCGGCAGGGACGATCACGTCCTCGCCCTGGACCTCGGAGTTGAGCCCGAGGCGACGGAACTGGCGGCGCACGTTGCGCAGGTCCTTCGGGCCCGCATCGCGGATCCGCAGCTCTCCCCCGGTCGCCGCGGCGAGCGCCATGAAGCTGCCGACTTCGATGTGGTCGGGGCAGATCGTGAACTCGGCGCCGCCCAGCGACGCCTGGCCGTTGACCACCATCACGTTGGAGCCGATGCCCTCGACCTCGGCCCCCATCGCGGTGATCAGGCGGGCCAGGTCCTGCACGTGAGGCTCGCAGGCGGCGTTGGAGATCTCGGTCCGCCCGGGGATCAGAGCGGCGGCCATCAGGGCGTTCTCGGTGCCCATCACCGAGGGCTCGTCCATGAAGATGTCGCAGGCGCAGAGCCCGGTGGGCGCGCTCAGCTCGATCCAGCGCGAGCCGTCGATGCGGGCGCCGAGGTCGCGGAAGGCATCGAGGTGCGGGTCGAGCCGGCGCCGGCCGATGAAGTCCCCGCCCGGGGGCGGCATCTTCGCCTCGCCGAAGCGCGCCAGCAGCGGCCCGGCCAGGAGGAAGGAAGCGCGGATCTGCGAGGAGAGCTCCT
>MKSH01000204.1:0-2050 GCA_001898095.1 Solirubrobacterales bacterium 70-9 | reverse complement strand
TCCAGGCGGCCTCGACCCCGAGCTGCTCGAGCAGCGCGATCTGGGCTTCGGTGTCGCGGATCCGCGGCACCCGGTGCAGCAGCACCTCCTCCTCGGTGAGCAGGCAGGCGGCGAGTATCGGCAGGGCCGCGTTCTTGTTGCCGGCGACGCTGACCTCGCCGGACAGCGGGGCGCCCCCTTGGATGACGAACTTCTCCATTGGCACGGAGGGTAACGACCGCCCACGCGGAGCCCGGTGGGCCTCGTCACACGCCGCCGAACGACCCTCCGATCGATCAATGTCTCGAGGGGCCTTGCAAAGTGACGGCCGTCACTCTACGATCCAGCGCGCAAGGCGATCGAGGGACGCGACGCAGGTCGCAGCTAAGTCCCGAAGAGACGGCTTGTATGCGCTTCTGGGGGTTCGCGGGCGCTGCCACAGTCAAGGCGGCGGCCGCGACGTGTCCGCAACCGGCCACCTCGCAATGTCAGCGACCGTTAACAACGCATCACGGGGGAACGCCTGTTCGACCCCGATCCGAATAAACCCGCGATTTGCAGGCCTTTTTCGGCTCTGCTGCAAGCCCTATTGCAGGATCCGCCAGCCGTCCGAAGGCTCACCTATTCTACGAACCTATGTTCGATTGCAAGCAAACGCTAACGACGCGCCTGACCGACGCCGTCGACCTGATGATCGACTTCGCCACGCTCGGCGAGTACGGCCTCGAGCCCCTCGAGCCCGCATCCCCGACCTGCGAGGCCCGCACCCGCCGCCCGGCCCCCACTCCTTGCTCGGGGCCGCGGCGGCGAGGTGATCGTCTCTTCGATCGCGTCTCTCGGCACTACTCGTTCTAAGGCCGGGGCCGCAGAGGAGGGGATCCGTGAGGGTCCTCTCTCAACCCTGCGCAACGGAGAGCCCTCGGGCTGACGCCTCGAACGCCTGGAAGCTCCGGGTACAAGCCGTTCGGACCCTCACGGATCCCCTCCCCACCGGGCTCGGAATAGTTCGGGCGCCGAGAGACCGTCCTGCTCGATAGCTGAAAGGGACGGAACGCTCGAGGCTGCCCAGAAGACCCTCTCCGGAGAGTCGCACCCGACACACGACACCCTCTCCTCCCCCAAAACAGCAGCTCGCAACCGAACGGACGCGGAAGCGAGCGGCGTTAGGGGCAAGACTGGCGTCGCGGGCAGACGGCGCCGTGTAGCACCGCTACACAAGCCGGCGGACCGTGCCGCCAGGCGCCGCCCATAACGACGCGCAGCCCGCGTCCGTGAGGGCGCGGGCTGCGAGAAAAATACCGGCGGCGACCTACTCTCCCAGGGGGTTGCCCCCCAAGTACCATCGGCGCTGAAAGGCTTAACTGCTCTGTTCGGAATGGGAAGAGGTGTCTCCCTTTCGCTATGCACCACCGGAATTTTGCGAGACGCCCGGTGGAGCTTGAAAACTGCACACGCCAAGTGTGGGTATTGAAGATAAAAATATCCGTCAAGCCCTCGAACCATTAGTACCGGTCAGCTACAACCATTGCTGGCATTACACTGCCGGCCTATCAACCTGGTGGTCTACCAGGGGTCTTACTCCCTTAAAGGGATGGGAGAGTTCATCTCGAGGACGGCTTCCCGCTTAGATGCTTTCAGCGGTTATCCGTTCCGTGCGTAGCTAAGCTGCGGTGCCCTTGGCAGGACAACAGCTACACCAGAGGCACGTTCATCCCGGTCCTCTCGTACTAGGGATGACTCCTCTCAACTCTCCAACGCCCACAGCAGATAGGGACCGAACTGTCTCACGACGTTCTGAACCCAGCTCGCGTACCGCTTTAATGGGCGAACAGCCCAACCCTTGGGACCTACTCCAGCCCCAGGATGCGACGAGCCGACATCGAGGTGCCAAACCGGTTCGTCGATGTGGACTCTTGGAACCGATAAGCCTGTTATCCCCGGAGTACCTTTTATCCGTTGAGCGACGGCGCTTCCACTTGCTACCGCCGGATCACTAAGCCCAACTTTCGTTCCTGCTCGACCCGTCGGTCTCGCAGTCAAGCTCCCTTGTTGCCTTTACACTCTACGCACG
>MKSH01000203.1:2357-9711 GCA_001898095.1 Solirubrobacterales bacterium 70-9 | reverse complement strand
GCGGGGCGCCCTTCGGGGCCTGGATCACCTGTTCCTTGGCGCCCGCGGTGCTGCCCTGGCGAGCTTCGAACTTCTGGTGCTTCAGGTTCAGGGTGAGGCCGAGGCCGGCGATCAGGAAGGCGATCGCGAGGATCATGCCGACGTCGAAGAGGTTGACGAGGCCGTCGAGCGGGTCGCCCGCCTTGTCGTCGATCGCGCGGTGGCGGCCGAGGCCGATGCGGCTCATCCGGCCGCGCCTCCCTGCGGGACGATCCCGCCGGGCGTGTTCGTGGGCGCGGCCTCGGTGGTCGGCGCGATGGCGGCACTGCCCTGCTCGAGGCCGGCCAGGTCCTCGGTGTAGGCGCGGGTGCGGGCCAGGGTGAGGGCGAAGGCGACGGTGCCGACGAGGAGGCCGACGACGGTCGCGCCGAAGGCGTCGCGGAGGTCGTTGGCGAGGGTCGCGACGTCGCCGCCGGAGAGGGCCGCGAGGCCGGGGATCAGCGGGATCAGCGTTCCCATCAGGCCGATCGCCGGGCCGGCGCGGACCAGCAGGCGGGTGCGGTCGAGGCTGCGCTCGACCGCCAGCTCGTAGGCGACCAGGGCGCGCTCGGTGGCGGTGGCGCGTTCGGCGGGCGGGGCGGCGGCGATCGCGACCACGGCGCGGGCGGCGATCGGAGTGGCGGCGAAATGCGCGTAGTGGGCGGCGTCGGTCGGCTCGGCGATCGCCCGGGCGACGACCTCGCCCAGCTCGAAGTGGCGGTTGCGCCACCGTCGCCACCATTCGGCGGCGTAGCGGCCGACCTCGAGCGCGCAGAGGACCAGGACGACGACGGCCGCGATCAGCACCGGCACCCGCAGCGCCGTGGCGATGTGCGAGAGCGCGTCGCCGAGGTCGATCGAGGCGATCTGACCGGCGGCGATCACGCGCGCGCCCCCGGCCGGCCCGACGGGTGAAGCGCGGCGCCGCGGCTGGCTGCGGCGATCACGCGAGCGTCCCCCGGCGGCGCTCCCAGCCGATCCCCAGCGCCGCGGCCAGCAGGGCGGCGACGCCGATCGCGATCGCGGTCTCGGGGCCTTCGCCCGATCCCGCTCCGGCGCTGCGCAGGCCCGGGGCGCCGAAGGCCAGCTTGCCGTCGGTTTCTTCGGGCGAGCCGATGACGATGCCGCTCACCTCTTCGCCGGTCGTCGTCGCCCCCGGTTCCACTTCTTCCGCGGGCAGCGGCGCGCCCTCGGCCCCGCTACCGGAGCGCCCGTCGTCGCCATCGCCGCCGGGAGGCGTCGCGCTCGTGCTCGAGGCGCTCGACGCGCTGGTTTCACCGCCCACCGTCGCGGCTTCCTGGTCGGCTTCGGCGGCGCTGCTCGGTTCACTCTTCTCCGTCCCCTGTGCCTGGTGCAGGTTGGAGCCGCGACGACTGGCGCTGTGGTCGCGCGCCCTCAGGCCCTCGCCGCGCACCACCCGCGCGCCGCCCGGCGTCTTGCCCTTGCTGCCCCGTTTCGGCCGCGTGAAGGCGGGCGCCTTGTGCCCGCCGCCGCCCGCGATCACGCCCTCGCCCGGCTGCGGCGATTCGCCGCCCTGGCCCGCTTCGTCGCAGGCGGCGGCTTCGCCGCGGGTGGCGACCAAGCTGCCGCGGGCGGCAAGCGGGATCGGCAGCGCCTGGCCGGCGAAGGCGGGGGTGACGTAGGCGGTCATCCAGATGCCGTTCATGTCGCTGCTCGCGCGCCAGCGGATGTGCCCGTCGGACGGCTGCTGCATCGATTCCATGTAGTCGAGCGGTTCGCGGCCTTCCGGCCCCGCCGTCCAGGTTTCCGGGTTGCCGCCGGTCGCCCATATCCCCTGCACCGCCCAGGCGGTCGAGGCGACGTTCGATTCGAGTTCCTTGTTCGGCAGGGCCGGGAAGCCGCCGTCGGGAAGTTGCGCGCCTTGCAGGTATTCGAGTCCGCGTTGCTCGGCGGCTTCGTAGGCGGCGAGCGCGGTCGGTTCGGCCGGCGGCCCGGCTGCGGCAAGCGCCTCCAGCGCCGCCCCGGTCATGTCGACTTCGCTGCTCGCGGTCTTGCCGGAGAAGTACCAGCCGCCGTCGTCGTCCTGGGCGCCGACGACCCATTCGGCCGCCTCCTGAAGCGCCGCCTCGACCGCCGGTTCGGTGCGCAGCGGGGCGAGCGCCAGGATCGCGAAGATCGTGTCGTTGGTTTCGCCGCGCCCGCCGGGCACGTAGGGGAAGGAGCCGTCCGGCAGGCGGCGGGCGAGGATCTGCCCGACCAGGTCGTAGCCGGCGAAGCTGTGCGGATCGGTGCCGGTCGCGTTCACCACCATCAGTTCGCGCTCGAAGGCGGTGGTGGCAGCCTGCGGCCAGACGCTTTCTTCTTCCAGGCCTTCCTGGAAGTGACTCACCAGGTAGGTGTAGGCGTCGGTACCGCAGCGCGCCTGGTCGAGGGGGTTGATCCCGGCGCCGGCCAGCGCCAGCGCCACCCAGGCGCTGATCCCCTGGCTCGGCTTGGCGCCGGGGTTGGCGAAGCCGCCGCTGGTCTGCTGGCTCTCCTGCAGGAAGCGCACGGTGCTGTCGATCAGCGCCTGCTGGGTCGCGGTGCGGGCGGCGGCGACCGCGGAGGCCGCCAGGGCGAGGCCGGTCATCCCGATCACGACGAGCAGCCTCATCGGGCTCGCCGCGGCCTCGCCTTCGGCACCTTGACCTTGCCCAGCGCGAGGGTCGAGGTCTGTCCCAGCTGATCGGTGACCGCGAAGCGGAGCTTGTAGGTGGCGCCCGCGGGAAGGCGGACCGTCGCCTTGGTCTGCGTCGTGCCGCTCGCCCGGGTCACCCAGCGAGCCTTCTTCGCGCCGACGGTCCGCGAGGAGATCGTCCATTTCCTCACCCCGGGGCCAGCTTCGAGCACCGCCCAGCTGACCCCGACGCGGCCCTTGGCGAGCTGCTTGCGGTCGAGCTTCGGCGCCCGCAGCCGCAGCGAGCCGACCGTGGCGACGGGGGAGGGGTTCGTCACCGTCGACGTCGCCTTCTTCGCTTCTTCGGTTTCCGGGCCGACCACTTCGCCGGTCGTCGGCAGCGGGATCCGCACGTGGTCGGCGATCGGCAGTTCGTCGCAGTCGGTCGCCCCTTCCAACGTCGCGCCGCCGCCCCCTTCGATGCAGACGTCGAGGCGGTTGGAGCGGATCGCGCTTTCCAGGCCGGGCGCCCCGATCGTCGCCTTGATCCGGTGCCAACCGGGGGTGGCGAAGCTGACCGTCGCCTTGCCCGCCGAGTTGGTCGTCTGGGCTCCGGGGGCGGCGGTTTCGACCTTCTCGAAGCCCTTCGGGCCGAGGACGACCGGGGCGACGACGGCGCCTTCCTTGGCGCTCGACCCGGCGCGGGTCGGCGCGGGCGGCGGGTTGTTCTCCAGGTCGTCGGCGTAGGAGACGACTTCGACCGGGATCGGCGCGTTCGCCGCGAAGCCGCCTTTGGCGCCCGGGCCTTCGACCGTCAGCGGGCGCGGCCCGGCGGTGTATCCGGCGGCTTCGGGGAAGAGCGCCAGCGTCGGCCGTTCGTGGAAGGCGTCGAAGACCCAGAGGACTTCGTCGCCGTCGTCGAGTTGGTACTGGCAGCCGCCGACGTTGGTGAAGGTCTCGTTGACGAGGATTCCCCAGTAGGCGCCGACGCCCGGTTCCTGCGGGTCGGGGCCGAAGCGGGTGACGAAATAGTCTTCGAAATCGCGGTACCACTGACCGTCGAAGGTTTCGCCGACGAGGCTCATCGCGTCAGCCGAGGCGGCGGTGGGGGTGACCTCGGGGGCGACGTTCCAGGGGTCGAGCGCGTTGATCCCGTCGCATCGGCGCAGCTTGCCGACGGGGATCTTGTCGGAGGTCGCGCGGACCCCGTGGGGGACGGTCGAGAGCGGCCCTTCGAAGAGCGTTTCCGCTTTCCCCTCGATCCGCACGTTGACCTCGGTGGCCGCCGCGGCGGTGCCGGTGAGGGCGACGATGGAGATCAGGGCGACGGCGCAGGCCGCCAGTACTCGGTTCATGTCCGGCCCCTTTCCGCGAGGGCGATCGACGGTTCCGGACCGGAGGGAGGTCTCCTGGCTTCCGAGCTGCTCGGCGCGCCTTCCCGGCCTGGGCCAGTGGCTGCGCGGTGCGCGTGCGTCGAGCTTCGTCTCGGTCACAGTGGCGGGCCCGCGCCGGTCTCTCACCGGACTTCCCTGTCCACCGATCCTCTGTTGCGAGGGAGTCTATTCGGCGACCCCCGCGTGCGGTGGCTCACATCGACGCCCACCGGCCGCCTCTAGGATCGCCGCGTGAGCGAGACCGCCGACATCTGGTCGCCCGCGGCGATCCTCGCCGACCTCGACGGCACCCTGGTCGATTCGGTCGCCTCGAGCGAGCGGGCCTGGGGCGCGCTGGCGCGGCGGCGGGGGCTGGACGAGGAGGAGACCCATCAGTTCGCGATGGGCAGGCCGACGCGGGAGACGATCGCGCTCCTCGTCCCCGAGGACGAACGGGAGGCCGAGCAGGGCCAGGTCGACCGCGACGAGGTCGACGACGCGGGCTCGGTGGTCGCCTACCCGGGCGCCGCCGAGCTGCTCGCCGGGCCGATCCCGGTCGCGATCGTCACCAGCGGCTCGACCGAGCTGGCAACCTCGAGGCTGCGCGGCGCCGGCCTCCCGGTGCCCGAGGTGATGATCACCGCCGACTCGATCTCGAACGGCAAGCCGCACCCGGAACCGTTCCTGCTCGGCGCCCAGGCGCTCGGCGTCGAGCCCACCCGCTGCCTCGCCCTCGAGGACGCCCCTCCCGGCATCGAGTCCGCCCGCGTCGCCGGCATCCCCGTCGTCGCCCTCCGCACCACCCATCCCGACGAACTCGGCGCCGCCACGGTGGTCCTCGACTCCCTTGTCGAAGCCGTAGCTCACCTCGGCGGCTGAAGCGGGGGGTCCGGGCCCCGGCCGCGGGGGATGGCGGAGTTCGAGGCCCCCGCGTCCGGGGACGGACGTCCTGGGCGTCTCGTGGCGGCCCGGGCAGGCTGTGACCGCCACGAGACGCCCAGGACGCGAGGCTTTCGGCGTGAAGTGTGAGGTCCCGCGCGCTTCTCCGGGGAGACGTCACACCTCCACAGCTCCCAGACGTTGATGGGCCGAAAAGCGCTGATATAGAGCGCTTTTCGGCCCATCAACATTGGACCTGTCACGGAAGGGTCACGACCGTGACCCTTCTTAAAAGGGACGTGGAGTTCTCGGCGCCTTCGTCACGGATCTCGGTCCCCGCGGCGGCCTGTGGAGGGTTAGTCGGTCATAGACCGAGTTTCGCTCCACACCGAGGCCCGCAGGGGACGCACGCGCCGGACCCTTACGCCGCCGCTACCGCTCCCAACCCTGCCGCCTCGGCGAGGATCTCCACCGAGCGGACGCGGTTGTCGACCGAGTCGGCGTAGTGGACCGTGATCAGCTCGTCGACGCCGGTCTTCGCCTGGAAGTCGGCCAGGTAGGCGGCGGCTTCGGAGCCGGTGCCGACGGCCGAGTAGGTGAGCATCTCGTCGACCGCCTGGGCGCGCGGCGAGGCGAGGATCGTGTCGACCTCCTCCTCGGTCAGCTTGCCGCCCGAGGGCGACTTGAAGAGGCTTTTCACCCGAACCCGGCGGGTGATCTCGAGCTGCTGGTCGGCGCTCTCCTTGTCGGCGGCGGCGATCACACCGATCCCCGCCATCGCGTAGGGCTCGGCCAGCTGCTCGGAGGGCTTGAAGTTCTCCCGGTAGATCTGCAGCGCGTCGAACAGCGAGTGCGGCGCGAAGTGGGAGGCGAAGGCGTAGGGCAGTCCCAGGACCGCCGCCAGTTGGGCGCCGAAGAGGGAGGAGCCGAGGATGTAGAGCGGCACGTGGGTGCCTTTGCCGGGGATCGCGATGACCCCCGAGACGGGACTGGCGTCGCCGAGCCATTTCTGCAGCTCGACCACGTCCTGGGGGAAGCGTTCGCTGGAGAGCTCGTCGCGGCGGAGCGCCCGCATCGCGGCGGTGTCGGAGCCGGGGGCGCGGCCGAGACCGAGGTCGATCCGCCCCGGGTGCATCTCGGCGAGCGTGCCGAACTGCTCGGCGATCACCAGCGGCGAGTGGTTCGGCAGCATGATGCCGCCGGCGCCGAGCCGGATCGTCTCCGTGTGGGCGGCGATGTGGGCGATCAGGACCGCGGTCGCGGAGCTGGCGATCGAGCGGATGTTGTGGTGCTCGGCGTACCAGATGCGCTGGTAGCCGAGGCGCTCGGCGGCCTGCGCGAGGCGGACCGAGCCGGCGAAGCTGTCGGCGATCGACTCGCCCGGGCCGACGGCGGCGAGGTCGAGGATCGAGAGGGGGACGTGGGGGCGCCGCGGCGCGTCGGTGTGGTCGCTCATCCCTAAAGCATGGCGGACCGGACGCGCCGGCTCAGATCCCGCCGCCGAGCTTCCCGGCCCGCGCGTCCGCCCAGCCGTCGACGTGCGAGTCGAAGTCGACGATGCGATCGATCTCGGCCAGTTCCTCGGCGCTGAAGTCGAGGTTGTCGAGCGCCTCGACGTTCTGCTCCAGCTGCGCGGTCGAGGAGGCGCCGATCACCAGCGAGGTCATCCGCGGGTCGCGCAGGGCCCAGGCGAGCGCCATCTGCGGCAGCGACTGGCCGCGCTCCCCGGCGACCGCGTTCAACTCCCGCACCCGGCCGATCACCGCGTCGTTGATCCAGTCCGCGTCGAAGAGGCCGTAGTCGCTCTGCGTCGCCCGCGAGTTCGCCGGGATCCCGTCCAGGTATTTCCCGGTGAGCAGGCCTTGGGCGAGGACGGTGAAGCCGATCACGCCGACGCCGAGCTCGTCGACCGTCTCGAGCAGCCCCTCGTCCTCGATCCAGCGGTTCAGCATCGAGTAGCTCGGCTGGTGGATGAGGAGCGGGGTGCCGAGGTCCGCGAGGATCGCCGCGGCGCGCCGGGTGTGCTCGGCGTCGTAGGAGGAGATGCCGACGTACAGGGCCTTGCCTTGGCGCACGGCGGTGTCGAGCGCGCCCATCGTCTCCTCCAGCGGGGTCGAGCCGTCGAGCCGGTGCGAGTAGAAGATGTCGACGTAGTCGAGCCCCATCCGGGTGAGCGATTGGTCGAGCGAGGCGAGCACGTACTTGCGCCCGCCGCCGCCCTGCCCGTACGGCCCCGGCCACATGTCCCAGCCCGCCTTGGTCGAGATCACCATCTCGTCGCGGTAGGGACCGAAGTCCTCCTTCATCAGCCGGCCGAAGTTGATCTCGGCGGCGCCGTAGGGAGGCCCGTAGTTGTTGGCGAGGTCGTGGTGGGTGATGCCGAGGTCGAAGGCGCGCCGGGCGATCTCCCGCTGCGTCTCGAACTTGCGGTCGTCGCCGAAGTTGTGCCAGTAGCCGAGCGAGAGGA
>MKSH01000203.1:0-2348 GCA_001898095.1 Solirubrobacterales bacterium 70-9 | reverse complement strand
TAGCTCATCACCTCGATTTGTACCCACTACGCGGACTCGGGACTCGAATTCGGCGCGGGGACGGGCCCGGATGGGGAAGAGATCGGGGCCGCCGGGGCCTTGGCATCGCATGGACAGACGCGCGCGGTGTGCAGACGATCGGATCAAGGGTGTCGACCTGGAGCTCACCGGTGAGCTCGTCGAGGAGGTGTTGCGCACCGCGCTGGCCCTCCAGGAGGTGATCCTCTCCCTGCTCGACGACCTCCCCGCCGACGCCTTCCCCGGCGAGGACCCCGCCCGCGTCCTCCTGGAGATGATGGTCGGCAGCGTCCACCCGGCCGCCACTGCCGCCGGCGCCCGCGACTGCCACGCCACGATCGCCCTCGTCGCCGCCACCCGCGACCGCGTCCTCACCGACCTCCGCACCGCCGCCGAGCTGTCGCCGCGGGACGCGCCGCCGGGCTCGAGCTCACCGAACTGCACGAGCGCGTCGTCGACGAGGAGTGGGTCGCGCTGAAACCGAAGTGGGAGCGGTATCGCGACCACCCGATCTCCTTCGCCTTCGTCTGGGTAGGGAACGCCTAGAACGCCAAGGAAAGGAACCGGATGGAGCATCGGAAGCTGGGTGAGCAGGGGCTCGAGGTGGCCGCGATCGGCTACGGGGCGATGGGGATGACGATGGCGTACGGCCAGGGCGGCGACGAGGCGAGCCATATCGCGACCCTGCGCAAGGCGCATGAGCTGGGGGTGTCGATGTTCGACACCGCCGAGATCTACGGCTTCGGCACCGGCGCCAACGAGCGGCTGGTCGGCGAGGCGGTGCACCGCTTCCGCGACGAGGTGGTGCTGGCGACGAAGTTCGGCTTCGACGTCGAGCGCTGGGCCGAGCGCGGTCTGAACAGCCGCCCCGACAACATCCGCAAGGTCACCGAGAACAGCCTCCGCTACCTCGACACCGAGTTCATCGACGTGCTCTACCAGCACCGGGTCGACCCCGACGTGCCGATCGAGGAGGTCGCGGGGACCGTCGGCGAACTGATCGAGCAGGGGAAGGTGCGCTTCTTCGGCCTCAGCGAGGCGGGCCCGGAGACGATCCGCCGCGCCCACGCGACCTACCCGGTCTCGGTGCTGCAGACGGAGTACTCGATCTTCGAGCGCTCCGTAGAGGAGGCGATCCTGCCGGTCCTCGAGGAGCTCGGGATCGGCTTCGTCGCCTACTCGCCGCTCGGCCGCGGCTTCCTCACCGGCGATTTCAAACCGGCCGCCGAGTACCCCGAGGACGACATGCGCAGCTACGACCCCCGCTGGCAGGGCGAGGACTACGAGCGCAACGCTGCCGCGGTCGGGGCGCTGAAGGAGCTCGCCGGCGAGAAGGGCATCACGGTGGGACAGCTGGCCCTCGCCTGGCTGCTCGCGCAGAAGGACTACATCGTCCCGATCCCCGGCACGCGCCGGGTCGAGCGCCTGGAGGAGAACGTCGGTGCCGCCGACGTCGAGCTGACCGCGGAGGACCTGAAGCGGATCCAGGCGATCCTCCCCGAGGGCGCCTACGGCGACCGCTACAAAGCCGGGACGATGCCCGAGTGGGATTGAACCGCGGCCGGCGCGCGCCCCGCGGCGGACATCGCGGGGCGCCGTCCGCTATCAAACGCGGATGCACCACTTCATCGCCTGGTGCGGCTTCCTCGGGGCCTGGCTGCTCGTCGCCGGGCCGCTCGACCAGGCCGTGCGCGAGATCGAGGAGACCGGCTTCGAGCACGAGCGGCTCGAGGAGGCCGTAGAGCAGGTCGAGGAACCGGCGCCGGTCTCCAACTGGTGGCTGCTCGTGCCGCCGGTCTGGTGGCTGCTGAGGCGCAAGCGCGAGAGCATCTACCGCCACCTGGTCGGCGAGGCGCTGGCCGACGAGGATCTGCTCGCCTTCCTCACCGTCAAAGACATCCTCAACGCCTGGCTCTATGTCGCCGCGGGCGCCTCGCTGATCGCGGTGAAGGAGACCTGGGAGTTGCACGAGGCCTACGAGTGGCCGGAATGGGTCTTCTGGCTCGGGGCCGTCGGGATGCTGACCTTTTGCATCGCGATCACGGTCGGCCGCACGCTTCGGCGCCACCGTCGACCGGCGGTCGAAGGCTGAGATGACCGCGCGGGACTGGGTCGAGCGCCTCGGCGAGGTCGCCCGCGGGGTGCGCGACGGCGACGAGGCGGAGATCCGCCGCGCGGTCGAGGAGCTGAGCCGCCGCCACCGCCTGTTGGCCCCGCTGACGCTCCTCGTCGGCGGCGTCGCGCTGCTCTTCGGCGGGATCCGCATCCTGCTTTCCAACTGGCGGCTGACGGTGATCCAGATCCCGCCCGCGATGTGGATCTGGCTGGCG
>MKSH01000202.1 GCA_001898095.1 Solirubrobacterales bacterium 70-9 | reverse complement strand
GGCGGCGGCTTCCGGCGACGGCGACCTGCGCGATCGCCTCTTCCGTGGCTTCTCCGCGGTCGAACTCCGCCAGGACCGCGCCCTCGAAGAACACGAGGATGCGGTCGCATATGCCGAGGAGTTCCGGCAGCTCCGATGAAATGACGATCACAGCCGCGCCGTCCTGGGCCGCGTCCTGCAGCATACGGTAGATCTCGCTCTTGGCGCCGACGTCGATCCCGCGTGTCGGCTCACTCAGCACAAGCACGTCCGGCTTGCGGCGAAACGTCCGTCCGAGGATCACCTTCTGCTGGTTACCGCCAGACAGGGTGGCTATCGATGCGCCGGCGGATGCGGTTGCCACGCGATATCGCTTTATCGCGTCGCCGACCTCGGAACGCTCCAGCCGGGTGTTGAGGATACCGGCCCTCGACAGTCGATCCGCCCAGGCGAGCGAGAAGTTCTCAGCCACGCTGCGAACCAGGAGCAGGGCCGAGGCCTTGCGGTCGTCCGGAACATAGCCGATGCCCGCCCCGATCGTCCGGCGCGGATCGCCAAGTCGGACCGGGCGACCATCGACTTTCACCGACCCTGTCCCGGGGATCGCGCCGCCGAGCACCATGCCGAACTCGGATTTGCCGGAGCCGACAAGCCCCGCCACGCCGACGATCTCGCCGCGGCGGACATCGAGCGATGTCGGCTTCAGAATGCCAAGCGGCGAGCAAAGATCGCGCACCTCCAGAACCTTCTCACCCGCCGGGATTTCCCGTTTTCCGTAGAAGTCGCTGATCTCACGGCCGACCATCAGACGCACGAGATCCGCTTCTCCGGTTTCAGGCAAGGGCACGGTGGCGATCAGCCTGCCGTCGCGCAGCACGGTGGCAACGGAAGCGACCGCGTAGATTTCCGGCATGCGATGAGTGATCATCAGGATCGCCATGCCGGCGTCGCGTTCCTGGCGAACAAGGTTGAGCAACCTCGCCGTGGCGGCTTCCGACAGCGAACTCGTCGCCTCGTCCAGGATCAACAGC
>MKSH01000201.1:13199-13353 GCA_001898095.1 Solirubrobacterales bacterium 70-9 | reverse complement strand
AGTCTGTAGGATACAATAGTGAGATGCCCGTCCTCGCCGAGAAGAACTGGGACCGCTACGTGGCGCAGGCCGAGCTCGTCGCCAGGACCGATGGATTCCAGGCCCTCCGTGACCGGATCCTCGAGCGTGCCGGGATCGGGAGCGGCGAGGTCGT
>MKSH01000201.1:8407-13193 GCA_001898095.1 Solirubrobacterales bacterium 70-9 | reverse complement strand
CATCGGCGCCGGGACCGGCCTCCTGACCCTGCCCGCGGCGGAGGTCGCCGAGCGGGTCTGGGCGATCGACATCAGCCCCCAGATGTGCGGCTATCTGGCGACCAAGGCGCTGAGCGCCGAGCGGCACAACATCGAGCCGGTCGTCGCCTCGGCGGTGAGCCTGCCGCTGGTCAGCGGCTCGGTCGACGTGGTGATCAGCAACTACTGCCTGCACCACCTCGGCCACACCGAGAAGCTGGTCGCCCTGGCCGAGCTGCATCGCATCCTGCGGCCGGGCGGGAGGCTCGTGCTCGGCGACATGATGTTCAAGGTCGCCCTGACCGACGACCGTGATCGCGCCGTGGTCAAGGCGAAGGTGAAGGTGCTGCTCGGCAGAGGCCCCGCCGGCGTCTGGCGGCTGATCCGCAATGCCGCGCGCCTGCTCACGGGCCGTTGGGAGAGGCCGGCCTCCGGTGAGTGGTGGTGCGAGGCGCTCGCCGAGGCCGGGTTCGCCGAGATCGAGCTGGAGCTCGCCGAGCACGAGGGCGGGATCGTCGAAGGCCGGCGATGAGGAGGGAGCCGCAGGTGATCCGCCGCCGCCGCGCCGCCGCCGTCGCCGTCCTCCTGCTGGCCGTCGGCGGACTGCTGATCTTCGTCCTCCTGCCCCGCGCCGGGACCGACGCGGCCACCGCCCGGGGCGGCGTCATCCTGAGCGTCCCCGGCGGCCGCAATCTCAGTCTGACCGAGGCGGAGGCCCGACGGATCGTCGCGGGAAGCCGTCCGCTGCCGGTTCCCTCCCGGCGGGTCGCGGTACGAGGCGATGCCAGGATCATCTACCGGCTCGACCGCCGGTCGGCGCGTCGCGAGCTCGCCGGGAGGCTGGCGTCCGACAGCGGAAGCGTGAGCGTCGTCGAGCGACCGGTCTCCGTGACGATCCGGGCGCCGGTGGTCAAGCAGGTGTACCCGAACAACTGTGAGACCGCCGCTCTGCAGATGCTGCTGGCGACCCGCGGCGTCGAGCAGACCCAGCGATCCCTGCAAAGCAGGCTTCGTCGCGACGGTCCCCTCGATCCGCGCACCGCCCGGGACGGCACCAAAGTCTGGGGAGATCCGAAGCAGGGCTTCGTCGGCCGCGTGGAAGGTGGTGGCGTCGCCGGCGGCTTCGGCGTCTACGGGAAGCCCCTGATCGCGCTCGCGGACCGCTGGGTCGAAGCGGTGAACCTGAGCGGCACCCAGCCTTCGGCGATCTACCGCCGACTTCTCTCGGGCCACGCCGTCCTGGCCTGGACCGCGCTGGCGGACGGCCCCTACGAAACCTGGCGCGGCCCGCGCGGCGAGCCGGTGACGGTGAACTGGGGCGAGCACACGGTGCTGCTGCGCGGACTGACCGGCGGACGCCTGATCGTCAACGATCCCCTGACCGGCGAGCGGCTGACCTGGACGAAGGCCGAATTCGAAGAAAAGTGGGCGCTGCTGGGACGCCGCGCGATCAGCGCCTGAGCCGGGGATGATGGACCGACGATCGCGAATCGTCGCCGTCGCGGTGATCGTGGTGGGGCTTGCGGCGGTGGCCGCTTTCGCCTACGACAGCTCGCAGAAGGGCAAGATCGCCGAAGGGGTGGCCGTCGCCGGGCTCGATGTCGGCGGCATGAGCGCCGGCGAAGCCGAAGCTGCGTTGCGTCGACAACTGCTCGCCCCGCGAAGGCATCCGCTCACGGTCACCTACCAGGGTCGGAGCTGGTCGCTGTCGGCTGATCAGCTCAAGGTTCGCGTCGACGTCTCCCGCGCGGTGCGCCGGGCCGTCGCGGCGGGCCAGGGCGGTGGCCTGCCGGGCAGACTCGTCCGCGAGGTGACCGGCGGCGAAGTCGACGACTCGATCGCCGCCGACGTCGAATACTCGCATCCGGCGATCAACGCCTTCGTCCGCCGGATCGCCGCCGACCTCGACCGCGAACCGGTCGACGCCTCGGTCGAGCCGGGCGCCAACTCACTCAAGGTCGTCGCGGCGAAGCCCGGCCGCAAGCTACGGGACAACCGGCTGACCTCCGAGCTCGAAAGGGCGGTGGAGAGAGGTGGGGGCGATGCCGTCGCCGCCGTCGTCCACGGGACCGCGCCGGAAGTGACGGCGGGGGAACTCGGCTCCCGGTATCCGTCCTATCTGACGTTGGACCGCGCCAGCTTCACGCTACGTCTGTGGAAGGACCTGAAGCCGGCCGAGACCTTCACGGTCGCGGTCGGCCGCGAAGGGCTCGAAACGCCGGAAGGGCTCTACGCGATCGAAGTGATGGAAGAAAACCCGGTCTGGCACGTACCGGAATCCGCCTGGGCCGGCGCACTCGCCGGCAAGACGATCCAACCCGGGCCCGAAGACCCGATCAAGGCCCGGTGGATGGGTTTCTACGAAGGCGCCGGGATCCATGGCACCGAAGAGGTCGAATCGCTCGGCAGCGCCGCCTCTCACGGTTGCGTTCGCATGTCGATCGCGGACGTGAAGAGGCTCTACGACCAGGTGGAGGTCGGGACCCCGATCTACGTCGGCTAGACCGTCGTTTCCTCCAGCCCTCCCGGGGCCAAACTCCTACGATTTGTAGTATTGATCCCGAGATGTCTGACCGGGCAGCGCCCCCCACGCCACCCAAGTCTTCCACAGCTCCCGCAGGTCGTGCCGTCCGTCGTCGCCTGTCCCGGGGGGTCGCGATCGTCGTCGTCCTGCTGTTCGTCGCCCTTTTGGCCTACGGCCTGCTGAGCAAGGCGACCAACCGAAGCATCGACGAAAGTCTCGCGAAGGGAACGGCTCCGTCCGCTCCGGAGTTCGAAGATGTCGTCCTCGATCGGGGCAAGCTGCCGAACGGGCTCGCCGGCGCCGTCGGACCCGCCCTGGCCGACGGCAAGCTCGGCCTGCGCGAGCTCCGCGGCATTCCGGTCGTTCTCAACTTCTGGGCCTCGTGGTGCATCCCTTGCCGCGAAGAGGCGCCCATCCTCGGGGCCGGCTGGAAGCGCTACGGACCGCAGGGCGTCCTCTTCCTCGGCCTCAACATGCAGGATCTCACGGGTGATGCCCGCGCCTTCATCGGGAGCTACCACCTCACCTACCCGACGATCCGCGAGCCGAGCAACGACACCGCCCGCAACTACGGTGTGACGGGGATCCCGGAGACCTACTTCATCAGCGCGCGAGGCCGGGTCGTCGCGCATGTGATCGGCGTCATCGACGAAGGCGAGCTCGACGAAGACGTCGCGGCGGCGCGAAGCGGCAAGGTCGTCGGCACCGGGGAAGGCGGAGAAATCCGCCCGCAGCGGTGAGGGCACCTCAGGAAGGCGGGCACGCCACCGTCCTACCTAGATTCGCTCGGCCGGATCGACGATGAGTCCGAAACTGAGAGTCCACCTGAAGGCTCTGTTCCGCCGCCGGCAGCGGGCGGACAAGAGCGCCCCGGGCCCGCGGCCGGGGGAGGGGCACACGCCGCTCCACGACGAGCCCGGCAGCCGCGGCTTCCGCCCCGATGTCGAGGGGCTGCGAGCGATCGCGATCGTCGCCGTTCTCCTGAGCCACGCCGGCGTGCCCTTCCTCGCCGGCGGCTACGTTGGCGTCGACGTCTTCTTCGTCATCTCGGGCTTCCTCATCACCCGCCTCCTACTCGGCGAGATCGAGGGGCGGGGGACGGTCTCGCTGCGCGGCTTCTACGCCCGACGCGCCAAGCGGCTGCTGCCGCTCTCGGCGCTGCTGTTGGCGGTGGTCGGTGTCCTCTCGATCGCGATCTTCTCGCCGCTGCGGGCAACCGAAACCTCGGGCGACATCGTCAGCTCGGCGCTCTACGTCGCCAACTGGCACTTCGCCGCCCAGTCGGTCGACTACTTCGCCCAGGGGCTCGAACCGAGCCCGGTCCTCCACCTCTGGTCGCTGGCGATCGAGGAGCAGTTCTACCTCGTCTGGCCGGGGCTGATGCTGCTCGTCACCTGGTGGTTCCGCCGCCGCGAGCGGAGTGTCCGTCCCGTCCTCATCCTCACCGTCCTCTTGGTCTTCGCCGCTTCGCTGACGGCCGGCGTCCTGCTGACCGACCAGACCCCGGCGGCCGCCTACTTCTCGACCTTCGGTCGCGCCTGGGAGCTCGCGCTGGGGGCGATGCTGGCGCTGCTCGGCGTCGTCAACCTGCGCCGCGCCGCCGCTGCGACGATCGGCTGGCTGGGGCTCGCGGCGATCGTCTACGCCTCGATCGCCTTCACCGCGACGACCCCGTTCCCGGGCGTCGCCGCCCTTGTCCCGACCTTCGGCTCCGCGGCGCTGATCCTCGCCGGATCCTCGCTCTACGCGCAGCGGCCGGGCGCCCCGGCATGGCTGCTCTCGCTGCGGCCGGTCCGTCACGTCGGCCGGGTCTCCTACTCCTGGTACCTCTGGCACTGGCCGTTCCTGGTCTTCGCCGCGGCCCTGTTCGGCCCCCTCTCGGTCGCCGCCGGGCTCGCCGTGGTCGCAGCCGCCTGGGTCCCCTCCTACGCCAGCCACCTGTTGATCGAGGACCCGGTCCGCCGCTCCCGGGCACTCTCGCGGCTGCCGAACCGGGCGATACTGCTCGGCGCCGCCTGCACCGCGGTCGCCGTCTTCAGCGGCCTCCTCGTTGCCGACCTGCAGCCTTCCTTCCAGACCGCCCCGGCGAGCGAGGTGAAAGGAGCGGCGGCGCTGCCCGAACAACCCCAGCCGCAGCAGACCGCCTCGGCGGTGCGGCCCAACCCGCTGCGCGCCCGCGCTGACCGCTCGCGGGTCTTCTACGACGGTTGCCTGGTCGGGATCGAAGGCACCAACTCCAATCGC
>MKSH01000201.1:7672-8261 GCA_001898095.1 Solirubrobacterales bacterium 70-9 | reverse complement strand
ACGGTCGTAATGAGCGGCGACACGGCCTATACCGCCTACGGTGAAGACGGGGAAGAACTCTCGGGTGCCGCCAACGCCGACGCATTGCAGAAGGGATACGAAAAGACGCTGAAACGCATTCGGGCCGCCGGCCCGGACACCGTCGTCATCCGCGATACCCCGGCCTCCTCGAGCGATGTCCCCAGCTGCGTATCCGAAAACCTCCAGCACCTGCAGTCCTGCGCTTTCAAGGAGCCTCAGGACTGGAGTCGCGAATTCGACAAACGCGCCACCGCCGCGGTCCCCGGGGCCCACCTGATCGATCTCACCGCCGAGATCTGCCCGGGAGAGCTGTGCCGAGCGGTGATCGGCAACGCCCTCGTGTACCGCGACAAAAGCCACCTGACGGCGACCTTCGCGCGGACGCTCCTGCCCTGGATCGAATCCGGTCTCGCCGACGCCAGACCGGGCTGAAGCCGGGCACCTCAGGACAGCGGGCCCACCGGCGCCAGCAGGACGGCCACCACGCATACCAGGATCCCGACGACGCGGGAGGCCAACCGCCCCTCGACGAAGAGCAGGGCTCCCGCGGCCAGCGCGGCGACGGCCA
>MKSH01000201.1:4760-7645 GCA_001898095.1 Solirubrobacterales bacterium 70-9 | reverse complement strand
ACTGATCGGGGCGCCGTCAGGTCGGAGCCTTACTCCTACGTTGCGTAGGAGTATAGTCCCGGCTCCTCTTGGATCCCACGCGAAAGCGCAACCTTCGGCTTGCAGCCGCACTCGGTGTCGCCGTGCTCCTCTCGGTGGCCCTCGCCTACACCAGCTTCAACGCGTCGGCCTCCGATGTCACGGCCGGGCAACTCCTGGCGATGGCCCGTCCGGGCCAGAGCTACGAGCTCGCCGGAACCGTGACCTCGGCCCACCGTGCGGGCGACACCCTCTTCTTCCGCGTCCGCGATCCGAAGCGGGCCGCGGTCTCGGTCCCCGTCCGCTACACCGGTTCGGTCCCTGACCCGTTCCGCGTCGGCCGCGCGGTGGTCGTCACGGTCCGCGAGGCGGGCGCGCGGTTCGTCGGCGAACCGAACACGCTGACCACCAAATGCCCCTCGAAGTTCAGGGCCGAAGGCGAACCCGACGGGACCGGCCCCGTGCTCGGGCGATGAGGCGCCCGGCGTGATCGAGCTCGGTGCCGTCGCCCTGGTCATCGCCTTCGCGACGGCCCTCTTCGCGACCGGCGCGGCGCTGTGGGGCACCCGCGGCGACCGCCGTTTTGTCGAGTCGTCCCGCCGTGCCGTCTACGCCCTCGCCGGCTTGCTGACGATCTGCATCGTCGTCGTCGAGGTCGCCTTCGTGAACACCGATTTCTCGCTGAAGCTCGCGGCCGACTACACCTCGACGACGACGCCGCTCTTCTACCGCCTGGTCGGCATGTACTCCAGCCAGGAGGGCTCGCTGCTGCTGTTTGCGTGGGTGCTCTCGCTGGCCACCTCGCTGGCCCTGCGCGGGACCCGTGACCGCCACCGCGAGATCGTCCCCTGGGCGACGGCGGTGCTGGCCGGGCTCGCGTCCTTCTTCACGGGACTGATGCTTTTCGAGGCCAACCCGTTCGCCCGACTCGACCCGGCGCCCGCGCAGGGCTTCGGGCTCGAGCCCCTGCTCCGCTACCCGGAGATGGCGATGCACCCCCCGCTCCTCTACTCAGGATATGTCGGCTTCGCGATCCCCTTCGCCTTCGCGATCGGGGCCCTGATCACGCGGCGCCTCGACGCCTCCTGGCTTCGCTCGACCGGCCGCTTCGCCCTCATCGCCTGGGTCTTCCTCGGCCTCGGCCTCATCTTCGGCTCGCGCTGGTCCTACTCGGTACTCGGCTGGGGCGGCTACTGGGCCTGGGACCCGGTCGAGAACGCGGCGCTGATGCCCTGGCTGGTCGGGACGGCGTTCCTGCACTCCAGCATCGTCCAGGAGAAGCGCGGGATCCTGCGCACCTGGAACGTCGTCCTCATCTGCGCGACCTTCAGCTTGGCGCTGCTCGGCACCTTCCTGGTGCGCTCCGGCGCGTTGCAGTCGATCCACTCCTTCGGCGCCTCGACCGTGGGCGCCCCTCTGCTCGGCCTGATCGCCGTCGTCGTGGTCGGCTCCACCCTGCTGATCGTCTCCCGGCTCGACGAACTGCGCGCCGTCAAGCGGATCGAATCGCTCGCCTCCCGGGAGGCGGTCTTCCTTGTCAACAACCTGCTCCTGGTGGGGCTCGCGGCGGTCGTCTTCTGGGGCACCTTCTTCCCGCTCATCTCGGAGGCCGCGACCGGGCAGAAGGCCTCGCTCGCCGCCCCCTGGTTCGACCGCTACGCGGCACCGCTCGGGATACTCCTGGTGCTGTTCACCGGCATCGGCCCGCTGCTTGCCTGGGGGCGAGTCAGCCGCGCGGCACTCAAGCGGCTGCTGCTGGCCCCGGCGCTGCTGGCGCTGCTCGTCGCGCTCGCCCTCCTGGCATTCACCGATGCGGGGTCGAAGCCGCTCGCGCTGCTGACCTTCGTCTGCGCCGCCTTCGCCCTCGCCGGGATCGTCCAGGAGTTCGCCCGCGGGGCCGCGGCCCGCCGCTCGCTGGTCGGCGGCTCCTATGCGGCGGCGCTGGGAGGGATGGTCGTGCGGAACCGGCGCCGTTACGGCGGCTACATCGCCCACGCCGGGATCGCGATCCTCTTCGTCGCCGTCGCCGCCTCCTCGAGCTTCCAGTCCGGTGCAATCGTGCGCCTCGGTCGCGGCCAGAGCGCGGAGGTCGGCGGCTATCGATTCACCTACACGCGGCCGACCGTCTCGGTCGACCAGGCCGAACAGCGGCTGGCGCTCGGCTCGGTGGTGAAGGTCACCCAGGACGGCCGGCCGGTGACGACGCTGCACCCGGCCCGCCTCTACTACTCGACCGCCGCGCCGAGCGAAGGGGCAGCGCTGCGAGGCTTCTTCGAAGGCACCGTGAACAGTCAGATCGGCCGTCAGACGGGCGTCGGGCGCGACCTCTGGACGGCGATGAACCCGGACCTCAGCCGCTTCGAACCGTTCATAACGGGATTCGATCGCCGCCTCGACCGACTCGCCGCCAAGCTCCCGGCGAACGACCCGCGCGTCGGTGCCCAGCTCAGCTCGCTCGAGGGCATGGCCATCAATGTCGTGCAGCGGCGCTACATGGCCGACCCGCCGCCCGCAGAATTTCGGATCAACGTCTTCCCCTTCGTCGTCTGGCTCTGGATCGGCGCCGGGGTCGCCGCGGTCGGCGGCCTGATCGCGATCTGGCCCGCACCCGAGGCCCGCCGCCGGCGCGTCTCGGGACTGGCCGCGGCGCGGCTCGGCCGCGGGTCGAGCGTGGAGACGTAGGCAGGAGATGTCGAAGCGTGGAAGGTCCGGGGTGCCGAAGAAGGGCGGGGCCGCGCGGCGGAGGCCGAATCTCCCCACTCCGCCGAAGCCGACGACCACACGCGCCGAGCGCCAGGGGGCGGACACCCGGGCGGAGGACCGTGGCGGCTGGCGCCGGGAGGTCCTTGCCGAGGTTCTGCGGCCGA
>MKSH01000201.1:4122-4740 GCA_001898095.1 Solirubrobacterales bacterium 70-9 | reverse complement strand
GGGCAAGCCGCGCGCGGGCGACAGATTCGTCCAGACACAGATGGTGGAGGCCGTCGTCCCGGGCAGCGGTCCGGTCGCGGTGACGACCGAGGTCCGTGGGATGAATCCCGGCGAGTGGAAGGTCACCGCGGCACCGTCGGCGAGGCTCGGCCGGAGCCGTCCGCTCCATGCCCTTGCGGCGGCGGAGGGATCCGGTCACGCCTTGTGGCCGCGGAGAGTCCGGCCCCGTGCGGCCCGGACCGAGAGACTCGCCAGCCGGATACGCCCCTGGGCGCCGATCCCCGGGGTGCATCCGGTGAGCTGGGCGGTGCTGGTCGGCCTGGGCGTCCTCGTGGGCCTCGTCGTGCAGGCGTTCCTCCTCTCGCGTGCCGGAGAAGACATCGGCGCGGCACTCTTCGTGTCGGCCGCGGCGGTGGTCGCCGGTTGTGCGGGCGCGAAGGCCTGGTACGTCGTCGTCCAGCACCGGCGGCGGTTCGACGGCTGGTGCGTCCAGGGCGCGATCCTCGGCGGTGGGATCGCGGCCGGTATCGTCCTCGTGAGCGGATCGGCGATCCACGCGGGCGCCTATCTAGATGCCACCGCCCCGGGGCTGATGCTCGGGATGGCCGTCGGCAGACC
>MKSH01000201.1:1374-4064 GCA_001898095.1 Solirubrobacterales bacterium 70-9 | reverse complement strand
TGGTCGTCGGATCGCTGTGTCGGGATCCGACGGGTGCCGACCCAGCTGATCGAAGCGGTGCTCTGCCTGGCGATCGGGATGGTGGCGCTGGTCCTGGCGCTGGTCGAGGGTCCGGACGGCTCGGGACTTCTTCTGGTGGGAAGCCTGGCCGCGTTCGTCCTCGGCAGGCAGATGATCCTGCCCTACCGTGCGCAGCCGCGGCAGACCTCCTTCGGCCGGCCCGCGACCATCGCCCTGGCGGCGGTCACCTTGATCGCCTCGGTCGTGATCGGTCTGCGCTGAGCTTCTCCGGGCCGCAGGCCGAAAGGGGTCTATTCCGGTCGGGGCGCGGTGGCGACGAAGAAGGCCATCGTCCCGGTGGCCGTACGAAGCTGGTCCACCTGCTCCGCCCCCTGCAGCCCGGCGTCGGCGAAGATCGAGGGCAGGGCACCATCCGCGTTCTCCCGGGTCAACTCGAAGCCGTCGAGGCTGCGGACCGCGAGGAATGCGATCCGCATCAGCGCATCTTGGGGCGGGCCCCAGTCGGCGACGAGGAGGCGCCCGCCCGGACGGAGGACGCGCGCGATCTCCGCCGCCGTCGCACGCTTGGAGGCCGGCTCCAGATGGTGGAAGAAGAGGGTCGAGAGAACGACGTCGAAGCGGCCGTCGTCGTAGGGCAGGTCGGTCGAGAGGCCCTCGTCGAAGTCGACCTGCGCGCCGGCCGAGGAAGCCTTCCGGCGTGCCCGTGCGAGTACCTCGGGATCGCCGTCGAGCCCGGTGACCTCCGCTCCCGGTTGGGCCTGCCCGGCCGCGATCGCCAGCGTGCCGGTCCCGCAGCCGAGGTCCAGTACGCGATCCTCGGCCTTCAGCTCGGCGATCTCGAGCAGGCGTCGCTTGAAAGCGCCCTCCCGCGAGGTCAGCCGCACCACCGGGTCATAGAGGGCGGTGAGGGCGCGGTATCGGAGCGCCGGTACGTACCTTGGTCCCTCGCTCATATGGGCCGCGCCTCATGCATTTGAGAGAGCTCCAGCTCCGCAAGGATCGCGATCGATTCCCGGCGCAACTCATCTTGTCGGGCGCGGTAGTCCTCCTCCGAGAGCTTGCCGGCGGCGTGATCGAGCTCCGTATCGCGAAGCTCGCGGTACTTGGACTCTTTGAGGATCTGCAGCTCGTCGGCCCGCGAGTGGGCTGCGCCGCCCGCGGCGAGGGGACGGAGCAGAGGGCGTGCGACGAAGAACGCGATGACGGCCAACAGGATCAGCCCGTAGACAACCTCCATGACTACATTATGTAGGAGAAGGTCCCATCGACAGCCCTGGGCGACGCGCTTCTTCTCAGGATTGGCTCCTTGAATGCCTCCGGACGGAGCGGGCTATCACCACCATCCGTCCGCCAGGTGTTCATCTCGCAGATCTCGGAGCCCAGGGATGGTCGCGAATGACCGTGTAGGCAGGGGCTCGCACTGCCCTCGAGACACTGAGGCTCGGTGCTTCTCGTCGCGGACGCCGCAGACCCTGGAAGCGAGGGCAGGCCAGAACCCTCCTCGACGTCGCCCGCGCAAGTGAGTGCTGCGATTTCCCCTGCTGCAGGGCGGGCGCTCGAAGGCTTCTCTGATGCTCACCGCCTTCGGCTTCTTCGTACTCGGCTTCTTGACGGTGATGTACGCTCGATTCGAGTGGTGCGGGCCGCGGTGCGACGCCACGTTCGCCGCCGCACTGTCGAGCATGCACGGGCTCCTTTCGGGCGCCTGGTTGGTTCGGGGTCGTCGAAGCGATCCGGTCGCCGCCCGCCGCTACGGAGAGGCGCCACCCGGCGGGGACGTCGCCGATGGCTGAGACTGCCGGCGGGCACCGCAGAGGGCGAATGCCAGAGCGTCGAGCCTCGCTCTCCTGGTAGGCACGCGCGACGCCGATCCGCAAAGGCGCTCGCCGGGCGAGCAGTCGAAGTTGAAGAAAGGGGTAGCATCGCCTCCCCCTCGTTGAACGACTGATCGAGACCTGACCCGAAGCGGACGGGAGTCTTCCCAGGTCGAGCTTGACCGTCTCGGTCACAACACCGAGCGGGCGATGGCGCTCACGCTGGCTTTCCAGCTCCCGGAGCCGTGCCGAAACGCGGCGATCAGATTCAGCTCGTCTTCTGGGCCGCTCATCTCAGGGGCTATTGGGGACCGCGTCCTAGGAGGCGCTTGCGGGCGCGGATGTCCGGGATGGCAGATGCACGAGATTGACATAAGCCCCCTTATCGAGCGTGCCTGGAGGTGGCCTGAACGCCGTTTTCCCCATCGTGGCGCTGGTTGGGGCGGCCTCGCCGTGGCCGATGCTGGGGCTGCGGCCAGCGCCGAGTCGATGTTTGAGGGAGCTTAAATCTCCTCACGCTCGCCGCGTTCAGTCGTACGTCAACTCGTAGTGCCCGTCGCACATCGCCTCGAGCACCGCACGGACCTCACTGCGCTGGAGCCAATCCAGCCGGCGAACCTCGGGCCACCGGCTTCGATTCGTGGTCGACCGCGCCTCCTGAGTTCATTCGCACACCTATGCGGATGTTTGTAGGATGGTTCGCGTGACCCCGGATGCCGATGTCTGCGACCTGCTCTGCCTCGACCTGCCGAAGGCCGAGCAGGTTAGGAAAGGTCTTCCGGCCCTCGACGAGCTGGAGCTCTGGGCGGCGGGCGCGAAGGCACTCGGCGACCCGACCCGACTGGCGGTCGCACT
>MKSH01000201.1:0-1324 GCA_001898095.1 Solirubrobacterales bacterium 70-9 | reverse complement strand
CGCGCTCGCGGCGTGATGGCAAGATGGTGATGTATGAGCTGACCGACCGCGGGCGGGCGCTCCTGGCGGCGGTGGCGGAGCGGGGGCTCGCGGTATGAGCCCGGTCGAACTGCCGACGCTCGCCACTCGGAACGCGACGCTGCAGGACCCGCGCCCGGCTGCGCCGATCTCGCGCGAACGCTACGAACAACTTGCCCGCCGGGTCCGGCTCCTGTCGTGGCTGTCGCTGGGCTGGATGACGATCGAGGGCGCGGTCGCGATCATCGCCGGCATCGTCGCTTCCTCGATCGCACTCGTGGGCTTCGGCCTCGACTCGGCGATCGAGGGGTTCGCGAGCGTCATCATCATCTGGCGCTTCACCGGACATAGGGTCTTCTCTGACCAAGCCGAGGAGCGCGCGCAGAAGCTCGTCGCCGTCCAGTTCTTCCTCCTCGCCCCCTACGTCGCGATCGAGTCGGTGCGGGTCCTGATCGAGGGCGAGCACCCCTCGGTCAGCGTGGTAGGGATCGTCCTCTCCGTCGGCTCGGTGATCTTCATGCCGATGCTCGGGATCGCCAAGGAACGCCTCGCGGTCCAGCTCGGCTCGGCGGCGACCAAGGGCGAGGGCCGGCAGAACATGCTCTGCGCCTACCTCGCCGGCGCCCTCTTCGTCGGCCTCCTCGGCAACGCGATCCTCGGCGCCTGGTGGCTCGATCCGGCGGTCGGTCTGCTGATCGCCGCGGTCGCCATAAAGGAGGGCGTCGAGGCATGGCGAGGCGACGGCTGCGCCTGTGTCAGCTCGCCGCTCGAGGGCGCACCTTTCGCCGGCGACCGCTGCGACGACGACTGTTGTTGATGGCAGGGGCTCGGTCCCTTTCGGTCGCTCGCTTGCGGACGCCCACCGATCATGAGGTGGTCGAAGCCCTCGATGGATGCCGACGGCGTCGGAAGCGTAATCTTCGGGGCTGGGTAGTAGGAGCGTCCTTGAGCAGCGTCAAAACGCAGATGGCAACGCACGAAACATCCCAGCAGGAAGAGGTCCTCGAACACATGGGAAAGACTGAAACGGTGATCGCGACATCCGACGGAACAGTTCCTGGCATCGTCGGTCCCGGCGTGGTCGATATGCGTCCCGGCGACATGGCCGAAGAGGTCGGACTGAAAGCCCGCGCTGAGGTGACCGGTTCATGAGGCTGAAGCTGATCCTCGTCGGCGTCGGCGTGCTGGCGTTGCTCGCCTCGGTCGGTGTCGCGATGGCGACCACCGGAGCCACCACCGGCTACCCGCAGCCGAAGGTGGTCGTGCCGTCGGCCGTCTCGAGCCCGTTTGAGAATCGGTACGTCCT
>MKSH01000200.1:5871-7189 GCA_001898095.1 Solirubrobacterales bacterium 70-9 | reverse complement strand
GGCGGCGCCTGCGCCATCTGCGCCGCGACCCCCGCGTCACCCTCACCGTGATCGACGGCCACGACTGGTACCGGCACATCAGCCTGCAGGGCGAGGTCGTCGAGATGCACGGCGACGAGGGCCTCGCCGACATCGACCGGCTCGCCCGTCGCTACACCGGCGCCGAGTACCAGACCCGCGATTCACCGCGCACCACCGCCTGGGTGCGGATCGACCGTTGGCACGGCTGGGACGCCTCGCGGTCGAAGACGACCAACGCTGCCTGGCCCGCCGCCTGAGCCGGCGGCGGGGCCCGACAGCGGCCTCCCGCTCAGTGCACCAACATCCCGCCGTCGACGTTGATCGCCTGGCCGGTGATGTAGTCGGAGTCGCCCGATGCCAGGAAGACGCAGAGGCCGGCGATGTCCTCCGGCGTCGAGGCGCGGCCGAGCAGGATGCCTTCGCTGAATTCGCCGATCAACTGCCCCTCCGTCTCGGTCTCGCCGACGTCGCGCGACTCCTGGTCGAGTTGATCCCAGAGCTCGGTGGTGACCACGCCGGGACAGAACGCGTTGACGGTGACCCCGTCGCCGGCGAGGTCGCGCGCCGCCGATTGGGTCAACGAGACCACCGCCGCCTTGCTCGCGCAGTAGGCGGGGAAGAGCGGGAATCCCTCCTTGCCGGCGATCGAGGCGGTGTTGACGATCTTGCCGCCGCCGCCCTGCGCGCGGAAGATCTCGGTCGCCTCCTGGATGCCGAACAGGACGCCGAGCCCGTTGACCCGCATGATCCGGTTGTAATCGTCCTCGGTGACTTCCATGAAGTGCTGGGTCTTCGAGATGCCCGCGTTGTTGAAGAGCACGTCGAGCCGGCCGAACTCGCCCGCCGCCAGCTCGAGCGCGCTCCTCACGCTCGTCCGGTCGCCGACGTCGCAGGCGATGCCGACCGCGTTGCCGCCCGCGCCGCGGATCGACTCCGCCGTCGCCTCGGCGCCGGCGCCGTTCAGATCGGCGACGACGACGCCCGCCCCCTCCGCGCCTAGCCGCCGTGCGACCCCGCTGCCGATCCCGCGCGCGGCGCCGGTCACGACGATGCTCCTGCCCTCGAGCTTTCCCATTTGTCCGTCCCTTTCTGTCGCCGACAAGGCCATTTTCGGAACCAAGAGACACTGAACAAGAAGGCAAACGAGGGTTCAACCTCCGATCGAAGGGTGGTTTCCCGGCCCCTGGCGCGGAGGATTCAGGCATCGCCGACGTCGACGCGACACCACAGGCCGAGACCGCGGCGGTAGTTCCGCCGGGTCCGCTGCGCCACTACCTCGACCAGCTCGGCCGCGGGT
>MKSH01000200.1:642-5833 GCA_001898095.1 Solirubrobacterales bacterium 70-9 | reverse complement strand
CCGCTCGGCAAGCTGTCACAGGGCGCCAACGACGTCCTCCGCGAAGGACGGGTCCTCGCCGCGCTCGCCGACAGCGGGGTCCCGGTGCCCGCGGTGGTCGCGCTCTGCGAGGACGAGGAGGTGATCGGCGCGCCCTTCTTCCTCGCCGCCTTCGTGCCCGGCCACGTGCTCGTCGCCGCGCTCCCCGCCGGCTGGCCGACGACGATCGGCGAGCGGATCGCGGCGCGGCTGGTCGGCACGCTGGCCGCGCTGCACCGGGTCGACCTCGGCGCCACCGGGCTCGACGCCTTCGGCCGCCCGGACGGCTACCTCGAGCGCCAGTTGCGTCGCTTCTCGACCCTGCTCGAGGAGAACGCGACCCGCCCGCTGCCCCAGCTCGAGCGCGTCCATGCCTGGCTCGAGGAGAATCTGCCGAGCTCACCGGCGCCGGCGTTCGTCCACGGGGACTACCGGCTCGGCAACGTGATCCTCGACGATCGCGGCGAGATCCGGGCGGTGCTCGACTGGGAGATGGCGACAACCGGCGACCCGCTTGCCGACCTCGGCTACCTCTGCGCGATGTGGGCCGAGCCGGATGACCCGGAGACGCCGATGGCGGCGCTCTCGAAGGTCACCCGGGGACCCGGATTCCCTGGTCGAAGCCGGCTCGCCCGCCACTACGCGGAGCTCTCGGGTCACTCGCTCGAGGCGCTCCCCTGGTACGAAGCCCTGGCCCTCTGGAAGGCGGCGATCTTCCTCGAGGGGAGCTACCGCCGCCACCGCGAAGGCAAGAGCGACGACCCCTACTTCGCCCGCCTCGACGCCGGCGTCCCGGCGATGGCCGACGCTGCCCTGGCCCGGATCCGGACCGCCCGGTGACCGCTCCGGACGACCAGTCGCTGTCGCCGCTCTCGTTCCTGATCCGCAGCGCCGCGGTCTGGGGCGATCGGGAGGCGGTGCGCGACGGGCGGCGCAGCTGGACCTACGCCGAACACCACGCCCGGGTCGAGAGGCTGGCCGGCGGCCTGCGGACGGAGCTCGGGGTCGAGGACGGCGACCGCGTGGCACTCCTCCTGCCCAACGTCCCGGCCGCGCTCGAGCTCCACTACGCGGTCCCCGGCGCCGGGGCTGTGATCGTGCCGCTCAACACGCGTCTGGCGGCGGCCGAATATCGCTACATCCTCGAGCATTCCGGCGCCTCGGTCGTCTTCTGCCACCGCAGCCTCGAGGGCCCTTGCGCCGAGGCTGTCGAGGGACTCCCTCGCAGGCCGCGGGTGGTCCGGGTGGGCGAGGGAGCCGGTGGCGACGACGAATACGAGGGCCTCGCCGCGACCGCCGCCCGGGCCGAGCTGCGACGACCGCGAGACGAGCGGGCCCTCCTCTCGATCAACTACACCTCGGGCACCACCGGCCGCCCCAAGGGGGTCATGGTCAGCCACCGCGGCGCCTACCTGCACAGCCTCGGCCAGGTGATCGAAGCCGGCCTCACGACCCGCTCGCGCTACCTCTGGACCCTGCCGATGTTCCACTGCAACGGCTGGTGCTACACCTGGGCGGTGACCGCGGCCGGGGCGGCCCACCTCTGCGTGCCGAGCGTCGATCCGGACGCCCTCTGGCAGCGGCTGCGCGAGGAGCGGGTCTCGCATTTCTGCGCCGCGCCGGTGGTGATCAACATGCTGCTCGAGTCGGAGGCCGCGAGCCCGTGCCCCGAGCCGGTGCGCGCCTTCGTCGGCGGGGCGCCGCCGTCCCCGGCCCTGCTCGAGCGGGCCGAGCAGCTCAATTTCGCGGTCACCCACCTGTACGGCCTCACCGAGACCTATGGACCGCTGATGATCTGCGCCTGGAACCCGGCCTGGGACGACCTGTCGGTCGCGGCGCAAGCGCGGCTGCGCGCCCGCCAGGGGGTGCCGACGATCGTCAGCGAGCGGGCCCGCGTGGTCGACGCCGAGATGCGCGACGTCCCGGCCGACGGCGAGACGACCGGCGAGATCGTGATGCGCGGCAACAACGTCATGCTCGGCTACTACCGCGATCCCGAGGCGACGGTGGCCGCCTTCAGCGGCGACTGGTTCCACTCCGGCGATGCCGGCGTGATGCACCCGGACGGCTACATCGAGCTGCGGGACCGGCTCAAGGACGTGATCGTCTCCGGCGGCGAGAACATCGCCGCGGTGGAGATCGAGCAGATCCTGGTCGAGCACCCGAACGTCGCCGAAGCGGCCGTGGTGGGCCTGGCCGACGAGCGCTGGGGCGAAGTTCCGGTCGCCTTCGTCACGCCGCGCGGCGGCGGCGCCCTGGATCCGGACGAGCTCCGCGAGTTCGCTCGTTCGCGCCTGGCAGGGTTCAAGCTGCCGAGGCGGGTCGAGGTCGTCGACGACCTGCCCCGTACGGCCACCGGGAAGGTCCAGAAGTTCGTCCTCCGCGATCGGCTCTCCGGCGGGGAGGATCGGCCGGCGCCGTCGCCCTGAGCGCCACCGGCGCCGCCGCCCTGCCGTCGAAGGCGGGTGTCCGCCAGAATGGCGGCGTGCGGGTCGCCGAGATCAAGGACAAGGTGGTTGCGCCGGGGACCCGCGAGGACCCGGCGCCCGGTCTGGGCCAGGCGCTGATCCGGGTCCAGGCGGCGGGCGTCAACGGCGCCGACCCGGTCCAGGTCGCGGGCTTCTACCCGCCCCCGCCCGAGGCCGGCGTCGCCGCCGACATTCCCGGCATGGAGCTGGCGGGCGAAGTGGTCGAGTCGCGCGCGCCGGTGCCCCGCTTCGAGCCCGGCGCCCGGGTGATGGCGATCGTCGCCGGCGCCGCCCAGGCCGAGCTCGCGGTGATCGACGAGCGCCAGCTGATGCCGGTCCCCGACCTCCTCGACTGGACCCAGGCGGGCGGCTTCCCCGAGGTCTTCGCGACCGCCTACGACGCCCTCGTCGGCCAGGCGAACCTGCGCAGCGGCCAACGGCTGCTGATCAACGGCGCGGGCGGCGGCGTCGGCACCGCCGCGGTCCAGCTCGGCCACGTCCTCGGCGCCGACGTGACCGCCTCCGTGCGCACCGAGAAGAACCGCGCCGCGGTCGAGGAGTTGGGCGCCGACCGCGCGCTCGCCCCCGACGAGGCTTTCGCCCACGGGCCGTTCGACGTCATCCTCGAGCTGGTCGGCGGCCCCAACCTGGTCGAGAACGTGAAGGCGCTGGCGCCCTGGGGGACGATCGTGGTCATCGGCGTCTCGGCTGGCTTCGAGGGCACCCTCGACCTGCGCCGGCTGATGACCAAGCGCGGCACGGTCCGCGCCTCGACGCTCCGCTACCGGACGCCGGAGGAGAAAGCGATCCTGGCCCGGGAGCTGGAAGCGAGCGTGCTGCCGCTGGTCGCCGACGGCCGCCTCCGCGTGCCGATCGAGGCCGAGTTCCCGCTCGACGAGGTCGGCGCCGCCTACCAGCGGTTCACCGCCGGCGGCCACCTCGGCAAGATCGTCATCCGGCCGTAGGCGGCCCAGCGGCACGGGGCGGAAGCGCCGGGCGCCTCCCTACCCCCTCCCCACGATCGTCACCTTGGCCACCTTCTTGGTCAGCTCCGTCCCCGCGCGGACGACCAGCGGCACCCGCAGGGTCAGCCTGCCTGCGCCGAGCGCGGTGCGCGCGGCCTTCGGCAGCCTCACCCTGACCGCGGCGCTCCGGCCGGGCTTGATCTTCGCCGGCGCCAGCAGCGTGAGCAGGTAGCGCTTGCCGGCGATCCGCTTCGCGGTGCGCTTCGGGACGATCGCCTCGCAGGCCTTGGCGGCACTCGGCGGGCAGGCGAGAGTGGCGATGGTCGCGGTGCCGCTCGCGTCGAGCCGCACCGCCTTCGGCAATTCGATCCGCGCCGGCTTCCCCTTCCCCGCGGGCCCTGCCCCGGCCGGAGGCGTGGCGGTGCCGGCCGATCCGCCGTCCCCGCCCCCGCTCGGGGTGTCCGCGGGCGGTTCGTCGTGCGATTCGGAGGCCGGCGGGGCGCCGCCCTGGAAGTCGACCGCCAGCGGCAGCGGCGGCTTCTTCGGGTCGGCGCTGCCACCGGAGGAATACCAGTAGGAGCTGAGGCCGGTTTCGAGCTGGAAGTCGACGAATTCCTGCGGCCAGGATCCCCAACCCGGAGCGGTCCGGTCCTGCGGCACGGCGCCTCCCGACACCTGCACTTCGACGCCGGCGTAGTCGGGGTCGATCGTGAGCACCCCGGTGGGGTCGACGGTCACGCCCCGGAAGGTGGCGATGATCGCTTCGCTGCGCGGCGCGAACGGCGCGCACTGGTCCGGGTTGGCCTGGCTCGAGGTGCAGCCCGCGAGGTCGGCCGAGAGATAGCCGGTGCCGTCGCCGGCGAAATGGATTTCGGGATCCTCGATCGTGAACGGCACGGCGCCGCCGTAGAAGTTGACCGAGAACGCCCCCTGCCAGGCGATCGCCCCGCTGCCGTCGGCGTTGATGTGGCCGTGGCCGCTGTAGAGGCGGGCGAGCTGACTGCCCCCGTCGGAGATGTGGGCGGCCCTGGTGGCGTAGGTGGCGAGAGCTTCCTGCCCGGCCGAGACCTGGTAGACGGCCGCGTTACCCACCACCGAGTGGTAGCTGGCCTCGGTACCTGCCGAGACGCCGGCGGAGAGGTAGTTGGAGCCGCCGGCGGGCGGTGCCGACTGGACCTCTTCGTTGCCGAGCCAGTCGAGCGAGGCTTCGGTGACGTCGACTCCCTGCGACGGGATCGCCGCGGCGGGAGTGACGGTGAGCGTCGCCGTGCGGGAGAAGACGGTGCCCGCCGGATTGGTGATCTTCGCCCGGAAGAGGGCGCCGGTCTGGTCGGTGTTCGTGTCGGTGACGGTCAGCGTCGTGCCGCCGTCCACGAAGCCGTCGTCGGCACCGGTGATGTCCTCCCAGAAGCCCGCGACGCGGCGCTGCCAGGTGATCGTCGGCTCGGGGTTGCCGTCGGCGACGACCGAGAAGACGGCATCGTGGCCTGCGGTGGCCGAGGCGTCGCCGAGGTCGAGGGTGACGCGGGGCGCGTATTCGACCGCGAGCTCGGCCGCATCGCCGGCCACCCGCCCGGCCGCGTTGGTGAACACGGCCCGGTATTCGGAGCCGTTCGTGCTCGGTTCCGCGTTGACCTGGAGCGTTTCGGCGGTCTGCCCGGCGAGGTCGGTGAAGCGCGAGGCCCCCGGGGTCTTCACCTGCCACTGCCGGGTCGGGGCCGGCTGGCCGGTCGCCGCGGC
>MKSH01000200.1:0-442 GCA_001898095.1 Solirubrobacterales bacterium 70-9 | reverse complement strand
TCGCGGAAGGCGGCGAGCTTCTGGGTGACCCTGCCTCGGTACCAGACGGTGCCGTCCTGCGGATCGACCGCCACCCCGTCGAAGCTGTTTGCGACCTGCTCGACCGACTGGTTGGGGTTGACCCGCCCGTCGCAATCGACGCCCCCCGCAGTGACGATCTGGCAGCGGGCGATCGGCCCGCCCCCGTTGATCAGCAGGATCTGGCCGTTCGCTGCCGTCTTCACCCAGTCGAAGAATTCGTCGGATACCCAGTCTTCGCCGGGGGCCGTCAGCGGGAACGGTTCGGCCTGCACCGTTTCGGCCGCTTCGTCGAGCGTCAGCCGGTAGGCGACCGGGACCCGCTCCGGGACGGGGTTGCCGGGATCGCGGCCTTCCCGCGCTCCGGCGAGGACGATCAGCGAGCCGTCGGAGGCGGTCGCGTAGATGGGATTGGTGAAGTTCG
>MKSH01000199.1:1903-2232 GCA_001898095.1 Solirubrobacterales bacterium 70-9 | reverse complement strand
GGAGCGTCGGGGCTGGTGCCGCCTCGCGTCCCTCGAACGGGACCGGCTGGCAGACGAGGTAGTAGTCGCCTGCCTCGGTGTCGGCGAGGTTCGCGTTCTCGAGGATCACGACGCCGGCGTTGCACAGGATGACGTGGGTGGGCCACTCGACCGTGTGGTCGGGGGCCTCCATGGTCATGTAGTCGTTCGCGGCGAAGACGACGCCGTGATCGACGAGCCACTGCGCTCCGGACGGTCCGAGGCCGACCCACGTGGCGCTCTTCTCGGTGCGGGTGAGGGCGTCGGTGGAGTTGCGCGTCTTGAAGAGCACGCGCGTCGCCCCCTCGGCG
>MKSH01000199.1:675-1688 GCA_001898095.1 Solirubrobacterales bacterium 70-9 | reverse complement strand
TCGTACGTCGGTCGGCGGCCCCAGTGCAGCATATCGGGGTAGACGGGAATGCTCAGGTCGATGATGGTCACGCGCAGCACCTTACCGTTTGGGATCCGAACGTTGCATCTTGGGATCCAAAGTCATGCGGGAACCTCGACCTTCTCCGACGCCTCGCGCTCGGCGGCGAGGTCGGCGAGGACCGCCGCCTCCCGGTCGAGCTCCGACGTGTGCCGCGGCACCGCGAAGGCCAGCACCACGTAGGTGCCGAACCCGACGAGCGTCGAGACGAGCGTCGCCCAGCCGTCGAAGTCCGCCCCGACCAGGTCGTTCGGGATGTACAGGATGTCGTTCGGCACGCCGTACAGCGTCGGGGTGAGGGCCAGCAGCGTCATGCGGACGACGAAGCCGACCGCCATGGCGCCGAGGGCGGCGACGGCGCCCGGCCGCTTCCAGAACACCCCGATCACGAACGGCGCCGCGAGGCACGCGAGCATGAGGTCGAAGGCGAGGGTGAGCAGGATGCCGGTCTGGCTGACGCGGATCGCGAGGAAGGCGCCGGCGATCACGAACGGGATCATCGCGAGACGCGTCCAGCGCAGCAGCGGGTCGGGGCCGGTTCCGGTGTGGCGGCGGACCGTGAAGATGTTGCGCACGGCGATCGCCGAGGTGGCCAGCATCGCGCCGGACGCGGTCGAGAACGACGCGGCGACGATGCCCGACAGGACGAGGATCGCGATGATGGGCGGGGCGTAGTCGCCGAGCAGCTGGTACAGCACGGGACCGTTCTCGACGGAGAGTCCGAGGGTCGACGACACGCTCAGGGCGACGATGGCGAAGACGGATCCGATGGCGGCGGTGAGGCCGGCGGCGATGAAGCACGAGCGCTGCGCGACCGTGGGGCTCTTCGCGCCGAAGATGCGCTGCATGAAGTCGATCGCGACGATGTCGCCGATGGCGAGCGAGATCAGCGTGGCCCAGTTGATCGGGGCCCCGGCGGCGGGGTCGGTGAGCTGCTGGAGGTCGAGGGGTCC
>MKSH01000199.1:0-572 GCA_001898095.1 Solirubrobacterales bacterium 70-9 | reverse complement strand
AGGCGTAGGGGATGTTCGCGAAGCGCTCGAGGAGGAAGCCGCAGGCGACGAGATTGCCGGCCAGGAGGAACGTGAACGACACGATCATCAGGACGGATGCCAGCAGCTCCACGGGGCGTCCGTACCGCAGGCGGAAGAAGTCGCCGAGGGTGAACAGCTTCATGCCGTTCATCCGCTTGGCGAGGAAGAGTCCGGTCAGCAGGAGGCAGACCGCGAGGCCGATGGCGAGCGACGCTCCCGACCAGAAGCCGAACTGCGACGTGAGGTCGGTGTTGCCGACCGTCGCATTGGCGTCGACGGCGGCGGCGGTGAGGCTGACGGCGACGAGCGGGACGCCGAGGCGGCGCCCGGCGACGAGGTAGTTCGCGCTGTCGCCGTCGACCTTGCGCGCGACGACGATGCCGACGACGAGGATGAGGACGACGCTCAGGGCGACTCCGAAGATGATCATGGGCGGGCTCCCGGCGATGAGGGGCGAATAGGGTTTCTGTTGCCTGACAGAAAGACTCCGCTCGCCGGCGTTCGCCGTGGTTTCGCCCGTGTAAAAGGCGCGTGAAATCGCCCGCGGCGCG
>MKSH01000198.1 GCA_001898095.1 Solirubrobacterales bacterium 70-9 | reverse complement strand
ATCGTTGACCGGGTCGCGCTGCTGCTCCGTGAGCTGTTCGCCGACGCCGCGGCCCTGGCCGACGCCGCCGCGACGCAGGTCCCGGACCCCACGATCGGCGCCGTGGCCGACGAGCTCGCGGTCTACCTCGCCTACCTCGACCTCCTGGCACCGGCCGAGGCCGCCGGGCTGCCGACCTGCCTTCCCGATGTCTCGTCGGAGAGCAAGGGGCTGTCGGTGCACGATGCCTGGGACCTGCCGCTCGGCCTCGACCTCGTCGCCGACCGGCACCCGGTGGTGACCAACGACCTGGAGCTGCACGACCCAGAGCGGGTCCTGGTCGTCTCCGGGCCCAACCAGGGCGGAAAGACCACGACCGCGCGCACGTTCGGCCAGCTGCACCACCTGGCCGCCCTCGGGCTCCCGGTCCCCGGCCGCGACGCGCACCTGATGCTCGCCGACCAGGTGCTGACCGTGTTCGAGCGGGAGGAGACCGCCGCCGACCTCGACGGGCGGCTGGGTGCGGAGCTGGCCCGGGTGCACCACGTCCTGGACGTGCTGACGCCGGCCTCGGTCGTCGTGCTCAATGAAGTGTTCGCCTCGACCGCCGTGGAGGACGCACGGTTCCTCGGCACCCGGGTGCTCGAGCGGTTGATCGCCGCCGACGTGCCCACTCTGCTGGTGACGTTCATCGACGAGCTGTCCCGGCTCGGCCCGGCGACCGTGAGCATGGTCAGCGTCGTCGACCCGGACGACCCCACGGTGCGCACCCTGAAGGTGGTGCGCCGGGTCGCGGACGGCCGGGCGTACGCCGACGCCCTGGCGGCCCGGTACGGGCTGGGTCACGACCAGCTCGTGGAAAGGCTGTCCCGATGAAGGTCCACCTGATGGCGCCCGACGAGGACTTCGACCCCAACGCCGTCGGTGCGGACCTGCCCCCGGGTGTCGCGGCCATGGTCCAGGACCTGCAGCTCGACGTGCTGTTCGATGCGATGGGCGGCGGTGACAAGCTGCTCTGGGCTGCCGCGCGGACCGCGCTGCT
>MKSH01000197.1:614-5791 GCA_001898095.1 Solirubrobacterales bacterium 70-9 | reverse complement strand
CCGGACAACGCTCGAGCAGCGATCGGTACACCGGGGCGGTGCCGACGTGCGGCGACCGGCAGAGCTCCTCCCAACACCCGCGCGGCTCCCACTCGACGCGCTCGCCGTCACCCCGGGCGGCCACACTCAAACCTTGGTTTGCCATCTGCTGCTTCCCTCTCCCGGGCCGACCCGCGAATCCTACCGCCGCCGCGTCCGGCACTTCCTCGGGATCATCCCGGTGCCCTGCTCGACTCGATCGACCTCAGTCGCGGGCGACGGAGAGGATCGGCAACCCGAAGCGCCTCTCGCAGAGGCGTCTGGTGAGGTCGGACACCGGCCGACGGCCCCTGGCCATGACCAGCATCTCGCATTCGAGCTGGACCGCCAGACGGACTCCTCTCTGGAGTGCGGGCGGGCGGATGTTGAACAGCGAGAAACGCGTTTCTATCCCCAGGTCCCCGAGCAGATCGGTCGCCCGCGCCCGCTGCTCCAGCTCGAGCTCCAGGGTGTAGCGCCGCAGGTCGTAGCCGGCCTGGCATACGGCCTGCGAGGCGATGTGCGGGCGCGCGAGAAAGACGGCGAGACCGCGCTCGGTCCGTGCCCCGGCCAGGCGCACCGCTTCCATCGCCGCCGCCCGCTGACCCTTGCCGGCTCCGAGCAGTAGTCCGATCACGTCGCCCTCAACCGCCGTCCGGGCTGATCCCCATGCTCTCCAGGTAGGCCTCTTCGAGAGCCGTGCCGCCGTCCTCGTGGGCCTCCCCCGCGGTGACGATGACACCGTGGTTGAGCAGATAGAAGCGGTCGGCGATCGCCAGCGCCCGGCGGATCTGCTGCTCGACCAGGAGCACGGCGAGGCCCTCCTCGTCGGCCGCCCGGCGCAAGGCGCCGAGCAGGCGCTCGACCACTTGGGGAGCAAGCCCGAGGGAGAGCTCGTCGATCAGCAGCGCCCGCGGGCGGGCGGCCAGGGCCCGAGCCAACGTGAGGATCTGCTGCTGGCCGCCCGAGAGCAGGCCGGCGGGCCTGTGGAGATGGTCGGCGAGCTCGGGGAAGTAGGCCAGCGCGCCATCGATGCCGCCCGACCCGAGCAGCAGGTTGTCACGGGTTGAGAGGGAGGAGACGATCGAGCGCTGGTCGGGCACGAATCCAAGCCCGGCCCGCACCAGGCGGTGGAGCGGCCGGGGCGCCGGAGCGTCCTCCCAGGCGACGCTCCCCGCCCACCGGGGCAGCGCTCCGACGGTAGCCAGAAGCAGCGAGGTCTTGCCCGCGCCGTTTGGACCGAAGAGGGCGACCACCTCTCCCGCCTCCAGGTGCAGGGAGACCTCCCGAACCGCGGTCAGCTCACCGTAGCCGGTCGAGAGCCCGTCGACCTCGAGCACCGCACTCACGCCGCCACTGCCCCCAGGTAGGCGTCGAGGACCTCGGGGTGGGCCTGGATCTCCGCCGGGGTGCCGGTGGCAAGCAGGCGGCCGGAGTCCATCACCGTGATCCGATCGCAGGTCGACATGATCATGTCGACCTTGTGCTCGACCAGGAGGACGCCGATCCCCCAACCTTCGGCGAGCTCACGGATCAAGGTGGCCAGCTCGTCTGCCTCGACATCGCCGAGACCGGCGGCGGGCTCGTCGAGAAGCAGCGTCGAGGGACCCGCGGCGACGGCGCGGGCGATCGCCACGATCTTGCGCCGGCCGAAGGAGATCGCGGTCGGTTCGGAGGCGAGGTCGGGCTCGAGCTCGAACCGTTCGATCGCGGCACGGGCGGCGGGGCCGAGCGAGATCCGCCCCGGCGCCACCAGGTCGCCGAGGCCGCGCCATGGCGCGCGACGCTGGCAGGCCACCGCCAGGTTCTCCTCGACACTCAGATCGTCGAAGAGCTCGAGCGACTGGAAGGAGCGCGAGAGACCGTGCTCGGCACGACGCCGGGGCGACCAGCTGCCGACCTCCTCGTCGCCCAGGCGCACCGAGCCGGCGGCGGGGCGGGCGAAGCCGGTGATCGCGTCGATCAGGGTCGTCTTGCCGGCACCGTTCGGGCCGATCAGGCCGTGCACCTCGCCTGGAAGGACCTCGATCGAGACGTCCTCGACCGCGTGGACGCCGCCGAAGGCGACCGAGATCCTGTCGACTTGCAGGGTCTGGGGCTCCACCCGCAGCGCGCCCGCCGGAGCGGGCTTCCCGCCGCGGCGGCGGACGCGTGTCCAGGGCAGGTGTGCTTCCAGGCGGTCGAGGGCCGCGACCGCGCGAGCGCAGGCGTCGCGGACGACGGCGAAGGATCCGTCGGGGGCGCAGATCAGGATGGCCAGCAGGCCGACGGCGCCGATCAACGGCAAGTATTCCGCCGCCGAGGACCAGCCCGAGAGGATCTGCTGGAAGATGCCGCCGGCGATCAGGAGGCCCGCCAGGGCGCCGCCGGGCACGAAGCCGATCCCCGCGATCACGGTCAGCCCGACGATCAGGATCGAGGTGAAGATGTCGAAGCTGCTCATCTGCACGGAGGGCTGGACGAAGGTCAGCAGGATGCCGCCGAGCGCCGCGATCGCCGCCGAGACGAAGAAGGCGAATACCTTCGTGCCGGCCACCGGCACGCCGAGAGCGGCGGCGGCTCGCTCGTTGGACCGCACCGCCAGCAGCTGGCGCCCGGTCACCCCGCGGCGCAGGTTGGCGACCGCGATCGCGAGAAGCATCATCGCCGAGAAGGTGACGAACGCGTACCGGTCGGGGTGGGTGACCGGGTCGACGCTCCAGCCGAGGAACGAGAGCGAGGGCACCGCCAGCCCGTTCAGACCGCCGGTCCAGGCCGAGTTGAAGAAGACGACGGCGATCACGGCGCTGCCCAGGCAAAGGGTCGCGACCGCCAGGGTGGCACCGCGCGTGCGCAGGGCGGGCAGACCGATCAGGGCGCCTGCGGCGCCGGTGGCGAGCACGGCGATCACCACCGCCGGAACGAGGACCATATGGGCGGCGAGCTTGGCGGCGACCATCGCGCCCACCCCGGCGATCACGTACTGGGCGAGCGAGAGCTGGCCGCCGTAGCCGGTCAGCAGGACGATCGAGAGGCCGATGATGCCGAAGCCGAAGCTGGTGATCATCGCCGTGTCCCACTGGGCCCCGGCGCCGAAGGCGACCACCGTGCCCGTCGCAAAGAGCGCCGCCAGCACGGGCGGGCGCAGGCGGCCGCTGCCGACCCGCGGCGGCCGGTCGAGGACGAAGCTGCGCAGCGGCAGCGCCCGACCCCTGACCACCAGGTAGGCGATCGCAACCAGGAAGGGGACCGCGGTCGACCAGCCGACCCCGTGCACGTAGCGGGTGATCTCCGACTGGGCGATGCCGAGGCCGAGGGCGGCGACAAGGACGACCGGGAAGGAGACGAAGCCGCCCAACAGGCCCGCCGCGAGGGCGGGAATGATCAGCAGCACGAGGGTGGTCGGCTGGAGCAGCAGGATCGGGGCGATCAGGATCCCGGCAAGCCCCGCGAGGACCGAGCCGACCGCCCAGTTGATCGCCGCCACGGCGTCGGGAGAGTGGCCGAGGCTGGAGGCGGCGAGCTCGTTCTCCGCCACCGCCGTGGTGACCCGGCCGAAGGAGGTACGCCGGTAGACGACGTAGAGGGCACCCGAGAGGACGAGGCAGATGCCGATGATCCACAGCCGGTCAGCGGTCAGGGTCACCTGGCCGCCGAAGAGGGAGACCGGCGAGGTCGGCAGCAGCCCCGGCACGTGCAACGGGTAGACGCCGTAGATCAGGAAGGCGGCCGACTGCAGGATCAGCAGCACGCTCAGCGTGGCGATCACTCGGGCCAGGGGCGAGGCGTTGCGGCGTCGCATCTCGCGCAGGACGACCAGGTGGATCGCCGCCCCGAGCAGGGCGGAGAGGGCCAGCGCGCCGGCCAAGGCGAGGAGCCGGCCGGCGTGGAGGCGTACGGCAATCTCGTAGTAGGCGTAAGCGCCGAACATCGCCACCGCGCCCTGAGCGAAGTTCAGCAGACCCGAGCCGCGGTAGATCAACACCAGCCCGAGGGCGACCAACGCGTAGATCGCGCCGGTCGCCAACCCGAGCAAGGTGAACTGGATGACTTCCATCGTCGGTGCGTGAGAGTGGGTCCTACTTGGCCGGCGGTGCGAACGGGTTGATGAAGCCGGTCTTGGCGATCACTTCGCCGTTTTCGACAACCCCGATGTCGATCGTCGGGTTGACGATCCTCGAGAAGCCGGGGATCTGGTTCAGTTTCCCGACCACCGACCATGGCCCGACAGTTTTCAGTTCGATCGGCTTCTTCACCGCTTCGAACGCTTCCATCAGAGCCTTCGATTCCATCGCTTTCGCGCCCTTCGCCGCTTCGGCGAAGAGCATCATGCCGCTCCAACCCTGCAACGAGACGTCGTTGACGGCCGCTTCGGGCTGGTACTTCGCCATGTCTTCCTTGAACTTGGCGATGCCAGGGTTCTTTTCGTCGGAGATGAAGGCGTGTTCGTTGGTCAGGTAGACACCTTCGGCGGGGGCACCGATCCCTTCGATCACCTGCTGGGTCAGGATCAGCGCCGCATTGACGATGATCCCTTCGTAGCCGCTCGCCGAGAGGCCCTGGAGCAGGGTGCCCGAGTCGGTGGGACTGGCGACCATGATGATCGCTTCCGGGTTGCCCTTGAGCACTTCGGCCACGGCGGTGGCGTAGGTCGGATCCGACTGGGTGTGAGCGGTGACGCTTTCGACTTCGGTGAATCCGTGCGACTTGAGCTGGCCTTCGATGATCGCGTCGACCGGCTTGGCGACCGGGTCAGGATCGTCGGTGACCACCGTCACCTTCTTTGCGCCGCCCGCCGCTTCGACCGCGTTGACGGTGCCCGCGTAAGGTCCGACGAAGCCACTGCTGATCAGGAAGGCATTGGGGCTGTTCAGCTCCGCCAAGGTTGCGCCCTGGGAGCCGATCGCCGGCAGGCCAGCCTTTTCGAAAATCGGCCAGGCAGCGCCGGAGCTGTCGGCCACGATGAACGGCGCGACCACGGCGGCCGGTTCTTCGGCGGCGATCTGACGGGCGCAGTCGACCTCGCCGTTGGCGCTGTACTTGGTGTCGCAGACGTTCAGCGACAGTTGATCGCCGTTGACGCCGCCTTCGGCGTTGATCGCTTCCATCGCCGCTTCCATGCCGGACGCCATTTCCGGGAACTTGACTTCCTGGCCGGTCACCGGCAGCTCGGTCGCGAG
>MKSH01000197.1:0-594 GCA_001898095.1 Solirubrobacterales bacterium 70-9 | reverse complement strand
ACCGCCGCTACTGGTACCTCCGCCGCCGCAAGCCGCAAGCAGCAATCCGACGAGGACCAGACATCCCAGCACCACTGCTGAGGTACGCACGCGCTTCAACATTCGCTCCTCCTGTAATGGAAATCGACCAGCCGGTAAGTTCGGCGACGACGCAAAATCGTGTGCCCGGATGGGCGGATGGCACCACACTCCCGTTACAACCCTGGGCGGAGAGTAGGTCCGCGCGGAGGGCCGGCTCAAATAAGAATTACCCCCGTCCATGTGCGGTTTCCTTATCGTTCGCCTCCTGCGTAGTCCGCTACGGTCAGGCCGACGGACGACAGGCATCCGACCGCTCCGGAATCCGGGCAGCAATCGACGGGCATGGCTCCTGGGAGTTGGAGCCGCAGGCGCGGACGGCTCCTCCAGCGGAGGATGGAGCACTGGCCTTACTCGGAGACTATGACCATTCGCCGCAGTGGTACCCCATCCTCATCGCCGATCCCCAGGTAACCGTGCAGATCGAGGTCTGTCGCACGGACGGCACCGGCGTCTTCTCTTCATCGCTGGAGCACTGCCACCACATCATTCGCCTTCCAGGTTGCATAGCCGACG
>MKSH01000196.1:4972-9577 GCA_001898095.1 Solirubrobacterales bacterium 70-9 | reverse complement strand
ATCACCGCGGTGTGGGAGCTATCGGGGTCGCCGGCGATCTGCGGCCCCACGTGCCAGGCTTCCCAGTAGGGCTGCAGTTCTTCTTCGGAGCCGATCAGATAGTGGAAGTCGGCCGGCTCGCGGTGGAGCTTCAGCCAGGCCTGCACCGCCGAGCGGGTGTCGCCGCGCGGGTCGACCGAGAGGGCGACGACATCGACGTTCTTCGCCTGCGCGCCGAGTTCCCGGAACGCGGTCGACAGCTCCGCCCCGATCAGCGGGCAGACGTCGGGACAGTGGGTGTAGAGGAAGGTCACCATGTAGGGACGACCGTCCAGCGAGGCCGTGTCGAAGGGCTTGCCCGAGACGGCATCCTCGAGGCGCATCGTCGGCGCCGGGACGCTCCCGCCGGGGTATTCGGTCGCTGCCCGGAGCCCGGGCGCATCGGCCTTGGTGGAGTTTGAGGTGAGGATGAAGACGGCCGCCAGGACGAGCAGCGCCAGAAGGCTGACGACCGCGATCACCGTCAGCGCCCTGAGGCGCCGATCGTCGCGTATCGGCATTGCCCGCAGCATAGGCATCGGCGCCGCCCGGCGTCCCGACGGCTCCCACCCTCACCACCGGGCGCCACGCGAAGCCGAGGAATAGTCTGTCGGCCAGATGGCACCAAGGCGCTTCTCGAAGCGCGGCCGTCTCGTCCTTTCAGCCGCATTCCTCGTCCTCTCGGCAGGGCTGCTTCTGGCTACCGGCTTCGACCTCGGGCTGATGATGCTGGCGCCCGCCCTGACCCTGGCGGCGGTGCTGATCGCCTCCCCCCACCCGGGCCTCGAGCTGATCCTGCGGATCGCCGCCCGGCGCCGGCCGCCGCGACCTCGTCCGGCCCGTCCGCCTGCCCGTCGCAGGCATGGAACCGTCATCCGGGGCGGTCGCCTGATCGCGGCCTCCCTCGGTGGTCGGGCACCTCCCCCCGCCGCCCTGCCCGCAGTCTTCTGAGCAGAACGCCGTCGCCCCGGCGGTGATCGCCCCTGCGGGCGCGAGAGCCCGATCCTGTCCACAGGAGGAATCGAGATGCGCCCAGTGCGAGCCGCGACGGCGATCGTGGCGCTCGCGTTCGCCGTCGCCCTGATCTGGGGGGCGCCGTCCGCGTCCGCCCACGCCCGCCTCCTCGGCACCAGCCCGGAGACGGGCTCGACGGTGAAGAAGCAACCGGCCGAGGTGATCTTCAAATACGACCAGCCCGTCGGCGGGACCGACGGGGCCGTCCGCGTCTACGACTCGGAAGGCGACGAGGTCGACGACGGGTACATCGAACCCCCGGGCGGACGTCAGTCCTGGCTCGGCGTCGGCCTGCAGCCGAACCTGCCCGACGGCACCTACACGGCCACCTACCGGGTGATCTCCGCCGACACCCACATCGTCTACGGCGGGCTCGTCTTCAACCTCGGGCACGCCAGCGCCAACGGCGGAGTCAGCGTCGCCGGCCTGATCGGTAAGGAGGAGTCGGGCGAGATCACCAAGCTTGGCTTCGGCCTGGTCCGCTTCCTCGACTACCTCTCGATCACCCTGATGATCGGCGGGCTCGTCTTCCTCGCCTTCGCCTGGCGCCCCGGCCTCGCCTCCGTCCGCGGCGCGGAGTCGCGCTGGGCCGACGCCGAGTCCGCCTTCGCCTCGCGCACGTCCGGGCTGCTCGGCGCTGCCATCGCGCTAGGGATCGTCGTCAGCATGCTCGGCATCCTGCTCCAGGGGGCGAGCGCGGCGGGGGTCTCGCTCTGGGCATCGTTGAAGTGGTCGATCGTCGAAGGCACCCTCGACGAACGCTTCGGCACGGTCTGGATCCTGCGGGCGATCGACTGGGCGGCGCTCGGCCTCCTCCTCGCTGTCCACCGGAGCACGCCCCGGACGCGGCCGTGGCTGGTGGCGCCTCTCGCCGTCGGCGCCGCCTATCTGGCGAGCACGCCCGCCTTCGCCGGCCACGCCTCGATCGAGAGTCCGGTCGCGGTGATGTTCCCCTCCGACTTCATCCACGTGCTCGCGTCGAGCGTTTGGGTCGGCGGCGTCGCCTTCCTGCTGCTGGTGCTGCCGGCCGCGACGCGGCGGCTCGAGCCGGCCGAGCGCACCCGCCTGCTGCTCGCCACCCTCGCCCGGTTCTCGCCGATCGCCCTCGGCGCGGTGGCGGCGATCGCCGTCACCGGCCTGGTCCAGGCCTACATCGACGTGCGGGTGGTCGCCGACCTCTTCGACACCACCTACGGCCTGCTGGTCCTCGCGAAGATGGTCCTCCTGCTGATCCTGATCGGGTTCGGCTGGGTCAACCGCGAGCGGATCATCCCGCGGCTGCGGCGCCTCGCCGAGAGCCTGGCCGCGCCCGGGGCGCCGGGCATGCTGGCCCGCCGGAGCCTGCGCGGCGAGCTGACGCTGATGCTGGTCGTCCTCGGCATCACCGCCGCCCTGGTCGCCTACGCGCCGCCGATCGACGCCGCCTCCGGGCCTTTCTCGACGAACACGAGCCTCGGCCCGGCGGAGCTCGAGCTCTCGGTCGAACCGGCCGAGGTCGGCCCGAACCAGATGCACCTCTATCTGATCGACGCCAAGGACGGCGCCCAGTTCACGAAGACCAAGGAACTGACGATCACCGCGTCGCTGCCCGCCGAGCAGATCGGGCCGCTGAAGCTGCAGGTGAACGACGCCGGGCCGGGCCACTACGTGATCTCCGGCGCGCAGCTCTCCCCCGGCGGCACCTGGGAACTCGCGATCACCGACCGGGTCTCCGCCTACAAGGAGTACTCGACGACGATCTCGGTGCCGATCTCATGAGCGGCCTGCTCTACCTCGCGCCCTGGTTCGTCCTGATCGCGGCGTGGGTTCTCGCCCGGCGCACGACCGAGGATCTGATCGTGCGGATCGCCGGGTGGCGCCCGCCACGCCGTCGCGCGAGCTCTTCCAGGGCGGCCGGGCGAGCGCACGGCTTCGAGCCGACCGCGGCCCAGGGTGGCTTGCTGGTCGGACTGTGCCTCGCCGTCCGCGGTCCCCCGGCGGTGGCCATTTTCCGCATCCCTTGAACCTCGATAACGAGGAGATCCAAGCAATGAGACACCGAAAGCTCGCCGCGCCCGTCGCGGCCCTGATTGCAGTGCTGGCTTTCCCCGCGTTCACCGCGGCGCACGTCAGCGTCCACCCCAACACCGTGCCCGCGGGCGCCTTCGCGACCCTGAACGTGCGCGTCCCGGGCGAGGAAGAGCACGCCTACGCCTGGAAGGTCGCGATGCAGGTGCCCGACGGGTTCATCTCGTTCGATACCGAAAACGTGCCCGGCTGGAGCGCCGAAGTGAAGACCAAGACGCTCTCCAAGCCGATCGAAACCGACGACGGGCCGATCGACGAAGAGGTCGCCGAAATCGTCTGGACCGGCGACAAAAAGGAAGGGAAACTGGAAGACGGGACCTTCGTCCAGTTCCCGCTCTCGGTGGCGATCCCGGAAAGCTACGAAGGCAAGTCGCTGGCCTTCAAGACGCTCGAGTACTACAGCAACGGCAAAGTCGCCCGCTGGATCGGCTCGCCGGAAGCCGAAGAACCGGCGCCGACGATCAACGTCACCGCGAAAGGCGGGCTGATCGAGGAAGTCGCGGGCGGCGAGGCCGGGCCGGCCGCCTCGGAAGTGCCCTCCGGGGAAGCTTCGACCGGCGCGGGCGAAGCGCAGATGCAGATGTCGGGGGAAGAATCATCGTCCGGCTCCGGCGAAGGCTCCGACAAGACCCTGGCGATCATCGCCCTGATCGTCGGCGCGCTCGGCCTGCTGGTCGGCGGCGGCGCCCTGGTCGTCGCCCGGAGGAGCACGGAGGCGACCCGATGATCACCCCCGTCAGGCGTCCCTTCGTCCTGGCGACGGTCGCGGCGCTCCTCGCGCTGGCCGTCGCCGGCTGCGGCGGATCGAGCAGCTCGGCCACCACGGCCACCGTCACCCTGAAGCCGGTCGAGTCGAAGTCGGGCTCGATGGAAGGCATGTCGGAAGGTGAAATGGAAGGCATGTCCGAAGGGGAAAAGGAAGCCTCCTCCGCGGAACCGACCGAAGGGCCGACCGGGATGCTGATGGCCCCCTCGAACGCCCACGGCACCGCCACGCTCACACAGAAGGGCGACAAGCTGACCGGGACGATCACCGTCTCCGGGCTGGAACCGAACAGCGACCACGCCGAGCACCTGCACGGCCCCGACGGCTCCTGCAAACCGAAGAAGATGGTCACCAACATGGCCGTGGTCCTGCCCGACCTGGAAGCCAACTCGAAGGGCGAAGCGACCGCCAAGGTCGACTTCACCGTCCACCAGGACGTGGTCGAAAAGGGCTACTTCATCATGGTCCACGAAGAACCGACGCCGGCCGCCGAGCGCGATCAGATCGGCACGGCCCCGGCCTCGCCCGCGTTCATGCAGGCACTCTCCAAGAACCCGGGGATCCTCTGCGGCGACGTCGAGGTGAAGTGAAGATCGACGCTCACGCGCGTCGTCCCGGGCGCCTCGTCGTGAGGCGGGCGCCCGGGCTCCTCGCCGCCCTCGCGGCGGTCGCCCTGGTGTTCCCGGGGGCGGCCGCCGCGCACGGGATCGTCGGTCGGGCCGACCTGCCGATCCCTGCCT
>MKSH01000196.1:4397-4960 GCA_001898095.1 Solirubrobacterales bacterium 70-9 | reverse complement strand
GGGCGGCGGCGGTGGTGATCGTCATCTCGTTCGTGGCGATGTTCCGCCTGCGCGGTCGGCGCCTGGGGGCGCTGCCCCGCCGCGAGCTGCTGACCGTGCCCCGGGTGCTCGAATGGCTCTGCGGGGCGCTCGGCGTCGGCCTCTTCGCGGTCGTCGTCTACGCCGGTCTGCGCGGCGAACAGAACTTCACCTCGAACCTGGCCCCGACCGCCGTCTACGTCGTCTTCTGGGTCGGGATTCCGATCGTCTCGGCCTTCGTCGGCGATCTCTGGCGGCCGTTCAATCCGTGGCGCGCTATGGCCCGGGCGGGCACCGCCCTGCTGCGCGCGGCGGGAGTCGAGCCACGTCCTCTGCTCGGCGACTATCGGCAACGCCTCGGCCGCTACCCGGCGGCACTCACCCTCGTCGGCTTCGCCTGGCTGGAGCTCGTCTACCCAAGCAAAGACGACCCCAGCCTGTTGGCGATCCTCGCCCTCGGCTACGGCGCGGTGCAGCTCGTCGGGATGGCCGCATACGGGATCGAGACCTGGACCTCCCGCGCCGACGGCTTCTCCGTCTACTTC
>MKSH01000196.1:499-4364 GCA_001898095.1 Solirubrobacterales bacterium 70-9 | reverse complement strand
CGGGCACCGCCGCTGTCCTCTTCGCGCTGATCGGGTCGACCAGCTTCGACGGCTTCTCCAACGGCGACATCTGGTTTGCGGTCGGGCCGGACCTGCAGACCTTCTTCACCCACTTCGGTCTCGGGCCGATCGGCGCCTATGAGTGCGCCGGGACGATCGGCCTCGCCTTCTGGATCGGGCTGGTCGCCGGGCTCTACCGGCTCGGGATCGCGGGCATGGCGCGGGCGACCGGCCGACCGATCGCCGAGCTGAGCGGCCAGTTCATCCACACCCTCGTCCCGATCGCCTTCGGCTACATGCTCGCCCATTACTTCTCGCTGCTCGTCCTCCAGGGGCAGGCGGTCGGCTACCTGATCTCCGACCCCCTCGGCCACGGCTCGAACCTCTTCGGCACCGCCGAATGGCTGGTCAACTACAACCTGATCTCCTTCGCGGCGATCTGGTACGTCCAGATCCTGGCGATCGTCGGCGGGCACGTCGGCGGCATCGTCCTCTCGCATGAGCGCGGCCTCGACACCTTCTCCTCGGCGCGCCAGTCGATCCGGGCGCAGGAGTGGATGCTCTTCGTGATGGTGGCCTTCACCTGCCTGGCCCTCTGGATCCTCTCGGCAGTGACGACGGCGACCGGCTGATGGACGACGCGCGCCGACGCCGCCGACGGATCGCCACCCTGACCGTGGTGCTGCCGCTCCTGGCGAGCGTCGCCCTGCTCGCCGTCGCCCACTTCTTCGGCCACGAAACCGCGAGCCCACCGCCGCGCAACGAACCGCAGCGCCGCGTCGGCGCTGCCCCGGCCGCAATCGGCTCGCAGGCACCCCGAGTCCGCCTCGTCGAAGGGGCGACGGGGCGGCCCTTCGATAGCGCCGCGCTCGAGGGCACCCCCTACGCCGTCGTCTTCATCTCCACCAGATGCGAGGCGATCGGCGGCTTCCTGGCTCGCGCGACCGCCGAACTGAACGGCACGGGCGCCGCGATCCTGGCGATCTCCAGCGATCCAAAGGTCGACTCACGCGCGGCGGTCCGCGCCTGGCTCGGTCGCCACCGGATCGCGACCGGAGGCTCGTTCCACTACCTCGTCGGCGGCGAAGGAGTGCTGCGTGGCCTCTGGAACGCCTGGGGCTTCAGCGGTCCGAGTGCCGACTGCGGCGAGACCGTCCCCGCCCACCTTGCCTCCGGCACCGGGGTGAACACCGGCATCATCGATCTCGACCCGCAGGAGGCACCCTCCGCGTTTACCGATTCCCTGACGGGACCCTCGCCATAGGTCCGGCTAAATCGGCAAGGTCGCTAGCCGCGCTTGCGGGCGCGCCAGACTTCCTCGCAGGGGAAGCGGCGCGCCCAGTCGAGGGCGACGCTGGTGGATCTCGTCTGCCCGTCGGCGGGCGGGCGGACTTCGATCAGCTCGGTCACCTCGAGGCCGCAGTCGCCGAGCAGGCCGATCATCTTGCCCGGCGGGAGGTGGAATTCGACCGAGTCCTCGCCCGGCCACTCGACCCGGTGCATGCCGAAGAGCGGGCGCAGGAGCCGGTCGCCGGCCGGGACGGTCTCGTCGTCGGGGCCGCAGAGGATGGTGAAGATCGAGTTGACGAGGAAGACCAGCTCACCGCCGGGGCGCAGCAGGCGGGCCGCCTCCGGGATCCAGGCGTAGGGGTCGCACCAGATGCTCGCCCCGTACTCGGAGATCGCGATGTCGAAGGAGGCGTCGGGGTAGGGCACGTGCTCGGCGTCGCCGTGGAGGAGCGGGAACTCGATCCCGAACTCCCGCTGGAAGGTGCGCGCCGTCTCCAGCTGCCGGGCCGAGTTGTCGATGCCGACCGGGCGGGCGCCGCGCCGGGCGAGCCAGGCGGAGACGTAACCGGTGCCGCAGCCGAGCTCGATCGAGTCGCGGCCGTCGATCTCCGCGGGCAGCAGGCCGAGCTCCGACTCGGGGATCGAGAAGATCCCCCAGCTCGGTTCCTCGCTCTCCCAGTTGCGCCGGCCCGAGTCCACGTAGCGGCCCGCCAATTCGTCCCAGAAGGCGCGATTGGTCGCGACGTGCTCGGCGAGGTCCGCCATGCAGTGACCCTAGATGAGGTCGCCAGGGCGCGCAGGGGCTACTCGATGCCCTCCTGCTTGCCGTCCGGCATGAAGAGGTGGGCGACGATGTAGCCGACGAAGAGGAAGCCGGCGCCGACGTACCAGGCCTTCTCCATCGCCGCGGCGAAGTTGCCGGGGCCTTCGGCACCGGCGAGGTCGGTGGCCGAGGCGACGATCGATCCCATGATCGCCATGCCGATCGCCGAGCCGAAGTTGCGGAAGGTCTGGGTGACGCCGGAGCCCTGGCCGCGCAGCGAATCGGGGAGGCGGTTCAGCGCGTCGGCGTTCAGCGGCGAGAAGACGAGGCCGAAGCCGGCGCCGGTGATCAACATCCCCCAGAGGGTGGCGCTCTGGCTCAGTTCGGAGAGGTTGCCCGCCCAGACGACCATCCCGACGCCGCCGAGGATGAAGCCGATGCAGACCGGTTTCTTGGCGCCGCCGCTGTCCATCCAGGCGCCGCCGACGCGGGCGGCGACGAAGAACGAGTAGAACATCGTCAGGATCGAGAAGCCCGCCTGGGTCGGTTCCTGGCCGACCGCCACCTGGAAGTAGACGGAGCCGAAGAAGAAGACCGCCAGCCAGGGGGCGAAGACGAGGAAGGTGAGCAGGTTGTCGACCGCGAACGGGCGGTTGGCGAGCAGCGCGTTGACGTCGATCAGCGGGTCCTCGGTGCGCCGCTCGACGACGACGAACCAGGCGAGGACGGCGAGCCCGATGATGATCGAGCCGAGCGTCGCCGGGTCGCCCCAGCCCCATTCGGTCGACTGCTGGATGCCGAGCACGGTGAGCGCCATGCCGACGACGATCAGGACCGAGCCCTGGACGTCGAGCTTCGCCGGCCGCTTGACGTCGTTCATGCGCGCGTTGCGGAACTCCCAGAGCGAGAGCAGCGCCACCGGCACGTTGATCCAGAAGATCGCCCGCCAGGTCCAGAACTGGGTCAGATAGGAGCCGGCGACCGGGCCGATCGCGGTGAAGAGGCCGGCGACGATGAAGAAGACGGAGAGGCCCTTGCCGCGTTCGTCGCCGGGGAAGGCGTCCAGCACCAACACCGTCGCCGAGGGGATCATCAGGCCGCCGCCGAGGCCTTGCAGGACCCGGAAGAGGATCAGCCAGGGCACCGAGATCGAGCCATCGGGGACGAGGCCGCACATCAGCGAGGAGCCGGCGAAGACGATCACGCCCGCGACGACGACCTTCTTGTGCCCGAGGATGTCGCCGAGGCGGCCGCCGAGGGCGACGAACGCCGCAGTCGAGAGCGCGTAGGCGGTGACCAGCCATTGGACCGCGGTCTCCGACAGATGCAGGTCGTCCTGGATCGTCGAGGCCGAGATCGAGACGATCGTGAAGTCGATCATCACCATCGCCACCGCCGGGACGAGCGGCCAGAAGACCCGGAAGCGGAGCGGCGCGCCGTTCATCCCGCGGCATCCTTACAAACAGATGAGAGTGCGTCCAATTATTTGGTGCCTCTGAGGCCGCGGGCGGCCGGCGGCGCTACCTGGCGTCGCCGGCGTCCCAGCGGTCGAAGTGGGTGATCTCGCTGACCGGCGGCCGCTTCGCCGGCTTGAAGTTCGTGCCCTTGGTGTAGGCGATCGGGATCAGGCTCACCTGGGTGTAGTGCGGCGGGATGCCGAGCAACTCGGCGACCTCGGCCGCGTGGCGAAGGTGGAGCGTCGTCCAGCAGGAGCCGAGGCCGCGGGCGCGCAGGGCGAGCTGGAAGCTCCAGGCGGCCTGGACCACGGAGCCGAGGGCGACGATCTTGCCGGTCTGGTCCTTGTCGGCGATG
>MKSH01000196.1:0-486 GCA_001898095.1 Solirubrobacterales bacterium 70-9 | reverse complement strand
ACCCGCCGCTGGGTCGCGTCGCCGCCGTCCTCGGCCGCCGCCAGCGATTCGCCCAGGTACGGCAGCGCCGCGGCGCGGTAGTAGTCGGAGACCTTGAGCCGCAGGTCGGGATCCATGACGACCATCCAGCGCCAGGTCTGGCTGTTCGAGGCGGTCGGCGCCTGGACGGCGAGCTCGAGGCATTCGAGCAGCACCTCGCGCTCGACCGGGCGGTCGAAGTCGAGGCGCTTGCGCACCGAGCGGGTGGTCGAGAGCAGCAGGTCGGCGTTGGCTACGTCAATCGTCTGGTCCATGCCCGCATCGTAGATCGCGTGTGACACCGCCGAGGAGGACTACTCCCCGAGGAACTTGATCGCCGACGCCGCCTCCGGGGTCTCGAAGAACGCGAGCACCGACATCACGGAGATCCCCGGGTCGTCGGGATTCTCCCCGAGCCGCTCGGCGCTGGCTGCCTGGATCTCGTAGACCCGCTCGTAGAGCTCCATG
>MKSH01000195.1:1743-2233 GCA_001898095.1 Solirubrobacterales bacterium 70-9 | reverse complement strand
CTCGAAGCCTCGGGCGATCTCAGCCTGCGCCTGCGGATGCCGCTTTGGGTTGAGCCGGAGATGACGCTCGACGAGATGCGCGCCTGGCTCCCCCTCAAGAACGCGCGCGGTCGGCGCTGGACGGGCGGCACGGCCAAGTTCTTCATCGACGGCACGATCGAGGGCGGCACCGCCTGGCTGATCGAGCCCGACACCGAAGGCGCCAGCCACACGCCCTACTGGCCCGACCCGGCCCACTACACCGCCGCCGTCGATCTCTTCGCCAAGGGCGGCTTCCAGTGCGTCACTCACGCCGTCGGCGACATGGCGGTCCGCCACGCGCTCAACGCCTACGAGGCTGCCGGGCCGGTTCCGAACGCGATGCACCGGGTCGAGCACATCGAAGTCTTGCAGGACGAGGATTTGCCGCGCTTCGCCAAGCTGAACGTGGCCGCCTCGATGCAGCCGCTGCACATGGCGATGTTCGACGCCGGCGGCCACGACGAGTGGA
>MKSH01000195.1:1039-1599 GCA_001898095.1 Solirubrobacterales bacterium 70-9 | reverse complement strand
CCCCGCCAAGCCCTCACCGGCCTCCAAACCCTTTCCGGCTACACCACCGAAGCCGCCCGCGTCCTCGGCGACCAATCCGTCGCGGGCAAAATCAAGGAAGGCTACCGCGCCGACCTCTCCGCCTTCGCCGCCGACCTCGTCGAAACCCCGCCCGACGACCTCCTCTCCGTGCCAACCCGGCTCACCGTCGTCGATGGCGAAGTGATGTTCCAGGCGGAGTAGAGCCGTGACGAGAACGACGAACGGTTTGCCCGCCAGTAAAGAGATCCTTTCACCGTCGGTCAACGCTATGGATGGTTTTGAAAACGCGCTGGAGGGTCCCAAGAGTATGGCAACCCGTCTCTGACGGGCGGCCCATCGAGTTTTTCGCGCTGAGGGCATAGGGCTAACACCGAATGCGCTCTAGGCTCAGCAAGACGCCTCGCGCCGTCGGCGGTTTCGGCGCCGCTCTGAGATGCCGCGGCTGCCTACCGTGCGATTCCCTCGACGATGCTGAACGGCGAGTCGGTCGGGATGACCCGTTGCAGCGTGAAGCCCGTCTCCACGAAGAGGGAGCCAAA
>MKSH01000195.1:0-1031 GCA_001898095.1 Solirubrobacterales bacterium 70-9 | reverse complement strand
GTTCGCGCCCGCCCGGAGTCAGGACGAGCATCTGCAGGTCCAGCCGCGCCGCCTGCTGCGCCGCTGGTCCCGCCTCCAGCCGCTCGGGCAGCACGTGCTCGATGACGAGGAGCGTTGTCCCCGGCGCCATCGCCTCCCGGCATCGCCGGAGGATGGCCGCCGCTCGCACGTCATCCCAATCATGGAGGATGTATTTGAGAAGGTAGGCGTCGCCCCCGGCCGGCACGGCCGCGAAAAAGTCCCCGCCCACCACCGCGCAGCGGTCCGCTACGCCGGCCGTCGCCAGCACTGGCGCCGCGCCCTCGACGACATGCGGCCGGTCGAAGAGGACGCCGCGGAGTCCCGGCGTGGCGCGAAGGATCGCAGCCAGGAGCGGTCCTTGGCTGCCGCCAACATCGACGACGGTCCCGAACCGGGCGAAGTCGTAAGCGGCGACGAGCGGCGACGTCGTGCGGCGGGCCATCGCCGTGAAGAATGCGTCATGGACGGCTCCTGCCTCCGGGTGGCGCGCCCAGTAGTCGAAATTGCTCATGCCGAAGACGTGGTCGAACGCCGGCGCGCTCGTCCGCACGCTGTAAAGCAACTCGCCCAGGCTGCGCCAGAACCATTCTCCGCCCCGAAACCGGATGACATCCCGGATGGATCCAGGCGCCCCGGTGCGAAGGGACGCGCCGATTGGAGTGAGGCCGACGCGGCCATCCGCGTCCTCCGCCACCGCGCCGAGCGCGGCGAGCGCGCGCACGAGCCGGGCAAGCGACGAGGCATGAGCGCCCGCTGCGGCCGCCAGGTCCGCGATCTCGCGCGGACCGTCGGCGAGCAGGTCGGCCAGGCCAAGTTCCGCCGCGACGTAGAGGGCCTGAGCCAGGGGATAGTCGTCCATCACCCGCAGCAATGGGTCAGGGGACGCGGCGCCGATCTGTGTCATGGGCTCTCCCTAAGTTCAGCGAGGGACACGAACAAAAAACGCCGTTCAGCAGTCCCTGCGAGCGAACGACGGATGCGACGGGTTGCGAGCATTGGAGCGAGCGTAC
>MKSH01000194.1:11241-12806 GCA_001898095.1 Solirubrobacterales bacterium 70-9 | reverse complement strand
GTACTCCTATGGGCGCTTCTCCTGGCGAACATCGCCGGCCGAACCCCCGAGCCGACCCCCAGCACCGCATGAGTCAGGCGCGGAAGATCCCTGAGCAGGTCTGGGAGTTCGTCGTCGGCGACGACTGGCGCCTCGCGGCGGCCGCGGTCGCCGCGATCGGCGGCGCAGCGATCCTGGTGGCGCTCGGCGTCAACGCCTGGTGGTGGGTGCCGCTGCTGGTCGCGGCGACCCTTTGGCTTGCCGTCATGCGTTAGTGACGAACCGCTCACCCGCGATGTCTGGGCGATTCTAAGAAGCGGGCGTCCGCTAGATCCGAAAGCCGAAGACAGTTTCCAATCGTCCCCGTAGATAACGCTTCCATGAGGCCGAACTGACGCCGCTTTCGTTTTAAAAACCCCGCCTGAGCGGGGCTTTCCAGAGAGCCCGGAACGAGACTCGAACTCGTGACCCCTTCCTTACCATGGAAGTGCTCTACCAACTGAGCTATCCGGGCGGAACGCGGCGCTCCCGCGAGGGCCGCCGGGGTCGATCTTAGAGGGTCCCCGCTAAGGATGGAGGGAGCGGGCGATGGCGAGGGCGGTGGGTTTGTCGAAGCGGGCCTCGAGGCGGATCATCACGTCGCCGCGCTGGACGATCAGGGCGTTGGCGGCGAGGCGCGCGTGGTCGAGGTGGAAGGTGTGGTCGGTCGAGGGCTTGTAGGTGAAGACGTGGAGGCCTTCGACCCAGGCGGCGAACTGGCCGCGGAAGCGGAAGCGCTCGAAGCGGGCGCCGCGGGGGACCATCTTGCCGTAGAAGCCCGGGGCCGCTTGGCCGCTCAGCTGGTCGATCAGGAGGCCGACGCCGGTCAGGCGTGAGCGGGGCAGGCCGGGCTGCGGCGGGTAGGTGAGGTTGAGGGCGCCGCCGAGGACCGAGGAGTCGAGGAAGACGCCGTTCGGGTCCTCCAGCCCACGGGGCACCAGCGGGTCGAAGATCAGGCCGTGACGGGCCGCCGCGAGGGTCGTCGGGCTGCCGAGATGCCAGCCCGGCTTCGCCCGCACGTTCTCGGGGAGACTCGGCACGCGCTCGATCGTCTCGCCGCGCAGGCCGAGGAATTCGAGCACCGCGTGGCGCGCCGAGGGCACGGCGGCGATCGCACCCGCGGCGAGGAGAAGAGCCGCGAGGACGACGAGTAGCAGCAGACGCAGTCGAGGGACGGCGCGAGGCTCCCCGATCGAGCGCCCGCGCACAGACGACCGTGACCGCACCGACGAGTCGGGATCGCGTCGGGCGGGATCCTCTCCGGTGCCCGCCTCGACGGTCGGGCTCATACCGCGGAGCTCCGCGCCGACGCGACCGGTGAGCGTCGGCGTGACCGGGAAGTCGAGATCCCGGCCGATCTCCGCCAGGCGTCGCTCCATCTCCACCTCAGCCATCCGCTTCCACCTCCTTTCGCAGCCGCCCGAGCGCCCGGCTGAGGCGCGACTTCACGGTGCCCCGACGCACCCCGAGCGCCGCCGCGGTCTCGGCCTCGTTCAGCTCGAGGAAGAAGCGGGCGCCGATCACCAGGCGGTCGCGCTCCGGCAGCC
>MKSH01000194.1:8375-11213 GCA_001898095.1 Solirubrobacterales bacterium 70-9 | reverse complement strand
AGCGGCCGTCATCTCCTCGCCGACGCGCAGCGCCAGCCGCTCGCGCCGCCCCGCCGCGACCCGGCGGTTGCGCGCCTCGTTGCCGACGATCGCCAGCAGCCACGGGCGAAACGGCGCGCCCTCGCGGAATCGGCCCAGACTCCGGTAGGCCTTCACGAAACCGTCCTGGGCGGCCTCCTCGGCATCGGGAGTCGACCGCGTCACCAGCCAGGCGACCCGGAACGCCACCGCCTGATGGCGCTCGACCAGCTCTTCGTAGGCGCGCACGTCACCCTCCCGCGCGCGAGCGAGCAGCGACTCCTCGGCGATCCGCTCCGCCTCCACTCGTCTCTTCTACAACGCAGCCGGGGGATCGGTTCCACTTGCCCGGGAACCGATGCGGGGCGAGGGTTGTAGGAGAGGCATGAAGACCACACGCCGAGACCTCGCCACCGCCCTGCTCATCGCGATGCTCGCGCTCGCCGCGGGCCTCCTCGCCCTCGCCGGCCCCGCCCGTGCCGCCGTCGGGATCGAACGGGCCAGCACCCACCACGGCGCCCCGGGAGCGACCGTCGACCTCACCATCGGCTGCGGCTTCTGCTTCCCGCCCTGCGTCGGGCCGAAGGGGGAACGGCACCCGAAAGGCTTCGACCACGGCCCCTGCATGCTGGGCACGGAAGGGAAAGAACCGCCCGCCTCCTTCGGCGTCTCCCTCGTCCGCGCCAAGGAAGCACCCCAGCGGCGCACCTGCGGCGCCGGCCCCCAGTGCACGCCGACCCCGCTCGGCCCGCCGCACAAGCCACCGTTCACCTTCCTCGGCCGCGCCGTCCCGCCGCCGGGCGGCAACAACCCCGAAGGCGGCGATCCGCCGCGCTACCTCCTCCGCTTCACCGTCCCCCGCCTCACCCCCGGCACCTACACCTACGAGATCTGGTGCGGGGTCTGCGTCGACGGCCGGCGAGGCGCCCTGATCGGCGACCCGTCCTCACGACTGTGGCGGCTGGTGGTGCGGCCACCCACCGCCCACGGCCGGGTCGGGATGACCCGAGCTATGGTCGGGGAGGAAACCTTGAAAGGAGGCGGCCGTGTCGGGGAACTCGATCAAGCACCGCGATGAATTCGAGAGGATGGCCGGGTCGGGCGGCTGCACCTGGCTGCTCGCCCGCAAGGCCCTCGACACCTCGGCCTTCGGCTTCAACCTGGTCGAGATCGCCCCCGGCGGCTCCCTCCCCGCGCACGACGAGGCGGGCAGCGGCCAGGTCGAGCTCTACATCGTGCTGGAGGGCGATGCGGTGATCTCGGTCGACGGCCAAGAGCTCCCCGCGCCCGCCGGCACCTACGCCTCACTGGCCCCGAGCAGCACCCGCACGCTGATGAACAACTCCGACGAAACCGTCACCGCACTGCTCGTCGGCGTCCTCCCCAACGACGCTTACCAGCCGCCCGGCTGGGCCTAGTCGCTCGGCACGGACTGAGTAGACGCCAAGGCGCTTCCGGGACGGGAAGGGACGACGGCCCTCTCGGAGGCGGCCCGGGCAGGCTGAGGCCGCCTCCGAGAGGGCCGGGTCTGTGGGGGGGCGAGGGCGCGCGTCCCGTGCGGGTCCCGGGTGTGGAGCGAAACCGTCCCAATGAAGCGAAAAGGCTCCACAGGCCGGCGTCGGAGAGGAGGGTCGTGAGGGAGACGGCGAGAACTCCACGTTCCCTAAGCGAAGGCGTCACGAAGTCACCCTTCCGCCACCCCCCCGCCCGGTGCGTTCGCACTTTCCCGTACCGGTTACGGGCAACTGCGAACGCGCCTACGCCGGCGGGCGCTGTTCCATCGGCAGCGGGAACTGCGGCTGGGGATAGCGCTGGGCGGCGAGGATTCCGAGGGCTTCCTGCCAGTGTTTTGAGGGGATCGGCACGGCCGGCAACGCCTCCGCCGTGTCCCCGTTATGTGTGCTGTTGGCCGGCGGGCGTTCTTGCGGTGTCAGACGACGACCGAGCTTTTAATAAGCCCGGCCTCGGTAACGACACCAACGACGGCAACCGCGGCGGACGCGCAAGGAACGACGTGCTGCACGTTCTGTCCGCCCGGGATCGCCATTGCGTGGCAGTCTAGCGCTCTGGGACGGACGCGCGTAGATTTTCCTTCGTGCCCCCGAGGAGAGGAATCTCATGGACCTGAAAGGCCTGTTCAACAAAGGCAAGAAAATCGTCGACGAACGCGGCGGGGTCGAGTCGCTAAAGGAGGACGCGACCGAACTCGCCGACATCGCCAAACAGAAAGGCAGCCTGAGCGACAAAGCCAAAGAGGCGGCCACGGCGATCAAAGAGCCGGGGACGAACCAGCCGGAGGGACAGGAGCGCCACCCGAACCGGCAGGCGACCGAGGACCGTCGGGCTAGTGCAGATCGACAGGAGTCGAAGGAGCGGCGCCATCCTTGAGCAGGGTCGCCAGGTAGATCACCACCGGTGAGGAGCCGCGGTTGGCGGCCTGGTGGATGTCGCTGGGCTGCTCGACCAGCCACTGGCCGGCACGGATCTTCGCGGTCTCGTTCGCGGTAATCGTGCGGACGAGGCGCGCTTCTTCACCTTCGCCTTCGAAGAGTTCGGCCTTGCCCTGCCGCACCGTGTAGCTCAGCGTCCCCGAGACCACCCGCGAGATCTGCGTCCCCAGATGATGGTGGACGGCGAGCTTGGCGCCCGGCGGCACCGTCACCTGGCTGAGGACCATGGTGCGGCCGGGGGCGCCCTGCACCTGTTCGGTTTCGGCGAGCGCCTTGCGGACCGGGGAGGGCGCGGGGGCCGAAGCGCCGAAGGCGGTCGGCAGGATGATCGCCATCGCGATCATGCCGACGATGGCGATGGCGGTGAGCG
>MKSH01000194.1:3168-8355 GCA_001898095.1 Solirubrobacterales bacterium 70-9 | reverse complement strand
CCGGCGCGGCCGCGTGGGCCGGAGGCGCCGCGCTCAGACCTCCTGGCCGTTGGCGGTGAGCTTGACGTCGATATTTCCGCGGGTTGCGTTCGAGTACGGGCACACCTTGTGGGCGTCGCGGACCAGCTCGACCGCCGCCTCGTCGTCGAGCGACGGGAACGTCACGTCGAGCTCCACGGCGATGTTGAAGGTGCGGTCCTCGCCGGCCAGCAGCGACACCTTCGAGTCGATGAAGACGTCGTCCGTCTCGGTTTTCTGCCGCCGCGAGACGGCCCCGATCGCGCCCTCGAAGCAGGCCGCGTAGCCGACCGCGAAGAGCTGCTCGGGATTCGTCCCGCCGCCTTCGCCGCCCATCTCCCCCGGCAGGCGCAGATCGACCTCAAGCGCCCCGTCGCTGGTCTTGCCATGCCCCTCCGCGCGTCCCCCGACGACGTTCGCCGCGGCGGTGTAGATCGGTTTGCCCACCTTTGCCCTCCTGTCCGACGTTGACTGTGGGACCGAGCCTAGTGAGCCGGGCGGTAGCGGGCGACAACGCGGACCTTGAGGACCGCCGGCGTCCTGTCCCGGTTCCCGGCCGCGTCGACGGCGAAGACGCGGAAGACGTGGCGGCCGACCTTCAGGTGGGCGCGGAGCGGCGAGTGGCAGCGACGGTAGGACTTGCGGTCGAGCTTGCACTCGAAGCGGGAGCTCTCGTTCGCGCCGAAGCGGAAGACGACGCTCGCAAGATGGCGAGGCGCCACCCGCACCACGGCGGGCGGTCGCCGCAGCAGCTTCGTCCGCGGCGGCGTGCGGTCGGGCTTCGGCTTCTTCACCGGCCTGGTCGGCACGGTCGGCGGCGGCGGCGTGGTCACCGGCGCGGTCGAGGCGGGCGGCGGTTCTTCGATTTCGAGCTGGAATTCGTTCGCCTTCCCTTCCCGCACGTGCTCGCAGCCGATCGGCGGCGGGTCACCGACCGCAGCGAGGTCGACCACCGCGCTGTCATCGCCTTCGCCGCAGTCGATCACTTTGTCGGCCGTGCCCGAGTTGGCGAAGATCGAGTCGTCGCCACCGAGCGCCCGGTAGATATCGGAGCCCTTGTGACCGAGGATCTGGTTGACCCCTTCGTCCCCGATCAGCACGTCGCTCCCTTCCGAGCCCTCGAGATCCTCGATCCCTTCCATGTGATCGGGCGTGCCCCCCGGACAAGTCGGCGTTTCGCCGCTCACCCGGCCGACCTGACCGGTGAGCAGGTCGGCGGCGACCCCGCCGTTGCCGAGCCGCGCCCAGGAGGAGTTGTCGCGATCGGAGCCGGCCGAGGCGCCGCCGTCGATCGTCTCCCCTTCGCACACCTCGACCGAGAGGAAGAGGTCGGAGCCGAAGCCGCCGTCGAGCGTGTCGGCGCCGCCGCTGTGCAGGAGCGCGTCGTCGCCCGCCCACCCTTCGAGGGTGTCGGCGCTGGTGTCGGTGGCGGCGCCGGTCGTCGGGTCGGGTGGCGGCCCGTCGACCAGCACGTCTTCGCTCGGCCCGCCGGTCAGCACGTCGGCGCCCGCCCCTCCCATCAGGGTGACGGTGGTCCCGTCGGGGAAATCGGGGGCGACGATGTGGTCCCCACCGCCCATCCCCGCGATCGTCAGCGCGTCGAGCGCCGGCACGTTCGGCGCGACCGGCACGCCCAGCGCGCAGGTGGCGAGTTTTGCCGCCACCGTGCACCCGCCCGCGTCTTCCTTGGAGGTGTCGAAGCTCGCCCCGGCGAGGCTGATTTCGACGGCGGCACCGGTGTAGTGGGCGGTCATCGTGTCGGCGGCGGAGCTGCCGACCACGTAGACGTCGGTCGATCCCGACCCGGCATCGGTCTTGCCGACGCTCACTTTGCCGGTCGCCCGCGGCGCCACCGCGGCGGCGCTCGCTTCGCAGCCGTTCTCTTCGCCGCCGCCGGTGCAGTAGTCGACGTCCGGCACGCCGCCTTCGTCGGTGCTTTCGCCGAACATCCGGGACCCCGGGCCGCCGTCCAGGTAATCGCCGTCGGCGCCGCCCCGCAGCACGTCCGCCCCGCCGTTGCCGATGATCACGTCGGCGCCCCCACCGCCGAGGATTTCTTCGCTCGCCGGCGTGCCGACGATGTAGTCGGAGTACGGCGTGCCGATGATCCGCTCGAAGGCACCGGGCTGCACTTCGTCGACCCCGCCACCGGACGCGGCGATCCCGTTCTCGGCGTCTTCGCCGCCGTCGCCGATGTGGAGGTAGACGCCGCGCTCCCCTTCTTTGGTTTCCGGGAAGCCGCTGATGCCGGGGGCTTTGGCGGCGCCAAACCCGGGCGTCACCCCGGACGCGAAGCTGAGCGTGTCGGTCCCGACCAGGCCGGTGTCGAAGATGTGGTCGATGGTGCCGTCTCCGCGCACGTAGTCGCTGCCTTCGCCGCCGTCGATCGTGTCGGCGCCGAAGCCGCCGGAGAGCCAGTCGTTCCCCGTCCCGCCTTCCAGCCGGTCGTCGCCGATCCCGCCGTAGAGCCGGTCGTCCCCTTCGTTGCCGCGCAGGATGTCGTTGCCGCGGTCGCCGTAGATGATGTCGTCGCCGGGGCCGCCTTCGAAGGTCTGGCTGCCGACTTCGAGGTGGCACCCGGTTTCGCAGGAGCCCGTGGCGGAGGTGACGGGACCCGAGGCAGCCGTGGTGAGGCTGCCGACGATCACGTCGTCCCCCGCGCCGCCGTCCACATAGGTGACGGTCGGCGGCACGACGATGTGATCGGCGCAATCGGTGCCGACGATCACGTCGCCTTCCCGCACCGGCCCTTCGGCGCAGGAGGGAGTCGGGATCGATTCGGCCCGTTCGGCGAGGGTCCGTTCGGCGGCCGCGGCTCCCGGCGCCCAGATGAGCGCGAGCGCGAGCAGCGCCACTACCGGTCCCTGAAGTCGTCCCATACCCCCAGATACCCGCCCGACCGCCGTCGATGCGGTCCTTGCCCCGGTCGGCGCCGAGATGCGTTCGCAGTTCTCCGCCCTATATACGGCGAAGTGCGAACTCACCGCTCGGTCTGCGGCACCGACTCGCCTTTCCAGTAGCCGACCTGGGAGTCGAGATCGAAGAAGGTGTGGAGGCCGCCGCCCTCGGGGAGGCGCTCGCTGGCGCCGATCTTGTTCGAGTCGGGGTAGACGACGATGTCCGGGGCGCCGTTGGTGGAGACGGCGAGGAAGCGGACCTCCTCGTCGGTCGGGTTCAGCACCTGGTGGGCGCCCTCTTCGCCGAGCGGAAAGTGGACCGCCTCGCCCGGCTCCAGCTGCCGCGTCCCGCTCGGCGTCCGGAGCGTCGGCCTCCCACTCAAGACGAACAGAAGCTCCTCATCGGAGTAATGGAAGTGGTACGGGTAGGCCGCCTCGCCGGGCGGCAGCTTCCAGACGCTGGCACCGATCCGCTCGCTCCCCAGCTCGTAGCCGACCCGCGCTCGAAAGGCGCGAAAGCCGGGCGGCGCGCCCTCGCGCTCCTGGAAGTCGGGATCCTCGATGTTCGGCATAGCTTCAGCTTAAGCTCAGTTTGTAGGTTTTCCCCCGATGCGCCGCCCCACCAGCCGCCGCCCGGCCACCTTGCTCGCACTGCTCGCGCTCGCCGCCCTCGGCGCGGCGCTCCTCTCCGGCTGCGGCGGCAGCGATGTCGAAACCCGCGCCGCGCCGCCCTCGAAGGACTTCCCCTCGGCCCACGGCAAGACGATCTCCCAGCTCCTCCACGGCTCCGGCGCGACCCCCTCGGAATTCGTCATCGCCCCCGCCTCGGAGGTCTTCGACACCGGCGTCGAACGCTACCCCTTCGGTGTCTTCACGGCCGGCCAGGAACAGGTCGAAGACGTCGAAGTCGCCCTCTACTTCGCCAAGGACGGCAAGTCGAAGGTCCTCGGCCCGCTCCCGGCGAAGCTCGAATCACTGGAGACGAAGCCCGCCTACCGCTCCCAGAACGGCTCCGGCCCGGGCGAGGCGAAGTCGGTGTACGTGGTGCCGAAGGTCGACTTCGACAAGAACGGGCCATGGCTGGCGATCGCGATGATCAAGAACGCCGACGGCAAGCTGGAAGCGAGCCGCATCCCCAGCCCGGTGATCGGCAAATTCCCGAAGGTGCCGAAAGTCGGGGAACGCCCGCCGAAGATCGAAACGCTGACCGCCGCCGACGTCGGCAACGACCTGGAAAAGATCGACACCCGGGTCCCGCCCGACCAGATGCACAAGGTCAACTTCGCCGAAGTCCTCGGCAAGAAGCCGATCGTCCTCGTCTTCGCCACTCCCGCCCTCTGCCAGAGCCGCGTCTGCGGCCCGGTCGTCGACGTCGCCCAGCAGGTCGCCGACAAATACGAACCGCGGGCGGACTTCATCCACCAAGAGGTCTACGTCGACAACGAAATCAGCAAGGGGATCCGTCCCCAGCTGAAGGCCTTCGGCCTGCCGACCGAGCCGTGGACGTATCTGATCGACAAGGAAGGCGTGATCAAGGACCGCCTCTCCGGCGCCTACGGGGTGGACGAATTGGAACAAGCGATGCAGTCGATACTGCCTGGCTGACCAGCCGAAGTCGGTTCAGGCTTCGATATTGTCCGCTCAGCGCGACGCCGCGCTCGAGGGAAAGCGCGGCGAGGTCTCGACTCGGAGGAGCGGGACCCGGCAACCCGACGCTGAGAAGGAGAGATATGACGCACCGCCTGCCCGTTCTTGCACTGGTTCCGGTTCTCGCCGCCCTGGTGGGCCTCGGGGCACCGATGTCGCCGGCGCTCGCCGCGAAGCCGCAGAAGCAGAAGACGATGGTCTTCGAAGCCTGCCGGCACGGCTGCCGCTACCGGACGATCCAGAAGGCCGTGGACGCCGCCGGATCCGCCGCCTACAAGAACCCGAAGGCCAAGGTGAAGGTCACGATCCGGCCGGGCAAGTACGTCGAAGGCGTGGTCGTCGACGGCACCGAAAGGAAGAAGGACTTCGACGGGCTCGTCATCGAAGGCACCAAGAAGGATCGCAAGCGGACGATCCTCGAAGGGAAGAACGCGAAGGGCGAACTCGGCGCCGCCCAGAACGGGATCGAGGCGATCAGCGTCGACGGCCTCGTGCTGAAGAACATGTGGGCGCGCAACTACGAGTCGAACGGCTTCTTCATCCACGCCTCCAGCGAAGAAGGCCAGCACTGCGTCGGCTACACGATGGACAACCTGCTCGCCTCGGGCAACCGCTCCTACGGCCT
>MKSH01000194.1:2393-3157 GCA_001898095.1 Solirubrobacterales bacterium 70-9 | reverse complement strand
CTACGTCGGCGAAACGCCGTGCGACAACAAGAAGTGGAACGTCTACAGCGGCGAAGCGTGCCAGAAGAAACTGATGTGGACGCTGCTGAAGAACGACGAAAGCTACGAAAACGTGCTCGGCTACTCGGGCACCAACTCGAAGTACGTGCGGATCATCGAAAGCGCGTTCTTCAACAACGGCGCCGGGATCGTCCCCAACACGCTCGACAGCGAGGGGTACGAGCCGAACGGCTGGAACGTGATCGAACGCAACGACGTGTTCTGGAACAACTACAACTACTTCCTCGCCGGGTCGGCGTTCCACACCGTCTCCGCGGGGCTCGGTGAACTTAGCGGCCAGACGGTGAACTACCCGACCGGCGTCGGCATCGTCCTCTACGGCTCCGACCACAACGTCGTCCGCGGCAACAAGGTGTTCGGCAACTACAAGTGGGGGATCTCCTCCTTCTCCGGCCCCGGCGAAACGTTCATCGCCAACGAAGGCAACGAAGCGAAGAACGTGAACAACGAAATCGTCGAAAACGTGATGGGTCGCGAAGGTGCCGATCCGAACGGCGAATACGACATCTGGAACGACGACACCGGCGGCGGCAACTGCTGGGGCGCCAACAGTGCCAACTCGACGTTCGCGCCCGGCAACGGCAAAGTGCCGCTGAGCCAGATCTACCCGGTCTGCCCGCAGCCGGAAATCCCCTACGCGGCGGCCAAATCGATCAACCTGGCGCCGCGGCTGCAGATCGCCAGCCTCGCCGAAACCGGCAACC
>MKSH01000194.1:0-2358 GCA_001898095.1 Solirubrobacterales bacterium 70-9 | reverse complement strand
CCGGCGTTCCAGAAGTTCAAGCCGGTGGAAGTCGCGCCGAAGCCGGGTGAAGTCACGTGCTGAGGCGGAAGCGCAGGCGGACGCCCGGGGCGGCGCACGCCGCCAAGCTGGTCGCGGTGGCGATGGTGGCGGTACTTGCCCTCTCGGGGGCGGTCGCCACCGCCGCCGAAGCACCGGCGAAGAAGCCGAAGTCGAAGCCGAAGGAAGTGTCGGTGGCCGACTTCTACTTCGGGCCGGAAAAGCTCACCCTGAAGGAGGGGCAGTCGGTGAACTGGGTGTGGGCGGAAACCAACACCTATCCGCACGACGTGCACCTGAAGAGCGGGCCGAAGGGGTTGAAGCAGAAGAAGACCTACTCGACCAAGACGACCGCCGTCACCAACGCCGAATTCGAAAAGCAGTTCACGACGCCGGGCACCTACAAGTTCATCTGCACGATCCACCCGACGCAGATGCACATGACGATCGTCGTCAAGAAGTAGGCGCGCGGTGAACTGGGACGGGATGGATCGGCGCGGCTTCCTGGCGCTGGGCGGCGGCGCGCTCTTCTGCACCCTCGCCGGGCACAAGATCCGCGGCGACGAAGGGCAGATCGACGTCGACGGGCTGGCGAAGGGCGTCGAAGTGCCGCCAAAGGTGGCGGCGGCGGATGCCGGCGGCGCGGCGACGGCGAGCGCCGCCGCGGGCGCCGGCACCACCGAGCTCGCCGCCTTCGCCGCGAGCGGGCCGACGCGCGAGTACTGGATCACCGCCGAGCCGGTCGAGTGGGACATCGTCCCCACCGGCCGCGACCAGATGATGAACATGCCGATCAAGGGCAAGACCAAGTTCACCGCCTGGGCCTACCGCGCCTGGACCCCCCACTTCAAAAAACCGCTCGGGCCGGCGAAGGTGCCGGGCCCGCTGCTCGAAGCGAACGTCGGCGAAACGCTGATCGTCCACTTCCGCAACAAGCTGAGCTCACCGGTGACCATGCACCCGCACGGGATCTTCTACTCGAACGAGATGGACGGCGGTTACAAAGGCAAGTTCACCGACCCCGGCGGCTTCGTCCAGAAGAACCGCACCTTCACCTACATCTGGGAAGCGAAACCGGGCACCGAAGGAACCTGGCTCTACCACGACCACGGGCCGATGGACCCGCTGCCGGTCTTCAAAGGCCTGTTCGGGCCGCTGGTCATCCGCGCCCCCGGCGAGCAGGCCCCGGAAGCGGAGTTCTTCCTCGGCTTCCACTCCTTCGAACCGCCGATCACCGGCCTGAAGGAAAACTTCTCCTGCATCAACGGCCGCGCCTACGCCGGCAACACGCCGGACCTGCACGCGAAAGTCGGCCAGCGGGTGGGCTTCCACGTCTACGGCCTCGACAACTTCTTCCACACCTTCCACCTGCACGGGCACCGTTGGACCGATCCGGACGGGGTGATCATCGACACCAAAACGTTCGGCCCGGCGGACTCGTTCCGGCTCGAATTCGTCGAGGACAACCCGGGCCGCTGGTTCTACCACTGCCACGTCTTCAACCATTTCCACATGGGGATGAACGGGTGGTACATCGTCGACTAGGACGCCGCCGCTTCAGACGCGTTCGCACTTCTGGCCGCATAGCGGTCATTTCTGCGAACGCATTGATGCTCGCGGCCCTGCTGTGGCCCGGCACGGCGCTGGCCACGAACACCCGGGTCGGGATCTCCAACTACGAATGGACGATCAAGGAAGTCCACATCAACCTGGACGAGAAAGTCACCTGGGAGTGGCTCGGGCCTGACCTGATGCACTCGGTGACCGGCGTCTCGCCGAACGCCGTCCAGTGGGACTCGGACCCTGGCGACAGCGTCCCCATGCATCAGCCCGGGGACGAATACACGATCCAGTTCACCGAACCCGGCGAATACCTCTTCCAGTGCAAGCTGCATTCCTTCGTCCGCGGCAAGGTGATCGTCTCCGACGTCCCCGGCGACCCCAATTCGAATCCCGGCCCGAAATTGCCGTTGCGGATCGACCTGACGCCCCCCACCCTCGGCGACGTATCGCTGAGGAACACGAAGCTGACCGGAACCAAGGGCGTGCAGACCGAAGCCTCGATCAGCGAGGCCGGCTCCCTCGAAGTCGAGTACTACCGGATCAACTCCAAGGGCCGCCGCGTCTACAACGGCTACCAGGAACGGAGCACCTACATCGGCTTCAACCGCTTCCTCCTAGGCGCCCGCTCCAAGCACTTCAAGGCCCGCCCCGGCCGCTACGTCGCCGTCCTCCGCGCGACCGACGAAGCCAACAACACCTCGAAGCCGGTGACGAAGTCCTTCGAGATCCTCGGCCCCCCGCCGCCGAAGACGCGCAAGGCGGGGCAGAAGCTTTAGG
>MKSH01000193.1 GCA_001898095.1 Solirubrobacterales bacterium 70-9 | reverse complement strand
TGATCGACGCGTTGCGGACCGCGGAAGCGAGCTCGGTCCCCGCCGGCTGCGTCAGCGGCCTGCAGGCCCAGGGTCCCTGGGTGACCGCGCTCGACGGCGCCGCCGCGACCGCGGGACAGGGGTGGGTCTTCAGCACGCCCGGCTCGGCCGAGCGCCGCGTCGGTCCCCAGCCGGTCGGCTTCGGTGACGTGGTGCGCCTGCGCTTCGGCCCGACCGCCTTGCCCGGGGCGCTCTACACCACGCCGACGAGCGTCGACTTCGGCGGCGCCACCGTCGAGACCGAAGCCACCAGGACGTTCACGGTGGCGGCGGCGTTCGAACCCGTGCGGGTCGACTCGATCGCGATCGCGGGCTCACCGGCGCTGGCGGTCGGCGGCGACGAGTGCAGCGGCAGGACGATCGCCGTCGGGACCGGATGCACGGTCACCGTCCGCTACGCGCCGCACGCGGCCGGCTCCGACCGCGCCACGCTCACCGTCAACGCCGCGGGCGCGTCGGAACCGGCGACCACGGTGGCCTTGGCCGGCACCGCCGTCGGTGCGGCGAAGCCCTCGTTCAAGGCTCGGCGCGGCACGGTCAAGGTAGGTCGCAAGGGCATCGCCGTGATCGCCACCTTGGTCTGCCCGGTCGGCCCTCCCTGCAAGGTCAAGGCGCCGAAGCGGGTCACTCTGAAGACCATCGGCGCTCGGCACGCGGGCCGGCCATCCTCGCGCCACCGCGCCGCCGTCCTCGCGCCGACGAGGATCGCCCCGGGCACCTCGGCCCGCCTGCGGCTGCGCCTCCCGCGCCGCGCCCTCGTCGCCGTCCGCCGTCACCCCGCCAGGGTCGTCCTGAAGCTCCGGCTCACCTCATCCGCCGGCGCAACCTCCCGCAATTTGCGGGTGCGCCTGCGCGGTTAAGCGTCCGGGCCTCGCCGTAACTTCATCGGTGCCCGTGATAGCGGGTGACGCGGTGCTCAGCGAAGTCCGGTTGGATCCCGGCGCTGTCCCGCAACGGTAAGGCTCCCCACGGGGAGATGAGCCCGGTCGCCTGGCCTGCGTCGTTGGAAAGTCCTCGGAAGAAGGGCGACCCAAGGCGGTGCGCGGCACCGGGCCATCCCTTCCTCCGAGCAACCGGAGGAAGCGCGATGCAGAAGACGTACACGTTGGGGACCAGGACCTTCGTCCTCGATCAGGGCAAGGCCGAGGAGGCGCTCGCGGCGAAGCGGGTGATCGGCGGCCGCGAGACGATGACCTTCAACCTGTTGCCGCTCCGCTACGGCTGGGCCTACGAGCTCTACCGCACGATGAAGGCCAACCACTGGGAGCCCGAGGACGTGCCGATGCAGAAGGACGTCGAGCAGTGGCGCGACCCCGCCGCGCTCTCGGACGTCGACCGCTGGATCGTGCGCATGGGCGTCGGCTATTTCTCCGCCGCCGAGGGGATCGTCGGCGACAACATCATCCACGTTGTCCGCGAGCTGATGACGGCCTCGGAGCTGAAGCTGGTGCTCGGCCGCCACGCGCACGAGGAGAACATCCACGCCGACTCGCTGCTCTACATGATCTCCTCGCTGGGGATCGATCCGCACGAGTGCGAGGCGATGTTCGACGACGTGCCGACGATCGTCGCCAAGAACGAGTTCGTCACCCGGGTGTCACGGGAACTGCGCCGCGACATCGACCTCTCCGACCCGGCGATGAAGAAGCTGCTTGCCCGCAACGTCTTCGTCTTCGGCCAGTGCATGGAGGGGACCCAGTTCTACGGCCTCTTCGGGATGATCCTGTCGCTCTACCGGCAGGGGAAGCTGACCGGGATCGGGACGATGTTCCGCTACACGCTGCGGGACGAGTCGAACCACATCGAGCTCTTCCGCCGCCTGCTGCTGGAGCTGATCGCCGAGAACCCGGAGATCTGGGACGACGCCTTCAAGGCCGAACTGCGGGCGCTGATGGCGGAGGCGGTGGCGCTGGAGAAGGCGTTCATCGCCGACTGCCTGCCGGTCGAGGGGGTCGGCCTCTCGGCCGCCGAGTTCGCCGGCTACATCGACTACATCGCCGACCGCCGGCTGCAGGGGATCGGCCTCGAGCCGCTGATCGGCGGGGTCGAGAACCCGCTGCCCTGGCTGGCCGAGCTGATGGACGTGCGCAAGGAGCAGAACTTCTTCGAGGGACGGGTCACCGAGTACCAGAAGACCGCCGCCCTCGCGATGGCATCGGACGACGAACTGTGACGAAAGGAACCGCCAGATGAACATCCCCCTCGACGAGATCCTCGCCGACCTCGAGGCCAAGCACGAGCGCGAGGCCGGGCGGGCCGACGACGGCCTGGCGGCGGTGCTGAACCGGTTGGAGGGCGCCGGTGTCGCCAACGTCAGCGTCGGCGCGATGAAGCTGATCCGGCGCTCCGGCCAGATCGTCAACTGGAACGAGACGAAGATCGAGGTAGCGGTGGCGAAGGCCTTCGCGGCGGTCGGCCGCGATCCGGAGGCGGCGGCGCCGATCGCCGCCCGGGTGGGGGAGCGCGTTCGCGCCCTCGGCGTCGCCTACGTCGAGATCGAGACGGTCCAGGACCTGGTCCAGGAGGAGCTCGTGCTGGGCGGCCACATGCGGGTCGCCGAGCGCTACATCGTCTACCGCGCCGAGCGGGCGATGCTGCGCACCCGGCTCGCCGCCGAGGGCGACGCGCCGCCGCGCCCGGTGCCGCTGACGATCCGCGAGGCCGACGGCAGCGAGTCGGTCTGGGACGGCGAGGACCTGCGCCCGCGGATCGCCTTCGCCTCGATCGGCCTGGCGCTCTCCTTCGACGCCGAGCGGCTGGAGACCGAGCTGCGCCGCTCGATCCAGCCCGGCATCGGCCGCGCCGAGCTGGCCAAGCTGATCGTGCTGAACGCGAAGGCGCTGGTCGAGCGCGACTCCGACTACTCGCGCTTCGCCGGCCGCATCCTGCTCAGCTACGTGTACGAGGAGACGCTCGACTGGCAGATCCTCCGCGACGGCGTCGGCGGGTTGCGGGAGGCGCACCGCCGGGCGCTGCGGCCGCTGCTCGAGCACGGTGTGGCGATCAAGCGGATCGACGCGCGGCTGCTCGACTACGACCTCGACCGGCTGGCCGCGGCGATCGATCCGAGCGCCGACCTCGACTTCGACTTCCTCGGCCTGCAGACGTTGTACGACCGCTACCTGATCGTCGACAAGACCGGCGCCCGGCCGCGCCGGCTGGAGGCGCCGCAGCTGTTCTGGCTGCGGGTGGCGATGGGCGTCTGCCTGGCCGAGCGCGAGGAGGAGCGGGAGGAGCGGGCGCTCGACCTCTACGCCGCCTACAAGGAACGGCGCTTCTGCTCCTCGACCCCGACCCTGTTCAACGCCGGCACCCCGCACTCGCAGCTCTCCTCCTGCTTCCTCTACGTGATCGAGGACACCCTCTCCTCGATCGTCGGGCGGGGGATCGCCGAGAACGCGATGTGCTCGAAGTGGGCGGGCGGCCTCGGCGGCTCCTGGACGAAGGTCCGCGGCACCGGCTCCCACATCGAGTCGACCAACGGCGAGAGCCAGGGCCTGGTCCCGTTCCTGAAGCTGCACAACGATCAGCTGGTCGCGGTGAACCAGGGCGGCAAGCGGGCGGGCAGCGGTTGCGCCTACCTGGAGAGCTGGCACAACGACGTCTTCGACTTCCTCGAGCTGCGCCGCAACACCGGTGACGACCGCCGCCGCACCCACGACATGAACACCGCCAACTGGGTCCCCGACCTCTTCATGCGGCGGATGGAGGCGCGCGAGCACTGGACGCTCTTCCGCTCCAACGAGGTGCCGGAGCTGCACGAGGCCTACGGGCGCGAGTTCGAGCGGCTCTACCTGGAGGCAGAGGCGCGGGCCGAGGCGGGGGAGATCTTCGGCCGCAAGATCGAGGCGCTCGAACTGTGGAAGACGATGCTGAAGATGCTGTTCGAGACCGGGCATCCCTGGATCACCTTCAAGGACGCCTGCAACGTGCGCAGCCCGCAGGACCACGCGGGCGTCGTCCACAGCTCCAACCTCTGCACCGAGATCACGCTGAACACGAGCGAGGAGGAGACCGCGGTCTGCAACCTCGGCTCGGTGGTGATCGACCGCCACCTGACGCCCGAGGGGGAGATCGACCACGCCAAGCTGCGGGCGACCGTGCGGGTCGCGGTGCGGGCTCTGGACGACGTGATCGACGTCAACTTCTACCCGACCGAGCCGGCGCGGACGGCGAACTCGCGGCACCGTCCGGTCGGCCTCGGGGTGATGGGGCTGCAGTACGCGCTCTACATGAGGGGGATCGAGTTCGGCTCCGCCGCGGCGGTCGAGTTCTCCGACGAGATGATGGAGGCGATCGCGCTCTACGCCTACGAGGCCTCCTCGGACCTCGCCGCCGAGCGCGGGCGCTACGAGTCGTACGAGGGCTCGAAGTGGGACCGCGGACTGCTGCCGCAGGACACCGTCGACCTGCTCGAGGCCGAGCGCGGCGCGCCGGTCGAGGTGCCGCGCGGGGGCAAGCTCGACTGGGGCCCGGTGCGGGCGAAGATCGCCGCGCAGGGGATGCGGAACTCGAACGTGATCGCGATCGCCCCGACGGCGACGATCGCCAACATCATGGGGACCTCGCCCTGCATCGAGCCGATCTACAAGAACCTGTTCGCGAAGTCGAACCTCTCCGGTGACTTCACGATCCTCAACCCCTACCTGGTCCGCGATCTGAAGGCCGCGGGCCTCTGGAACGAGGAGATGGCCGCCCAGATCAAGTACTTCGACGGCGACCTGACCGAGATCCCGCTGGTGCCGGAGGAGATCAAGAGGCGCTACCGCACCGCCTTCCAGATCGAGCCGGAGTTCCTGATCGACGCCGCGGCGCGACGGCAGAAGTGGATCGACCAGTCCCAGTCGCTGAACCTCTTCCTGGCGGCCCCCGACCTCAAATCGATGAGCCACATGTACCGGCGCGCCTGGCGCGTCGGCCTGAAGACCACCTACTACCTGCGCACGATGGGCGCCTCGGGGATCGAGAAGGCGACCGTGAGCGCTCCAGTGGCGGCGGTGGAGCCGACCCCGCAGGCGAGCGCCGACACCGTCGTGCCGAGCGACCTCGCCGCCGCCGGTCCGACCCCGGAGGAGGTCCAGGCATGCTCGATCGAGGCGATACGGACCGGCGGGGTCTGCGAGGCGTGCGAATAGGGCGCCGGGAGGCCGGCGCCCGGGGGCGAGGGACGGAAAGGGACGCGGCCCTCTCATAGGCGGTCCGGGCAGGCTGTGACCGCCTATGAGAGGGCCGTC
>MKSH01000192.1 GCA_001898095.1 Solirubrobacterales bacterium 70-9 | reverse complement strand
CGCGGAAGACCTTGTTCGTGTGGCCGTCATGGTCGTAGTACATGGCGTGGCTGAACTCGCCGTCCGGCAGGCGGCTGAGCTGGGCGCGCATCTCGTCCTCGGTGCTGGCGATGTTCTGCAGCATGGTGTCGTGGACGGCGTCCGGGCCGTAGCGGCCGCACAATTCGCGCAGCCTTTCATGCGAGACCCTATGCGATGCGAGCAGGGCGCTGAAGTCGTTGCCGACGAAGAGCGGGATGCGCGAGCTGCCGAGGATCATGTCCCAGATGCCGCTGTCGAGCTCGCCGGCGCGCGCGATCTTCAGGATCGGGATGCGCAGGCCTTCCTCGAAGCAGGAGCGCGCGTCCGGCACCCAGCTTCCGGGCTCCTTGCCGCCGACATCGAGCAGATGCGCCATGCAGCCGGTCCAGGCGACGATGCGGCCATCGTGGAAATAGGGCGCGACGAGCTGGACGTCGTTCTGGTGGACACTGGCGATGAAGGGGTCGTTGGTGACGAAGACGTCGCCCTCGGCGATGTTGCCGGCGAACTTCTCGTTGATGAGCTGGATCATCATCGTCATCGTGCAGAGCGGGATCATGTAGAAGGTTCCCGACACGGCGATATCGCCATTCGGCATGTAGATGCCGAAATTGTAGTCCGTGGCGTGCACCACCGGCGAGCCGGAGGCGTGCATGATGGTGGTGGATCCTTCCTGGTTGATGGACCACAGCCGGTGGCGGATCACCTCGTAGGTGATCGGGTCCAGTTCCTTTCCGCGCGGTGACGGACGCGGACCGGCGGCGCGCAGGCTGAGCGGGATCGTGCTGGTGTCGATCGGGGCGTTCATGGTGCTGTCCTCCTCCTCAAGCCCGGGCGGTCAGGGTCACGTTCAGGAACTTGTCGACCTCGGCACGCTGGCCGGCGCCGACGACGAGCGTCGTGTCGTCGAATTCGACAATGGCGGGTCCGTCAAAGGC
>MKSH01000191.1:4216-9416 GCA_001898095.1 Solirubrobacterales bacterium 70-9 | reverse complement strand
TCCTCGCCACCACCTCCAACGAGGAGCTGATGCCCGCCGCCTCTCCCCGCGTCGCCGATCTGCTCGGCTGCACCGAGGCGGGCTGTTACGACGTCAATTCAGCCTGCACCGGCTTCCTCAGCGCCGTCTCCGTCGCCTGCGGCCAGATCGAATCTGGTCGCGCGGTTAACGTCCTCGTCATCGGTGCCGACCTGATGATGCCCCTGACCGACCCCGAGGATCGCGGCACCGCCGCCGTCTTCGCCGACGGCGCGGGCGCGGTGCTGATGCGCGGCACGATGGAGAGCCGCGTCGGCCCGATCGTCCTGCGCTCCGACGGCTCCCGCGCCGACCTGATCAAGATCGACCGTGACGACCTGGTGATCCGCATGCAGGGCCACGAGACCTTCAAGTACGCGGTCGACCTGATGGCCGAGTCGACCACCGAGGCGGTCCAACTTGCGGGCCTGGGGCTGGACGACGTCGACCTCTTCGTCTACCACCAGGCCAACGCGCGGATTCTGCGCGCGGTCGGCGAACGGCTCAGCCTGGTCCCCGGCCGCGTGGTCGACTCGATCGCCAAGCTCGGCAACACCTCGGCGGCGACGATCCCGCTGGCGCTCGCCCAGGCGAAGCGCGCGGGCGACCTGCGCCACGGCTCCCGCGTCCTGCTCGGTGCCTTCGGCGCCGGCCTCAGCTGGGGCGCCACCGTGATCGAGTGGGGCGGGGAGGTGAGCGTCGGTGTCTGAGCGTCCCGAAGGCTGCGCCCTGGTCACCGGGGCCTCGCGCGGGATCGGCGCGGCGAGCGCGCTGATGCTGGCGGCCGACGGCTGGCCGGTCCGCGTCAACTACCGCTCCGACGAGGCGGGGGCGAAAGAGGTCGTCGCCCGGATCGAGGCGGCGGGCGGCACCGCGACCCTCTGGCAGGGCGACGTCGCCGACGCCGAGGACGTCGCCCGGATCGTCGCGCCCGGCGACGACGGCCCGGTCCTGGTCCTCGTCAACAACGCCGGCGTTCGCGTCGACAACCTCTCGCCCTCGCTCACCGACGAGGACTGGGCGACCGTGATCGACACCAACCTCACCTCGACCTTCCGCGCCACCCGCGCCGCGCTGCCGAAGATGATGCGCGCCCGCTTCGGCCGCGTGATCAACGTCAGCTCGGTGGCGGGCATCCGCGCCAACCCCGGCCAGGCCAACTACTCGGCCTCGAAGGCGGGCGTGATCGGCTTCACCAAGACCGTCGCCGCCGAGGTGGCGCGCCGCGGCGTAACCGTGAACGCGGTGGCCCCGGGCGTGATCGAGACCGCCTTCACCGAGGACGTCCTCGAGGGCGACCTGGCAAAGGCGATCCCGGCCCGCCGGGTCGGTACCCCGGAGGAGGTGGCGGCCTGCATCCGCTTCCTCGCCTCCGCGCAGGCTTCATACGTGACCGGAACGACGCTGACCGTGGACGGCGGCCTCAGCGCCTGACTTCATCAACAGGATCCCAAAGGAGAAAGAACGCATGGCAACGCAAGTGAGCACCGAGAACGTCGAGAAGACGATCTACGACGGCCTCGTCGAGCTCGGCACCGAGCGCGACGACCTCTCGCGCGAGGCGACCCTGGAGAGCCTCGACGTCGACTCGCTCGACCTGGTCGAGCTGGCCCAGATCGTCGAGGACGAGTACGGCGTCGAGCTGAAAGGCGACGACGTCAAGGACGTGAAGACCGTCGGCGAGGTCATCGACCTGGTGGTGGCGAAAGCAGGATGACGCGGCGCGTCGTCATCACGGGAGTCGGTGCCGTCACCCCGCTGGGGATCGGGTCCGACACCTTGATCGACCGCTGGCTGGCGGGCGAAAACGGGATCGCGGACGGCTTCGGCCGCTGCCTCGATTTCGATCCGGCCGACTTCATCTCGAAGAAGGAGGCCCGGCGCGCCGACCGCTTCACCCAGATGGCGATCGTCGCCGGGGACGAAGCGGTCAAGCAGGCGTTCGGCGAGGGGGGCGAGCTGCCCTACGACTCTTACCGGGTCGGCTGCGTGATCGCGACCGGGATCGGCGGCCTCGTCTCGCTCGAGCGTGAGCAGGAGAAACTCATCACCAAAGGGCCGAAAGCGGTGTCGCCGCTGGCGGTGCCGCTGATGATGGGCAACGCGGCGGCGGCTGCGGTCTCGATGCGCCACGGCCTGCGCGGCCACAGCTACGCGGTCTCTTCGGCCTGCGCGGCGGGGAACAACGGGATCGGCGACGCCGCCCGGATCATCCAGGTCGGCGACGCCGACGCGATGGTCACCGGCGGCGCCGAGGCCTGCATCACCGGGGTCGCCACCTCCGCCTTCGCGGCGATGGAAGCGACCTCGGCGAGCGGCATCTCGCGGCCGTTCGACGCCCGTCGCGACGGCTTCGTGATGGGCGAGGGCGCCGGCGTGCTGGTGCTGGAGGAGAAGGAGGTGGCGGAAAGGCGCGGCGTCCCGATCCTCGGCGAGGTCACCGGCTACGGCGTCACCGCCGACGCCTACCACCTGACCGCGCCGCAGCCGGAGGGCGAGGCGGCGGCGAAGGCGATCCAGTTCGCGCTCGCCGACGCCGGCATCGACGCCACCGACGTCGACTACGTGAACGCCCACGGCACCTCGACCCCGCTGAACGACGCGGCGGAGACGAAAGCGATCAAGGCGGCTCTCGGCGAGCGCGCCGCCGACATCCCGGTGAGCTCGACCAAGTCGGCGATCGGGCACCTCCTCGGCGCCGCCGGCGCGGTCGAGGCGATCGCCACTATCGAGGCCCTCAGGCGTCGCGAAGCTCCCCCGACCGTCGGGTATGAAGAGGCAGAAGAGGGGCTTGACCTTGACTACGTCGAAGGTTCAGCTAAACCCATTGTCAACGGAGACGGCCCAGTCGTCGCGATCTCCAACTCATTCGGTTTCGGCGGCCACAACGCCGTCCTCGTCCTCAGCGCCGACTGACCGACCCTAGGACCCCACTGAATCCAGCCATGGCAACCGCCGTCAAAGCTCCGCCTCCCGCTCCCGCCGACACCCCGCTCGGGCAGCTGCAGATGCTCTGCGACCCGGGCAGCTTCCACCCGCTGCGCAGCGGCGTCTCCAGCATGCGCCTCGGCGAGCGGGCGATGCCCGGCGACGGCGTCGCCGCGGGCGCCGGTGAAGTCGACGGCCGACCGGTCTTCTGTTACGCCCAGGACCCGGCCTTCCTCGGCGGCAGCCTCGGCGAAGTCCACGCCGACACGATCGTCCGCACGATGCGGATGGCCGGCGACGCGGGCGCGCCGGTGGTCGGCTTCGTCCGCTCCGGCGGCGCGCGCCTGCAGGAGGGCCACGCCGCCCTCGCGGGCTACGGCCGCATCTTCCGTGCCAGCGTCGAGCTCTCGCGCAAGGTGCCGCAGATCTCGATCCTCTCCGGCATCTCGGCCGGCGGCGGCGCCTACTCGCCCGCCCTCACCGACTTCGTCGTGATGACGAAGGACTCGCGCATGTTCCTCACCGGCCCGAAGGTCGTCGCCGAGGCGATGGGCGAAGAGATCTCGATGGAGGCGCTCGGCGGGCCCAAGGTCCACGGCAAGAACGGCGTCGCCCACATCGTCGCCGACGACGCAACCGCGGCGGTCGTGAAGACCCGCCACCTGCTCAGCCTGCTGCCGCAGAAAATCGGCGCGCCGGCGCATCCGCACCTGGTCGTCGACCCCGACGGCGAGGATCCGGGCGCCGTCGTCCCGACCGAGCAGCGCAAGGTCTACGACGTCCGCGACGTCGCCAACGCCGTCCTCGACGGCGGCAGCTTGTTGGAGATCTGGCCGAAATGGGCTCCCAACATGGTCACCGCCTTCGCCCGCCTCGAGGGTCGCCCGGTCGGCCTGATCGCGAACCAGCCGCGCCAGCTCGGCGGCGTGATCGACGCCGCCGCTTCGGAGAAGGCGGCGCTCTTCGTCGAGGACTGCAACCGCTTCGGCCTGCCGCTGGTCGTCTTCGTCGACACCCCCGGCTTCATGCCCGGCAAGGTGCAGGAGGAGGCCGGCGTGATCCGCCACGGCGCCTCGCTGCTGAAGGCCTTCGCCGGCGCCTCGGTGCCGAAGGTGACGCTGGTCCTGCGCAAGGCCTTCGGCGGCGCCGCGATCACGATGAACTCGAAAGACCTCGGGGCCGACGTCGTCTTCTCCTGGCCGGACGCGCAGATCGGGATCATGGCCGCGCGCCAGGCGGTCGGCATCGTCCACGGCCGGCGGATGCGCGAAGACGCGAGCCTCTCCCGCGACGAGCTCGCCGATGCCTATTCGTCTGAGCACCTCACCGCCGAGGCGGCCGCCGCCAGTGGATGGGTGGACGAGGTGATTTCGCCAGACTCCAGCCGCGCCAGCCTCGCCTGGGCGCTGCGGTCCCTGAGCGGCCGTTGAGCGGTCGCGTCGTGCGCGCCTACGCGGCGCTCGGCGACAGCTTCACCGCAGGCCGCGACTCGATCGACGCCGAGCGCTGGGCCGACCTGCTCGCCGCCGGGATGCGGCGGGTGAACCCGGATCTCCGCTACGAGAACTTCGCCGTCGACGGGGCGACCAGCGCCGAAGTGCTGGCCGACCAGGTCGAGCCGGCGCTGGCGCTGGAGCCGGATTTCGTCAGCGTGATCTGCGGCACCAACGACGTGCTGCTGGCGACGCGGCCCGACGTGGCGGGTTACGAGGAGCGGATCGACACGATCCTGCGCCGTCTCCGCGAGGGCGCTCCCGAGGCGATGTTGGCCACCGCGACGGCTCCTGAGGGATGGCATTTCATGGGGCTGCGGCCACGCACGGAAAAGCGGCTGATCGAGGCGACCACGGAGCTGAACGCGATCACCCGGCAGGCGGCGAAGCGCTACGGCGTCCTCTGCCTGCCGGTCGCCGGACACGAGGCGTTGCGGGATCCGGCGACGTTCTCGCCCGACGGGCTGCACCCGTCCACCGCGGGCCATCAGACTGTGGCGCGGGAAGGCGCAGAAGTCCTGCGCGAGTACTTCGGCATCGAGCTAGAGATGGAGGGCGAGTAGTGATTCTCGAGGGGAAGAAGATCCTGATCACCGGCGTGGTGAACCGCCACAGCATCGCCTTCTCGATCGCCGAGCGGGCCCAGGCGCAGGGGGCGGAGGTGCTGTTGACCAGCTTCGGCCGGGTAAAGCGGATGACCGAGCGCTCGGCGGCGCGGCTCGACCCGGCGCCCGAGGTGCTCGAGCTGGACATCAACGACG
>MKSH01000191.1:0-4147 GCA_001898095.1 Solirubrobacterales bacterium 70-9 | reverse complement strand
TCGGCGGCGAGTTCATGGCGACCCCGCGGGAGAGCGCCAAGATCGCCTTCGAGACCAGCGCCTACTCCTACAAGGCCCTCGCCGAGTGCGTGGTGCCGCTGATGGACGGCGGCGGCGCCCTGGTCGGCCTCGACTTCGACGCCACCGTCGCCTGGCCCTCCTACGACTGGATGGGCGTGGCGAAGGCGGCCCTGGAGTCGGTCAACCGCTACCTGGCCAAGGACCTGGGACCGCGGGGGATCCGCGCCAACCTGATCTCGGCCGGCCCGGTCCACACCGCCGCCGCCTCCGGCATCTCCGGCTTCTCCGACCTGGAGAGCCTCTGGGGCGACGCCGCCCCGCTCGGTTGGGACCCCCACGACGCGACCCAGGTCGCCGACGCCGCCCTCTTCCTGCTCAGCGACCTCTCGCGCGCGACCACCGGCGAAATCCTCCACGTGGACGGCGGCGCGCACGCCGTCGGCGCGCCGCCGCAGTCTTCGTAGTGGCGTTCGCAGTAATGGCCGCATAGCGGCCATTACTGCGAACTCATCATTTCTTCAGCCGGGTGAAGGAGATCGAGTAGGTGATTTCGGTCTTCGACCACCAGGTCGAACCGCTCTCTTTGGCCGAGCCGTGGCCGATCGCGATCCACTTCTGGAACTTCGGGTCGAACAGCTCGTCCTGGCTCACTTCGGCGTAGATGTATTTGCCCTGGTGACCTGACCCTTCGACCAGCAGCCAAGGAAATCCGGCGGTGCTGTTGCCGGGGCAGTTCACGTAAGGGTCCCCGTCGCCGCTGCCGCTGAGGAGCAGGGCGTTTTTCTTGTCGGCGGCGTACTGCAGGTTGAGGTTCCACGGCCTCACCGTCCTGGTCCCACAGTCGGGTTTGGTCGGTTCGGCGCCGCCGCCGTTTTCTTCGCATTCTTTCGCCGGCCCGGTGATCACCGGCGTGAAGCTGCGCTGCACCTTGGCGGTCGCCGGGATGCCGAGCCGGGGTCCGCCGAACATCTGCGGATTGAATTCGCCCGGCATGTGGGTGGCGGTGATGTAGATCGGCTTCGTCGTGTGGAAGCTCACCTTCTCGCGGCCGAACGAGTGGTCGCTGGTGCCGCATTCGTCCGCCGCTTCCAGGGTGCGGTGGTAGACGGCGTTCTGGGTCCCCTCGATCTCGATCTTGAATTTGGCGACCTGGAATCCATTCCCCGCGGTCGCTGCGTCCGCCCGGGCGGCGAACGCGGTGGCGACGGCGATCGCCGCACAGATGGTCAGCGCGATCGCGATGGCCTTGTCGGTTCTCTTCATCGTCATCTCCAGCTCCTTTCCGGTGCGCCCGCCTCAGCGGGCGGCGCCGATCTCGTGGTTGGCCTGCATCAGGCGGGTCGGGTCGTAGGTGTCGCGGGCCGCTTCCAGGCGCCGAGCGACGGTCGGCGGGAAGAACTCGGCCGCGTCGGCCTCCTCCTCGACGAAGTTGAAGTACCTGCCCGCCTCGTAGGGGCGCAGCGCGGATCCCACCCGGTCGAGGTCGGCGCTCGTCTTCGCCGCCATCGTCGGGTCGGCGCCGCCGACCGCGAAGAAGGCGAACTCGCCGGGCAGGGTGGCGACGGCGCCCGCCCCGGGGACGGCCCGGCCGAGGGCACCGCCGGCCTGGCGCAGCTCGACCGAGAGCAGCGCCGAGCCCGAGCCCGGCCCGGCCGCCTCGACCAGGCGGTCGATCGCCGCCGCATCGAGCGCGCCCAGTATCGCGTGGGTCGAGTCGTAGGGGACCGGGTCGCGCGGGTCCATGTGGAGCTCCGCGATCGCCGCCGGGGGGACCGAGGCGAAGGTGTCCATCGCCGGGCCGAGCGCCCGCAGCGGCTCCATCATCCGCGCCGCCGCCTCCGCGTCGCCGAGGAAGACCGCCTCGACCAGCACGAACGATTTGCCGCGCACCGGCTCGGGGACGATCTCGAGCGGCGGGAACTGAAGGATGCGGCCGACCGAGGTGACGTCCTCGGGTGCGTCCGCGGTCCAGGCGTGCCAGGCGTGCAGCACCTCGCTCGCCCGCTCGACCGGGAAGAAGAGCGCCCCGGCGTAGACCTTCTCCAGCGGCAGCAGCTCGAACTCGATCGCGGTGACGACGCCGAAGTTGCCGCCGCCGCCGCGCAGCGCCCAGAACAGCTCCGGGTCGTGCTCGTGGGTGGCCCAGCGGATCTGGCCGTCGGCGGTGACGACCTCGATCGCGACCACGTGGTTGGCGGCGAGGCCGTGCTTGCGGGCGTACCAGCCCATGCCGCCGCCGAGGGTGTAGCCGACGACGCTGACGTCGGGGGTGGAGCCGTGCAGGCAGGCGAGGCCGAGCTCCGAGGCCGGGGCGACGACGTCCTCCCAGCGGCACCCGGCGCCGACCCGGGCGCGGCGCGTCGGCGCGTCGATGCAGACGCGATCGAGGGCGTTCGTCTTCAGCAGGATCGAGCCCTCGAGCGGACCCAGCGGGGCGGCGTTGTGGCCGGTCCGCTGCGGCGCCAGCCGCAGGCCCTCGGCGCGGGCGAACTTGACGATCGCGGCGACTTCCTCGGCGCTGCGCGGTTCGACGATCGCCGCCGGGCGCTGGTCGACGGTGACGTTGAAGCAGGCGCGGGCGGCGTCATAGCCGGGCTCGCCGGGGACGTGGACCGCGCCGCCGATCAGGGCGCGCAGGACGGCCGGCGGACGGGCGGTGCTGGTGTCGGTGCTGATGCTCATCGTTCCTCCTCGAAGCTGGTTTGGTCGATGGAGCCAGCTTCGGGTGGAACGTGCCGCGGTACATCGGGGCGATCCCTAAACCGGGACCCCAAACTTCCGCCCTAAGGGACCCCTAGGGGGATGTTGATGGGCCGAAAACCGGACATATAGGCCGGTTTTCGGGCCATCAACCTCAGGAGGGGGTGAGGGCACCCGCGAGCTGGCGCCGGGAGCGGATCTCCAGCTTGCGGTAGGCGTTGGAGAGGTGGACCTCGACCGTCTTCGGGGTGACGAAGAGCTCCTGGGCGACCTCGCGGTTGGTCATCCCGTCGGCGGCGAGCCGGGCCACGCGTTCCTCCGAGGGGGTCAGCGAGGCGACCCCGGAGAGGGCGGTCCGCCGCGGTTTCGCGCCGCTCGCCGCGAGCTCCGCCCGGGCGATCTCGCGGACGCGCTCGGAGCCGCAGGCTTCCGCCAACTCGACCGCCCGCTGCAGCGGCTCGCGTGCCTCGGTCGGGCGACGGTCGGCGCGCAACGCCCGGCCGAGTGCGGTCAACGCCTTCGCCTGCTCCAGCCGCGCGGTGCCGCCGTCGAGCACGGCGGCCGCCTCTTCGAGGTAGGGGAGGGTCTCGTCCGGATCGCTGACCCGGGCCATCGCCCGCACCGCGGCGCCGACCGTCCCCGCCGCCCCCCAACGACGGGTCAGCCGCAGGTTCTCCTCCGCCAGCGCGCGCGCCTCCTCGACGCGGCCGAGCTTCGCCAGCGCCCGGATCTTGTATTCGCGCCAGGGGTTGTAGGCCGGGTTGAGGACGCGGGCGTGGCGGGCGGCGTGGGCCTCGGCCATCTCCAGCAGCCGCTCCGGCGCGACCTTTTCCACCGCCGCCACCGCGAGCCTCGCGTTGTCGAAGTAGCGGGTCCCGTCGGCATCGTTCTCGGGGTGCTCGGTCACCACGGCGAGCGAGCGGCGGGCAGCCTCCAGTTCGCCGCGCTCCAACTGGACGATCGCCCGGAAGCCGTTCAGGTAGAGACCGGCGCCGGCCCCGAAGCTCCACAGGTTGAACTCGCCCTGCGCCTGCGGCAGGAGCGTTTCCGCCTCGTCGAGCTCGCCGCGGCGCAGGTGGGCACCGCCCTGCCACATGTGCAGCCCGGAGATCGCGAAGAGCGAACCATGGGCGTGCGCGTTGGCGAGCGCCTCGTCGATCGCCGTCATCGCCTCCGGTCGGTCGGCCCAGGCGAGCACCGTGATCGGCGCGATGCCGAGGAAGCCGGGGTCGGCGTCGAGCAGGGCGCCGCCCGCGAGCGAGGCGAGCGCCAGGTGCGAGCACTCCTCGCCGCTGCCGTCGAGCTGCGACCAGACGACGGCGGCGATCGCCATCGCCATCCGCGCGCCCGGGCCGTCGCCGAGCCGCGGGTCGCGGAAGCGCTCCAGTCGCTGCGCGGCGTCCGGGTCGCCGACCCCGAAGAGGAT
>MKSH01000190.1 GCA_001898095.1 Solirubrobacterales bacterium 70-9 | reverse complement strand
CGAGCAGACCGACCGTCGTCGCCGTCGGCGACGGCGGCGCGCTCATGGCACTTGGCGAGCTGGAGACGATCGCCCAGCTCGGTCTACCGATTCTGGTGCTCGTCTACAACGACTCCTCCGCGGGAGCGGAGACGCACCATTTCGGCCCACTGGGCTATCCGCTCGACATCGTCACTTTCCCCGATGTCGACTTCGCCGCGGTCGCCCGCGGGCTCGGCATCCCGGCGATGACGGTGCGCTCGCCGGACGATCTCGACGAGCTGGAGAAGTGGAGCAGCGCCCTCGACGGACCCTTCCTGGTCGACGCCAAGGTGCACCCCGACGTTAGAGCACACTGGATTGAGGAGGCGTTCCGAGGCGATGCGCACTGATGGCGATGACCGGACGCCCTCTTGTCAGAAGGTGCCCGTGGCCCCATCCGAGGGGTTCTGGACCCGGTGTCTGGGGTGACGGGCGCTGACCTGGCCGGCGCGAGTTCAGCTCTTGCCGACGAGGGGTGGCGTGTGATGAAACCGCTGCAGGGAATCAGGGTGGCCGAGTTCGTGGGACTCGGCCCCGGCCCGTTCGCCGCGATGCTGCTGGCGGACGGCGGTGCGGACGTGCTGCGCATTGACCGTCCCCGCTCGCCGGTGGACGGCGGCGCGCTCACCCGTGGCCGTCCAGTACTCAATCTCGACCTCAAGAAGGATGCCGGGCGGGGCCTGGAGATCGTCCGCGCGGCGGACGTGCTGATCGAGGGCTTTCGGCCCGGCGTCATGGAGCGGCTCGGTCTCGGGCCGGATGACTGTCGCGCCGCGAACCCGGGCCTGATCTATGGCCGGATGACGGGTTGGGGCCAGGAGGGCCCTCGGGCGCAGCAGGCCGGCCATGACATCAATTATCTCGGCCTCACTGGCGCTCTTCGTTCC
>MKSH01000189.1:586-920 GCA_001898095.1 Solirubrobacterales bacterium 70-9 | reverse complement strand
GCCCGCCGGTTGACCGCGCCAAATCGAGGACCTTGCTCGCGTTCGCGCCGTAGATGTTGACGAGCCGGGGTGCGTTCGCCGCCAAGCCGTCCGCTTGCTCGACGAAGGCGCGCGTGAAGGGCCCGATCGCGAGGCCCGCACCGCCCGGCAACGGCGAGTCGGCCGTCTTCGACGGCGTCTTGCGGCCGATCAGCTCTTGCGCCTCGTCGACCGCTTCTTCCGCCAGCGAGCGGTGCGTGGTCAGCTTGCCGCCAATGATCGAGAAGAGTCCGCGCAGCTTCGGCGCGTGGTCATGGATAAGATGGCTGCGGGTGACGGGCCAGGGCGCGCCGTC
>MKSH01000189.1:0-350 GCA_001898095.1 Solirubrobacterales bacterium 70-9 | reverse complement strand
CTTTGTCGACAAGCGTGTTGAGACGGTCGATGACGAGATGGCTGCCCTTCGTGCCGCCAATCAACCGCTCGTCGACGCGTCCCTCGGGTGCTTCCGCCAGCACCTTGTCGACCCACGGTCCGGCGACGTTCATGACGACGTGGCCGTTGGCCTGAAACGTCTGGTCGCCGATCTGGTCGTGGACTTTGACGCCGCGCACGACCGCGCCTTCGGTCACGATCTCGGTGACTTTGGCGTGGGTGACGATGAGCGCGCCGTGCTCCGCCGCCGAAAGCGCGTTCTCGACCGCTAGACGCTCGGCGAAGGTCACTTGCGCGTCATAGTAGAGCGCCGCGCCGCGCAGGCCGTCC
>MKSH01000188.1:804-1062 GCA_001898095.1 Solirubrobacterales bacterium 70-9 | reverse complement strand
ATTAGGTGCAGGCAGGGGCACAGGCGAGGCAATCGCACTTTCTATGGTGTCCGGCGGAATCAGCAATATACCGCAAATTGCCCACGGAGGGGTATTCTTTTTAACACCGGTTTTAACGCTTGCATCGGCAATTGTAAATAAATCTGAGGCTATGAGTGTTGAGGCGATACAATCGGCATTATTTGCCTGCGGCGTAATATTACTTCTTACAAGTGTGTTTTTCAGTATTTCAACAAAAATAGTTGAAACTATATCCGG
>MKSH01000188.1:0-791 GCA_001898095.1 Solirubrobacterales bacterium 70-9 | reverse complement strand
AAATGAAGGTCAAATTACTTCGGGACAGCATAATGAAAAATCTTTGTTATACTGCTTGTGTGATAACGGTATCGGTTTGTATTGGCATCATTGTATATGTTTTTCTAAAGGGATATAGTCAGCTTAGTTTAAAATTTCTTGTCACAGAGCCAACTCCGACTTTTTCGGAAAACAATGCAGGCGGAATTTCAACGCCGATTATCGGGACGCTTCTTCTAACGTTGATCGGAACCGCAATTGCTTTGCCGTGGGGTCTGGCAAGCGCAATATATTATACAAGATATATTCCCAAAGGCAAAATAATGAATATATTTAACCTGGCAATAGAGGTTTTAGCAGGCGTTCCGACCATCGTGATTGCTATTTTCGGGCTTGCGGTATTTACAAATCCCTGGTTTGGGTTTTTAAGCTCGAAGGTTGAAGGCGTGGCAGGATTATCAAAGGCATTCGGGCGGTCGTTTTTGGTTTCAGGAATCACTATGGGCGTTATGATATTGCCATATATCATAAAAACCTGTACCGAATCGTTAAACGCTGTACCAAACTCCTATATGGAAGGCTCTTATGCACTTGGCGCAAGCAAAAGACAGGGTATTTTAGGGGTTTTGATTCCGGCTGCCAAAAACGGCATCATAACCTCTGTAATACTTGGTATGGGCAGAATTATCGGTGATACGGCAATTGTATGGCTTACACTGGGGGGAACGCTTAGAATGACAGGTGTTCAACCGTGGTATCATACTGAAAATTGGCTCTCAACTTTAAAAAATACAGGCTCAACGCTGACGTCA
>MKSH01000187.1:6153-9687 GCA_001898095.1 Solirubrobacterales bacterium 70-9 | reverse complement strand
CGGGCAGGCTGGCAGGCTGTGACCGCCTACGAGAGGGCCGGGTCCCTTTCCCCGTCCCTACTCCAGCCCCCGCGTACCGAGGAGCGACGCCCAGAGGTCGGGGCTCTTGCCGCCGCGTCGGCGTACCCGCGCACCTAACCGCGTTCGGCGGGTTCTTCCCCGCCCCCGCCCCCGCCTTCGCCTTTTTCGCCGCCCTTGGCGCCGTGCTTGCCTTCCGTCACCCCGAGGGCCGCGCGCCGCGGCTCCGCCGAGTAGGAGCGGTCGATCTTCAGGACCTGGATCCGGTATGAGCGTTCCTGGGTGCCGTAGACGAAGGTCTCGGGTAGGCCCGGTTCGAGGGCGAGCAACTGGCAGGTCTGGGAGCCGATCACGCACTGGCCTTCGCCGAAGAGGGAGACGACGTCGGAGGAGACGACGAAGAGGGCCTTCTTGCCGTCGTTGGTGAGGCCGAGGTAGGTGGCGGCCGGGATCTGGCGGGCCGGGAGCATCGTCAGTTCGGGGAGGTTGCGGCGGACCTGTGCCTGCGGCTTCGACTTCTTCGCCTTCTTCTGTTCGGTCGATTCGTGCGGCACGGTGACGATCCGCACGTCGATCGTGTCGGAGGCGTAACGGGTCTTCGTCTTGCCGGTCGTGCTCCCGGCCGAGGATTCCGTCGAGACGCCCGAAGATTCGTAGCTCGGGTATTCGATCGGTGCCGCTTCGCTCGTTTCGCCGCCGACCACGGTCGTTTCCGTGGCCTCTGGTGTCGCCGCCACCGGCGCCGAGGTTTCGGACCCGTTCGTCACTTCCGCGTTCGTGCCCGCTTCTTCGGTGCCGCCGCCTTCGCCGCCGCGACCGGCAAACGGATCAAGGGCGCGGTAGTGCTTCAGCCGACGCTTGTAGTCGCGCAGGCCCGGCGTCGAGCGGGCGACGACAAGCGTTTCGCCGCCCGCGTCGACCGCGGAGCCGGTCGCCGTCGCCCCCGGCGTCACCGCCGCTTCCGGTTCCGACTTGCTCGAGTCCTTGAAGTAGATCGGCGCCGCCACCATCGCGACGACGAGCAGCGCCACCAGCGGCAGCAGGTGACGTTCCTTCAGGTCGTAGAAGAGGTCGTAGAGGAAGTCCGGGACCTTCAGCTCGGAGAGTTTCAGCTCCGGCCCTTTCTTCAGCCAGTTCATTGCGCCGCCACCGTCTGCGCCGAGGGTTCGGCTGGTGCGCTCGGCGTGGCGCCGGCGGTGATGCCCTGGCCGGGCGGGGTCAGGTAGGAGGTGACGTTGAAGGTCGCCTGCAGTTGACCGCCTCCGCCTTCGGATTCCGCCGCGCTGAGCGAGAACCCGTTGATCGTCAGCAGCCGCCCGTCGACGGTCATCTTGGCCTTGCCCGAGTCGACCAGGTCGTCGACCTTGCCGATGAACCTGGCGATGCCGAAGAAGTTGCCGGTGAAGGTCAGCGAGTAGGGCATCACGGCGAGGCCGGCGCTGCCGATCGAGGCACCGAGCGGCAGGAGGGAGGCTTCGACCTCGGTCGCCGGGACCACTTCCGCGGCCGGGGTGCCGATCGACGAGCTGCCTTCGCCGGTCGTGGTTGCCGTCGCTTCCGGGGCGGCTTCGGGCGGGACTCCGCCGCCGCCTTCGCCTTCCAGCGTGATCGTTTCGAAGGTGACGCCGGACGCGTCGGCGAGGCTTTCCAGTTCGACCAGCAGGGACGGGGTTTCGTCGGTGGCCGGCACCGCCTGACCCAGCTCGACCAGCTGGTGGTAAGCGGTCGGGAAGGTCCGTCGCGCCGCGGTCGCCTGGGTGAGTTCGCTGCGCGCCGTGGCGACGCTCGCTTCGAGCGATTCGATCCGGGCGTCGAGCTTGTCCGATTCGCTGCGCTTCGGGCTCAGGGCCAGGGTCCAGAAGGCGACAGCCGCGGCGACGACGAGCAGGATCGCGATGATCGGACGGGCGGAGGACTTCGTCACTCCGCTTCCCCTTCTTCGGTGGACGTGCTTTCCGAAGCGGTCGATTCCGTCGATTCTTCGGATCCGCTGGAGGTGGGTTCGGTGCTGCTTTCCGAGGTCGCTTCGGGTGCCACCGCTTCCGGTGCGATCCCTTCCGCACCCACTTCGGGCGCCACCGGTGCGGCATCGAATCCGGCGACGAGCTGGAATTGGGTCGAGCCTTCGCAGCTCCCGGCGCTGGTGGCATTGCCTTCGCCGCCGGTGGTCGAAGAGCTGGGGACGCCGACGCGGGTGACGCCGTCGATGTCCTTGACCGCCTCGATGAAGCCGGCGACCGCCGCCTGGCTGGTGGTGCAGCCGACCATTTCGAGGGCGGGCCCGGCGATCTGGGAACGCAGCCCGACGCCCGCGCCTCCCGCGTTTTGGGAGACGTTCCCCGCGAGGCTGGTGAGCTGCACGTTTGCCGGGATCACGAGCGACAGTTCGTGCAGGATCCGCGACCAGTCGAAGCGGCTGTTCGCGAGTTCGGTCACCGTCGCGAGGCGCTGTTCGCGCACCGTGGCGAACTGGGTGTAGGCGGCGAGCGATTGCGCCTTCGCGGTGATCTGCGCCTGTTCGGCCTGGAGCTGGGTGACTTCGGCCTTCTTTTCGGTGATCGAGTTGCCGAGCAGGACCAGCGCGGTGATCGCGATGACCGCCGCGGCGAGGGCGCCGACGACGATGTAGGCGAGCGGGCCGGATCGCAGCGGCTTGCGGCTGCCGGCGCGCTCCTCCGGTGGGATCAGGTTGACCGGACGCATCAGACGTCGAGGGCGATGCCGAGGGGCAGGGCGAGGCGCGCCGCGGTGGCCGCGTCGTAGCCGGCGAGGGCGGCGGGTCGGCCGACGGCGATCGGCAGGCCGATCTGCGGCTCCATCTCCTCGGCGAGGCCGGGGATGGCGCCGCCCGGGCCGCCGAGCACGATCCGCTCGACCGCGACGGCGGTCTCCTGGGCGGCGTAGAAGTCGAGTGACATGCGCAGCTCGTCGACCAGCGAGGCAGCGCCGTGGGTGAGGGCGGCGCGCGTGCGGGCGACCGTCCCTGGATCCCCTTCGACCTCCTCGACCGGGCGCCCGAGGCCGACGTGGTTCAGCCACATCGCCGCGTGTTCGGGGCTGAGGCCGGTGCTCGATGCGAGCCCGCCGGCGATGTCCTCGAGGCCGACGGGGGAGACCCTGGTGAAGAGGCAGGAGCGCCCACGGGCGACGGCGAGGGTGGTGGCGTCGCCGAGGTGGCAATAGAGCGTCGCCGGGCGGGTCGCGGGGAGCGTCTCCTCGGTAGAAACCCCGGCGAACTCGTCGGCGAGCGCGCGGATCATGCCGAAGGCGGAGAGGTCGACGCCGACCGGTTCGAGGTCGGCGGCGCGGAGCGGGGCGAGCGAGGCGAGGATCATGTCGCGCCGTGCGGCGACCAGCATCACGTCGATCTGGGCCGGGCCTTCGGTGGTCGCCGCAACTCCGCCGACCACGCGGTGCTCGATCACCGCTTCCTCGAGCGGCATCGCGATCTGCTCTTGGGCACTGAAGCGCACGGCGGCGTCGAGCTCGTCGGGGTTCTCGATCGCCGGCAGGCGC
>MKSH01000187.1:5295-6125 GCA_001898095.1 Solirubrobacterales bacterium 70-9 | reverse complement strand
GGCTCGACGACCTCGCCGTCGCGAAAGGCCTCGGGCGCGAGCGGCTGGACGCCGGCGCGGATCACCCGCGGCACTCCGCCGTCGAGCTGGGCCTCGACCGCGGCGACGCTCCCCGCCTCGATCTCAAGGCCGACCACGACGCCGCCGTCGCCCTTCTTGCGACCGAAGCTCGGCAGCGAGATCTCGGGCCCGCCGAGGGTGGGCCGGCCGCCGCTCGGCCGCTTGAATTCGGGGCGTCGCAGTTCCGGCCGACGGGGCCGCGGCAGGGTGATCTGCTTGGTCAGGATGGAGCTCATCGGATCGGGGCCACGGCTGCTTTCCGCGACCCCTATCCATCGGCTGAAACGCCCTCTGACAACAGCGTTTTACCCAGAAATAAGGGCTCTACAAAGCGCCTTGCAGCGCGCTCTTACCAAGAATTCGCCAACACCCGTCCGCGACTTTGGCGACCTATTCGACGATCTCGCGACCGAGCACCCAGGCCGTCTTTTCGGGCGAGGTGAATTCGGGCGGTTCGTTGGTCCTGAACTTGTCGTCGTATTCGTAGTTCTTGATGTAGCCGGTGCTCCCGGTCGTGCCGACGGCGCCGCGATATTTCTGCGCGATCGCCCCCTTCACGTTCAACTTTTCCAGCTGCGGACCGCACTTGTAGTTGTCGACGATGAACGAGTGGTTGATCGCCAGGAGAGCCGCTTCGATCTTCAGGTTCGTGATCGAGCCGGTCAGGTTTTTGCTCGACGAGGAGCAGGTACCCGAGCTGTTCATTTCGACCGGGTGGTAGACCCGGATGAAGTTGTTGGCGACCAGACCGAGCATCGCTTCTTCGTTCG
>MKSH01000187.1:4978-5232 GCA_001898095.1 Solirubrobacterales bacterium 70-9 | reverse complement strand
GGCGAGTATTCGCCGGTGCAGCCGGTCGTGTTCGAGTCGTAGACGACGCCGTTGGCGGGCAGCGGTCCGGAGTAGAGGGATCCGTCGCAGGTGCTCCCCGGCCCGACTTTCATCGTTGAGCCTTCGAGGCAGATCTTCACTTCGCCGGTGTAGTGGAATTCCGGTTGGGCCGCCGCTTCGAGTTTTTCGTTGGTGGCCGGCGGCGTCAGTTCCGGCGAGGCCACTTCCATCGTGCCCTTGAAGTTTTCGCTGCT
>MKSH01000187.1:4270-4664 GCA_001898095.1 Solirubrobacterales bacterium 70-9 | reverse complement strand
GTCTCGAGCTGGGTGAAGTAGACGTATTCGAGGAAGCTTTTCGGCTTGAACGTCGCCATCACTTTGACTTCGGTGCCTCCGTAGTAGCCGTTCGAGCGGATTCGGAAGGTGCCACGGGCCGAACCGCGGGTTTCGAGCATGCTGGCGGCGGCATTGCTGGGATCGCATTTCGAGTACCCGGCGGCGGGGATGATTTCGAGTGCGTATTCTGAGCCGCCGGCGCCGGGGACGGGCCGCCGGATCGCGGTCGAGCCCATTTCATTCAGCGCGATCGGGATTTCTTTTTCCGCTTCTTCCGCCGCGGCTTGGGTGCAGGTCGCCCAATATTCCTGGTTCTGTTTCAGGTGGAAGGAGTATTCGTTGATGCCCGCGATGGCTGCCTCGTAGGCCTGCT
>MKSH01000187.1:445-4255 GCA_001898095.1 Solirubrobacterales bacterium 70-9 | reverse complement strand
GCGCGGTCTGCTTGGAGTCACCGTTGGCGGCGACCACCGCGACGGCGGCGACCAGGGCGACCAGCGTCACCCCGATCACGGTCATGATCATGGTGAAGCCCTGCTCGTCTCGGGCGTTCATTCGCATGGCTTGGCCTGTTTCCCTTCTTCGTAGACAGGTGGGGTGAGGCGCAGCGTGGCGCTGTTTTCGATTTCCGTCGCCGAGCCGGTGTCGGCGACCGGACTGGATTTCGGGTTGGCCCTGAAGGCGACGGTGACCAAGATCGTCATTGCGACTTCCGACGGTTCCAGCGTGTGTGCGGTTCCGGTTCCTTCGAACCGCCCGGGCTGAACGGTGTTGTTCCAGTACTGGAAGACTCTGCCCGTCGACTGTCCGCTCGTCGACGGCGCGCTGACGTTGGAGAGGAGGAGCCTTTCGGTTTCTTTGCCGCCCACTACGTCGGTCTGCCGCAACGTGCCTTCGGTCGGAGAGAAGGTGATCGTGGTCGTGATGGCTTCCGCGCTGGCGCTGGCTTCGCCGCCGTACGTACCGTGTTTGAAGACGAGCTTTTCGGCTCCGCTGCCGTACTGGACCGGTGCGGTGGCCGGCGTCACGCAGGCCGAGTGGAGCTGTTCCGTGATTCGCGTCATCGTCACCCGTGCGTTGTCGGAGGCTTCCGCCCGCGCATCGACCCGCGCGTTGCCGCGCAGGGTCACGATCAGGAGGACCGAGAGCCCGGCGAGCACGACCATGCCCATGCCCATGCCGACGACGAGTTCGACCATGCTGGTGCCTTCCTCGTCCTCGAGGTTGATCTCACGCTTCATGCGCATTGGGTGCCCTTCTTCGCCAATTTGATGGCGAGCGTGGTCCCGGTCGAGGTGTAGTTTTCGACCTTCACTGCTTCTGCCGTACGGCTCTGATATTCGGTTCCCACCTTCAGCGAGGCGCAGATGTTGTAGGTACCGAACGGCAGTCCGGCTTCATTCGACCCGTTCAAAGAGTTCGAGAGGTGCCCGCCGCCGTTGGCGGTATAGACGCGCTTGATGCTGGCGCCGCTGTACTTGCAGGCGGGGTTGGTGTCGGTCACGGTGATCCTGGCTCCCACGGCAGTGGCGCCGGTCGCGGTCGTCACCGTCAGTTCCAGGGCGGGGACGTGGATTTGCGGATTCAGTTCTTTCCCTGGCGGGACCACGGCGGAGTACAGGCCGACCGCGTTGGCGGGGGACGTCCCCGGGTTGTTGGTGGCGCACGATCCGGCGTAGACGGTGTATTCGGACGGCGACTTGAAAGGGAAGACTTTCGGGTCGATCTGCACTGCGCTACGGGTGGCCGAGCCCGGCGTGCCGAAAGCCTGCCCCGGCTGGCCGCTGGTCGCGTTGACGACGTACATCGAGTCGACGGGGGCGGCGACCAGATTGGTGGTTCCGGGTTCGAAGTAGACGAATTCCGGTGCCAGCGTGCCCGCGCTATCCCAGGCAGTCGGAGCGCGTCGATTCGTTTTCGCCCCTTCCACCGCAATCCCCGATTCGGTGTAGGTGGTGTTCCCTTCCTTGTTGATCAGGGTGCCGCCCGAGTAGGTGGCGCTGTAGGTCCCTTTGGCCAGGCTGGCGAAGATCGCGCAGCCTTGCGTCCCGGTGTACGCCACCTGGCCGGAGTTGAGGGTGATCTTCACGCCGGAGAGGGCTTCGCCCAGCGCGTTTTCCGTCGAAAAGGCGAGCGATCCGTAGTTGGGGTTGAGCGAGCCGGTGGAGGGGGAGACGACGCTCTGGAGGACGACCGGATTCACCATCGGAGTCGCCGAGACGGTCGTGGTCAGCTGGACGTAGTCGGGCGTTTCCTTGCCTTCGACGCAGGAGACGCCGCCCGTCTTGTTGTTGACGAAGACGCGTTCCGAGAGGACGGTATAGGAGGTGCCGTTGCTTTTGACGGTCTTGGTTTCCGACGCGACCCCGTTGATTTCGGTGATCCGCAGGGTCCGCAGCCGGGCCTGGTCGGCCTGGGCGAGGTCGTAGGCGACGGCGCGATTGCGCTGCGCGGCGGCGCCGCGGGTGGTGGCGGCGATCAGGGTCAGGACGGCGCCGGCGACGATCGCCAGGATCAGGGCGCTGACCAGGACCTCGATGATGATGAAGCCGTCTTCGTCGGACGGCGCTTTGCGCGCGCGCGTGAGCATCAGATGCCCATCGGCAGGTTCAGGCGCCGCTTGAGAGGTTTAGGGCGGACTTCTTGTCCTTCTCAGCGGATGGTCACCCAAGACTTGGTAATCGGCGGGGGCCGCCAAAACTTCAGTTCATGAAGCTATGTGGCTACACTTTCTGAAGCGAAGGTTTTCTGGATCTTCACCCCACTTCGATATGAGCGCCGTCAGTAATTCCGAATGCCCTGTCTGTAAGACCGCCGAGGTGGTCTGCGGTAAGTGGACGCTCCTCGTGATCAGGGACCTGGCCGAGGGCAACCAGCGGTTCTGCGAACTCGAACGTTCGCTCGAGGGGATCAGCCCGCGGACGCTGTCATTGCGGCTGCGGGCGCTGGAGGAGGAGGGGATCGTCCAGCGGCACACCTACCCCGAGGTGCCGCCCCGGGTCGAGTACGCGCTGACCCCGAAGGGCGAGGCGCTGGCGCCGCTGATCGACGACATGCGCGCCTACGGCACCCGCTGGCTCCTCGAAGAGCCGGTCGAGAGCGCCGCCGCCTAAGCCGGCGTCGGGACGGGCAAGGGACCCGGCCCTCTCGTAGGCGGTCCGGGCAGGCTGTGACCGCCTACGAGAGGGCCGGGTCTCGGGGGACTGGCGAGGGCGCGCGTCCCGTGCGCGTCCCGGGTGTGGAGCGAAACCGTCCCGATGAGGCGGAAAGGCTCCCACAGGCCGCCGCCGGGGCGGAGGGTCGCGAGGGGGACGCCGGGAACTCCACGCTCCCCGAGGGAAGGCGTCGCGAAGTGACCCTTCCGTGAGGGCCGAGATGTCGATGGGCCGGAAAGCGCTCTATATCAGCGCTTTTCGGCCCATCAACCTGGGGGCGCGGTGGAGGCGTGTCGTCCCTCCCCGGAAGTGCGCACGGGACCGTCCCCAATCGACCGGGCCGCAAAGTGCGCCGTCCCCCCGGCGAACGGTTGCGTCGTGCCTGTCTGCAATCCGCCGTGCAGGCGCAGGAGGCGAACCCGGTGACGGGAAGTTGGCCCTCGTGCGCGACTTCCTGCTGAACGAATCCCTGCGCCGCCTCGCGACCGAGGCCGCGACCCGTTTCAACGCGATGGTGGCCGAAGGGGATCCGATCCCGTTCGACGTCGCCACCGACATGGCGGAGGACTCGCCGTTCTACAGCTACGTGCCCCAGACCGGGCGCTACGTGGCCGAACGGCTCGGTGAGCTGCACGCGCTGAACGTGTGGAGCGCCACCCGCGAGGCCGTGGTCGAGGCCGGGGTCTCCGCCGCTTACCTGGAGGGCCGCGGCGAGGTCGTGCCTGCCGAACCCGGCGCCCGGGCGGAACGGATGCTCGAGGTCTTCTTCATCGGACTTTGGGAGGGAAGCTCCGGGTTCGCCCTTGATCGGGAGCGGCTCGAGGAACAGATTGCGACCTTGGACGCGGAAGCGCGCAGCGCCGATGACGCCGATGTCCTGATCGTCCCGATCGTCGGGCTGCGGATGTCGATGGACCGCCTGCAGCTGCCCAACGGGGTGCGGATCCTGCGCGCCGACCAGGTCTCGGTGCCGATCGAGGCGATGCGCAGCGAGGGCATGGGCCGGGCGCCCTGGGAGCCGCAGTTCCTCGCCGTCGCCGAGCAGCATCCGAGCGAAGGCGCCGAGGAGGCGATGCACCAGCTGCGCGA
>MKSH01000187.1:0-313 GCA_001898095.1 Solirubrobacterales bacterium 70-9 | reverse complement strand
CCTCTCCGAGGAGGAGGGTGCCGAACTGGCCGCCTTCGCGGCGCTGCTGGAGCAGCTGCCCGAGCCCGACAGCGCCCTCACCTGGGCGGTCGGCCGGTTCGAGATGGGCTGCGAGCGGGAGTCGGCGATGGAAGGCCTCTCCGATCATCTTTTGGCTCTGCGAGCGGTATTGGAGGGCCACGGCCCGGTCGGCGCCTCGCTGCCGCTGCGCGCCTCGGCGCTGATCGCCGACGAGCAGTTCGACCGCATCGAGGCCCGCGAGCGGGTCGAGGAGGTGCTCGAGCTGGAGCGCGCGCTGATGAACGGCCGCATC
>MKSH01000186.1:10636-12699 GCA_001898095.1 Solirubrobacterales bacterium 70-9 | reverse complement strand
TCCTCCGCGAAGCGGCCCGCCGGTACGGGCCGGAAGGGGAATTTTGGGAAGACCACAGGAAGCTCGAGTACCTGCCGATCACCCACTGGGAGATCTGGAACGAGGAGAACATCGTCAGCTTCGCCGCCGCCCCCGAACCGGCCGAATTCGCGAAGTTGATCCGTATCTCCGGCGCCGCCCTGCACGGGACCGACCCCGAATCGCAGGTGATCATCGGCGGGCTCTTCGGCCGCCCGCTGCAGGTCCCGCCGAACGTCGCCTCGGGCGATTACCTGAAGCGCGTCTACGCGGCCGGCAACGTGAAGCCCTACTTCGACGGGGTGGGACTGCACCCCTACGTCGCCCGCGCCCAGGCGATGGGCGGCCAGTTGACCAACCTGCGGCGGATCATGCGCGCCGCCGGCGATGCGAAGACGCCGATCTACATCACCGAGCTCGGCTGGGGCTCGGCCGGCGGCCCGACCCGTTGGCAGCGCGGGATCCACGGCCAGGCCGACGAACTCTCCCGCTCGCTGGAAATGCTCTCCGAACACCGCCTCGCATGGAAGGTGGAGGGCGCCTGGTGGTTCACCTGGACCGACGGAGGCGGCACCTGCATCTTCTGCGGCTCCGCCGGCCTCCTCACCAGGCACTACGAAGCGAAGCCCTCCTGGTACCGCTTCGTCGAATGGAGCGGCGGCGAACCGGACGCCGTCCCGGAAGCGACCAGCCTCGAATAGTTCGACGCGGCGCTCGGTGGGTAGGCTCCAAGGGACGCAATTACCGAGCGAACAGGAGAACCCAGATGGCTTTCGCGGTACCTGACCTTCCCTACGCCTACGACGCCCTCGAGCCCCACATCGACGAGGCGACGATGCGCGTGCACCACGACAAACACCACCAGGCCTACGTCGACAAAGCGAACGCCGCGCTGGAGGGCACCGAGTGGGCCGATCGCCCGGTCGAGGACGTCCTCACGAACCTCTCCAGCCTGCCCGGCGACAAGCAGGGCCCGGTCCGCAACAACGCCGGCGGCCACTACAACCACTCGCTCTTCTGGAAGATGATGAGCCCCGACGGCGGCGGCGAGCCGAGCGGCGCGATCGGTGAGGCGATCACCAGCACCTTCGGCTCCTTCGACTCGTTCAAGGACGAGTTCAAAAACGCCGGGATCGCGCGCTTCGGCTCCGGCTGGGCCTGGCTGGTCAAGGACTCCTCCGGTCTCGCGGTCGTCTCGACCCCGAACCAGGACACGCCGCTCTCCGACGGCTCCGCGCCGCTGCTCGGCGTCGACGTCTGGGAGCACGCCTACTACCTGAAGTACCAGAACAAACGTCCCGAATACCTCGACGCCTTCTGGAACGTCGTCAACTGGGACTACGTGAACGAGCTGTACGCGGCCGCTTAGTCGGGGCCGTCAGGCCGGTCGCGCCGCCTCCGCCGGGCGGCGCGACCGCGCCTCCTCTTTCGGCGGCAGGTGGGACATGGCGTGCTCCGCCAACGCGGTGATCGTCAGGGACGGATTCACGCCGACGTTGGCCGGGATCGCCGACCCGTCGCAGACGAGCATGTTCTCGTAGCCGAAGACGCGCTGGCGCGAGTCGATCACGCCGTCCTCGGCCGAGTGTCCGATCGTCGCCCCGCCGAGGATGTGGGCGGTGTTCGGCACGTTGAAGAGCGCCTCCGAGACGCTTGACTGGGCGATCCCGCCGGTCCGCTCGGCCAGCCATTCGGCAGCCACGTTGGCGACCGGGATGAAGGTCGGGTTGGGACGCTCCGGGTCCTGTTCGGTGGTCAGGCGCACGCCGCCGCCCGGCATCGGCTTCGGCCGCAGGGCGATCGCGTTGTCGAGCGTCTGCATCACCAGGACGATGATCGTGCGGCTCGACCATCCCTTCGGCCACATCACCTTGGCGAACTTGCCGGGGTGGCGGATGATCTGCCCGAGCAGCTTCAGCGGCCGCGTCAGTTTCGTCCCGTCGCCGACCAGCAGCGTGTAGAGCGTGTTCATCGAGTCGCCCGCGTGGCCGTAGGTGACGGTCTCGATGTGGGTGTGGGCGTCGGGGTAGATCGAGGAGGTGATC
>MKSH01000186.1:5970-10589 GCA_001898095.1 Solirubrobacterales bacterium 70-9 | reverse complement strand
GAGCCGGTCGGAGATCTTCGGCAGCGCGCCGCCGAGCCGGCAGCGCTGCATCAGCTTGTTGGTGCCGAGTGGGCCGGCGGCGAAGACGACGCCGCGGGCACGGATCGTGCGCTTGCTGCGGCCGGGGAGGAGGCCGGAGCGCTCGCTGGTGATCGCGTAGCCCTCGGAGCCGTCGGCGGCGCCGAGCGGACGCACCTCGGTCACCGTCCGTTCCGCGTCGATCCGCACGCCGCGTCGCTCGGCCAGCCAGAGGTAGTTCTTCACCAGCGTGTTCTTGGCCCCGTGCGGGCAGCCGACCATGCAGCGGCCGCACTGCAGGCAGCCGGTGCGGTCAGGGCCCTCGCCGCCGAAGAACGGGTCGGCGACGGTCTTCCCGGGGTTGTCCTGGTAGACCCCGACGGGGGTCTTCCGGTAGGTGTCGCCGACACCCAGGTGCTCACCCAGTTCGCGCAGCAGCTGGTCGGCCGGGTCGTCCTGCTCGACCTGGACGACTCCCAGCATGCGCTGCGCCTCGGCGTAGTGCGGCGCGAGGGTCTGCTCCCAGTCCTCGAGGTCGGCCCACTGCGGGTCTTTGAAGAACTCGCTGGGCGGGACGTAGAGCGTGTTCGCGTAGCCGAGGCTGCCGCCGCCGACGCCGCAGCCGCTGACCACGGCGACGTCGCGGAACTGAGTCAGGCGGAAGATCCCCTTCAACCCGATCCGCGGCGCCCAGAAGTAGCGGCGCAGGTCCCAGGTGGACTTCGGGAAGTCCTCGTCGCGGAAGCGTCTGCCGCACTCCAGCACCCGCACCGAGTAGCCCTTCTCGGCAAGGCGCAGCGCGGAGACGGATCCCCCGAAGCCGCTCCCTACGACAACCCAGTCGACGTCAAACTGGCTCACCGGCCAGACATTACATCAGGGGAAATGGGGCTCAGATTCGAGGCGCGGCAGGGTTGGCGCCGCAGCCCTAAGCCTCGCCGGGCTCGAGCGGGCGGAAGTCGCTGGTCCGCGCCCCGCAGACCGGGCAGAACCAGTCGTTGGGGATGTCCTCGAAGGCCGTGCCCGGCGGGATGCCCCCGTCCGGGTCACCGATCTCCGGGTCGTAGATGAACCCGCAGCTCACGCAGATCCACTGCACGGCGTCTTTGGTCTCGGTGGTCACGCGGGGCTAAGTCTATTTGTCGAAGCTGACCGCAACCGGTTCGCGATCGGCTTTGTCGGTGATTTCGAAGTACTGACGCGCGGTGAAGCCGCCCTGATTGGCGATGATCGACCCCGGGAACTGCTGGATGTCGGTGTTGTAGGCCTGCACGTTGGAGTTGTAGATGCGGCGCGAGGCCTGGATCTCGTCCTCCAGCTCCGACAGGTTCCGGCTCAGCTGCTGGAAGTTTTCCGTCGCCTTCAGGTTCGGGTACTGCTCGGCGACGGCGCGCAGGTCGGTCAGCGCCCCGGTCAGCTTGGTCTCCGCGGTGGCGGTGTCCTGGACGCTGGTCGCTTTCATCGACTCGGCACGCGCCTCGGTCACTTTGGTGAAGACCGCCTCCTCGTGCGTGGCGTATCCCTTGACCGTCTCGACCAGGTTCGGCACGAGGTCATGGCGTCGTTTGAGCTGGACGTCGATGCCGCTCCAGGACTCGTCGACGCGGTTGCGGGCGGAGATGATCCCGTTGCGCTTGGCGATGTAATAGAAGACCGCGAGCAGGATCAGTACGACGACGACGATGATGACGATGACCATTGAGTCTCCCTATGGGGGTTCGATCGGCTTGCGGGAACCTTAGCGCCCATCGGGGGCGCCACGGACGGGTTTCCAGGGGGCGGGCGTCACTAGGATCCGGCTATGGGCGCCAAGCAGGAAGCGCAGGACTGGACCGAGCTGGTGCGCCGCTACGGCGAGCGCCATGAAGTGACCTACGAGCCGGTCGGTGGGATCAACCCCAAAGACGGCCCGGTGGCGCTCTGCGTGGGCGGCGTCAATCGCCTCACCGGGCAGCTGGTCGAGGGCTTCTGGGGCGCCTCCTGCGACGCCGACGAACGCGAAGTCGGCCGCCTCTTCGACAAGGCGGTGCTGCCGACCGCGATCCTCGCCAAGGCCCACATGCCCGACCTGGCGCAGGTGGTCCCGGCGTTCAACGTCGAGTCGGTCGAGGGCGCCGAGCACGTCCAGCAGAAGTTCTCCCGCAAGGTCGAATTCGAGTCGCTCGACTTCAACAAGCGCTTCTGGACCACGGTGCCGAAGGAGTTCGACCCGGTCGCCCTGCGCGAGCTCTTCGGCCCCGGCTTCCTCGCCTGGGTGACGACGATGAGCGGTGAGATCAGCTTCGGCGTCAACGACCGCCAGCTCTGGTTCCTCTGGCACCTGCGCGAGCGCAGCGACGAAGAGCTGAAACTGGCGCTGAAAAACGCCGGGCAGCTGTTCCGGCGGATCCAGTCGGAGATGGAGGAGAGCGGCATCCACACCTATCCGCCCGGCCCCTGGCACGCCGGGCTGGCGCCGTTCCCCGACGCGCCGGCGGTCGATCCCTCGCCGGTCGTCCCCTCGTCGAGCTAGTCGAAGTCCTCGGACGCCGGCAGCCGACGCCTAGTCGAGGTCGCGCAGTTCGCTGATCAGGATCGAGTCCGGCAGGCCGGGGAGGACGAGGCGCGCCTCGTCGCCCTCGCCGACCAGTTGCGGCTGGATCGGCTCGGTCGAGCGACCGCGGTAGGCGGCGAGCGCGGCGTCGGAGGTCGGGGGGGCGGTGAGCCAGCCGAGCTGGGTGTGGGTGGGGAAGGGGAGGACGATCTCGCCCGCCGCGGCCGCCGCGATCGCCGCCGCGGGCTCGAACCAGTGCGCGTCGACGGTCTCGACCCCGTCGGCCTCGGGCGGCGTGTGGGCGGGCGCGAGGGCGAGGAAGAACCAGGCGTCGAAGCGCCGCGAGACGATCTCCGGGGTGACCCAGCGGCAGAAGGGGACGAGCTCCTCGTCGGCGGGCAGCTCGATCCCGGCCTCCTCCTGCAGCTCGCGGCGGGCGCAGGCGCGGAAGCCGTTCGGGCCCTCGCCGTCGGCGGGGTCGACGGAGCCGCCGGGAAAGACCCAGGCGCCAGGCATGAAGGCGGCCTTCTCGGTGCGCTTGAGGAGGAGGACCTCGAGCGCCCTCTGGGAGTGCTTGCCACCGCGGCGCAGGAGGACCACCGAGGCGGCCGGGCGCGGCGTCGCGGGCGTGCCGTGGTTCGGGGCCTCAGCCGGCCCGCGCTTCCTCTCCATCGGCCAACCCTACGCGCTTGCGCGGCTCGGTCCGGGTGAGTTCGCAGCTGTCCCCAACTATTGGAGAGAACTGCGAACGCGCTGCCTTAGCCGAGGGTGCGCTCGCGCAGGCGGCGGAGGCGGAAGCGGTTGCCCGCCCAGAAGATCAGGGCGATCAGCGCGAAGGGGGCGAGGATCGCCAGCCCGATGACGGCGACGCCGGCGGCGATCGTGAGGTAATGGCCCGCGTCGTGGAGGGCGTCGCCGACGCCCCAGTCGCCGCCGCCCTTCGAGGGCGGGGTGGCCCCGGCGCCGTAGTTCGTGACGATGTGGACGGTCACGTCCGACATCGTGGCCCGCGTGTGCAGGTGGTCGAGCGAGGCGCGGATCGCCGCGTGGTGGCGGCGCTCTTCCCGCAGCCGCGCTTCGACTGATTCCTGTTCGGCTTCCGTTTCGACCTCGCCGAGCTGCTTCAGCAGTCCCGTGATCGCCGCGTTCGAGTCGGCCAGTTCTTCGGCGACCGAGACGGTCGGCGCGGTGATGTCGTTGGTGGCGTCGTGGCGCTCCCGCACTTCGGCGATCGCCGAGATCGCGGCCAGCGTGTCGTCGAGCTTCGCGCTCGGGATCCGCAGCTCGAACTCGGCCCCGGTTGCCCCGGTGGTGCCGCTCTGCACGGAAGACCGGAGTACGTACCCGCCCGCCGCGTGAACCGCGTCGTAGATCTTCGCCGATGCCGCGGTGACCTCGCCCGGCTTGGTGCCGAGGACGATGTAGGAGGAGCGTTCAACGTCTCGCCCGCCGGCGCCCTCGGCCGACTTGGCGCTCGGTGCCTCGACGGCGGGGGGCGCGGATTCCAGCATCGATTCGGCTTCCACGCTGCCGCTTTCTTCCGTCCCGCCGGCTCCGCCCGCCGAGGACGAGGCCCGCGGCGGAGCTGCCGTGGCCGCTTCGCCCGCCGATGCGCTGGGTTCGGCGGCTTCCTCCGACATCGCCGAGGTCATGACCTCGCTGCTCGACGATCCGCCGCCTGACTGCGAGATCCCGACGGCGACGGTTGCAACGACGAGCACGGTGAGGGCGACGCCGAGGACCGGCATGACACGCCGGGTCGGCTTCATCCCCCGCCACCAATCGACGATCGGCGCGAAGACGGACGCGGTCGTGTCGGCGCCGCGGGGGAAGCCCGCGGCGGCGCGCTCGTCGAGCCCGGCGGTGAACTCCGGCCGCGGGGTCGGGCGCAGCTCTCGCAGCTCGGCGAAGAGGGTGTCGTCGTCAAATCGATCCATCGAGGGCCTCCCTCAACTTGGTCACGGCGCGGTGCACGCGGGTGCCGGCATTCGACTCGCTGATCCCGAGGACGGAGGCGATCTCGGCGTTGCCGAGTCCGGCGAAGAATTTGAGCGCGATCAGCTCGCGC
>MKSH01000186.1:0-5960 GCA_001898095.1 Solirubrobacterales bacterium 70-9 | reverse complement strand
CCTCGACCGAGGCGCCGTCGAGGTCGGCGGGCTCGGCGGCCAGCTCGGCCTGGCGGCCACGGCGGCGAAGCTCGTCGAGCGCCGCGTTGCGGGCGATCCCGAACAACCAGGCCCGCGGTTCGCCGCGGCCCGGGTCGAAGCGCTTGCGCTTCCGATACGCCCGCTCGAATGCAGTCGCGGTCACTTCCTCCGCCGCCGGCCCGTCGTGCAGAAGGCTGGCGACGTACGCGTAGAGGTCGTCCCGGCTCGACCGGTAGAGCCGGTCGAAAGCCAACTCGGCCTCCCCCGGAGCTTCCCTCGCCTCTGCGACCGCAGCCTGACTCACGCCACTACTACGGCGCCGCCACCGATCCATCACAAGGCAATCATCCCGGGCCACGGGTTGGGCTGTGGGGTGGGGGACGGGCGGCGTGGTCCGGGGCGCCTGCGGGCGAGGACGGCGCGATTCGGGACGCCTGCGGCCGGGGACGGGCGGCGCGATCCGGAAGGCCCGCGGCCGGGGTCCGGCCGTCCCGGGCGTCTCGGAGGCGACCCGGGCAGGCTGTGGCCGCCTCCGAGACGCCCGGGACGCGACGAGTTCAGGGAGAAGTGCGCGGCTTCGGTGCGCCTGCGGGGGGATCCGTCACCCCTCCGGGGCGCCGACCGCGGTGAGTTCGCAGAAATGACCGCATAGCGGAGCCAACTGCGAACGCACCGGGGGATGGGGTGACGGGAGGGTCGCGGGCGTGAGGATCTCCTCGCTTGCGTGAGGGAGATGCCGGGGACGTCACCAGGACGTGCGCCTCCGCGGGGGATCCAAGCCCGCCTCGGACCTCCGTTCGCTGCTTGTTCGCCATACCCGTACAAGCAGCGAACGGAGCGAGGGGACCTGTGGCCGATGTGACGTATTCCCTGAAGAAACGTCACGTTCCCGACGCCTTCGTCGCGGACCTCCCCCGGGACCCGCACGGGACCCGCACCCTCTCCCTCTCCCCGGGGGACGGCCCTCTCATAGGCGGTCACAGCCTGCCCGGACCGCCTATGAGAGGGCCGCGTCCCTTGCCCGTCCCTCTCCGTCCCTTTCCGTCCCTCGCTCCGGGCGCCAGCTTCCCCGCGCCCCGTCCCTTCCGCCCTAGCTCGCCGCCCGCTCGGGCAGCGCCGCCACCACGGCTTCGATCGAGGCGGCGGTGATGTCGAGGAGTTCGTTCAGCTCCGGTTCGGTGATCGAGAGGGGGAACATCAGGACGACTACGTCGCCCAGGGGGCGGACGAAGGCGCCGCGCTCGCGGGCCTCGCGGGTGACTCGGTGGCCGACGCGGAGTTCGGGATCGTGTTCGCCGAGGTCGATGCCCACCATCACGCCGCGGGAGCGGACCTCGGTGACGCCGGGCATGGCGGCGATCTCGGCGAGGCGTCGGTCGAGGAGGTCGATCTTCGGCTGGAGGCGCTCGATCGTGCGCTCCTTCTCGAAGATGTCGAGGTTGGCGAGCGCGACCGCACAGGCGACCGGGTTACCGGTGTAGGTGTGGCCGTGGAAGAAGGTTTTCGCCTCCGCGGGCGCGCCGAGGAAGCCTTCGTAGACCGTCTCGGTGGTGAGGGTCGCGGCGAGGGGAAGGTAGCCGCCGGTGATCCCCTTGGCGAGGCAGAGGAAGTCGGGGGAGACGCCTTCACGTTCCACCGCGAACATCGTCCCGGTGCGGCCGAAGCCGGTCGCGACCTCGTCGCAGATGAGGAGCACGCCGTGACGGTTGCAGAGCTCGCGGACCGCGCGCAGGTAGCCCTCGGGGTGGACGATCATGCCGCCCGCGCCCTGGACCAGCGGCTCCATGATCACCGCCGCGACCTCGCCCTCGTGGGCGCTCAGCAGCTGCTCCATGTGGTCGGCGTCGCCGGGCTCGGCGGCCAGGGTCTCGAAGAGGAGCGGCCGGTAGGTGGCGTGGAAGAGGTCGATGCCGCCGACCGAGACCGAGCCGATCGTGTCGCCGTGGTAGGCCTCGCGCAGCCGCACGAAGCGGGTGCGGGCGGTGTCGCCGCGCTGCTGGTGGTACTGGAAGGCCATCTTCAGGGCGATCTCGGCGGCGGTCGAGCCGGAGTCGGAGTAGAAGACCCGCTGCAGCCCTGCCGGGGCGATCTCGATCAGGCGCGCCGCCAACTCGGTGGCGCCGGGGTGGGACAGTCCCAGCATCGTCGAATGGGCGATCCTGTCGAGTTGGTCGCGGGCGGCGCGGTCCAGGTCGGGGTGGCGGTGTCCGTGGACGTTGCACCAGAGCGCCGCGGTGCCGTCGATATAGCGCTTGCCGTCGACGTCGTAGAGGTAGACGCCCTCGCCGCGCTCGATCATCAGCGGCGTTTCCTCGCTCCACCCCTGCTGCTGGGTGAAGGGGTGCCAGACGTACTGCTGGTCGAGTGGGTTGAGATGGGAGGCGTCGTTCATACGCGGAATATTTGCACTTGAGAAATAGTTGCGTATGTGCAACAGTTACCGCGATGCAAGCAAGCGATGTCAAAGCGATCGAGCGGGCCGACGGGGCCGGCGCGAGCGCGGAGGTTGGGGCGGAGGCCCGTGACACGGCCGCCCGAATTTGCGCGCTGATGCGCCACGTCTTCCTTTACGACCGCGGCAACCAGCTGCGCGTCCTCGACGAAAGCGGGCTGACGACCACCCAGTGCAAGGCGCTGCTCGAGCTGGGCGGACTCGGCAACTGTCCCTTGACCTGGCAGGTCTCCGACCTGGCCGAGCTGCTCGGCTCCTCGCTGCCGGCGATGAGCCGCGCGATCGACGGCCTGGTCAAGAAGGGGCTGGCCACCAGGGTCGAGGACCCGACCGATCGCCGCGTCCGCATCGTCCGGATCACCGAGGAGGGCAAGCGCCTGGTGGACAAGCTGACCACGGTGAAGCGCAACGGGCTGGAGGCGTTCGCGTCCACGCTGAGCGCCGCCCAGCGCCGCAAGATCGACGCCGCGGTCGAGGCGCTGATGGACCGCGAGGACATCGCCACCACGTATGAGCACCTGAAGGAGGCTTAATGTCCTGCCCCGATGTTGATTCTTCTGCCCCCCTCGGAGGGGAAGACCGCGCCGACCAGAGGCGCGCCGATGAAGCTCGAGGCGCTCGCCTTCGCCGCCGACTTGACGGAGTCGAGGCGGAAGTTGCTCGCCGCGCTCGCCGCGCTCGCGGATCTGCCGCTCGAGCGGGCGGTGTCGATGCTCGCGGTGTCGGCGGGCCAGGCGGGCGAGGTCGCCGTTGACGCTGGGCTGAGGTCCGCCCCGGCGGGCCCGGCCGCCGAGGTCTACACGGGAGTGCTGTACGACCGCCTGCGGCTGCCGGAGCTGCCGAAGCGGTGCCAGGGGCGGGTGCTGATCGCCTCGGCCCTCTGGGGGGTGGTGAGGCCCGCCGACCGGATCCCCTACTACCGGTTCTCGGCGAAAGCGAAGCTGGACGGGATCGGCGGCCTCGCCGCCTTCTGGCGCCCGGCGCTGACCGCGGCGCTGCCCGACAAGGAGGGGGCGCTGGTCGTCGACATGCGCTCCGGCGCCTACTCGGCGGCCTGGAAGCCGAAGCGCGCCGATCTGCTCGCCGTGCGCGCCTTCAGCGAGGTGAAGGGGAAGCGCAAACCGGTGAGCCACATGGCGAAGGCGGTGCGCGGCGAAGTCGCGAGGGCGCTGTTGGAGGCGAAAAATCCGCCCGAGACCCCCGAAGCCGCCGCCACGATCGCCGAGCGCGCCGGCCACACCGTCGAACTCGCCCCCGGCAACCTCGACGTCATCGTCCCCGGATAGCTGTGTTGATGGGCCGAAAAGCGCTGATATAGAGCGCTTTTCGGCCCATCAACGTCAGGGGAGGCGGAGGGGCGGCCAGGTGGCGGGGGCGTTGAGGTCCAGCGCGGGCAGGGTGAGGACGGGGACGCCGGAGAGGGATTCGATCGTCTCGCGGTTGTCGGCCTCGATCGGGGTCGGGTTCGCGGGCCAGGGGTTCATCACCACGGCGGCGACTTTCAGGCCGACCGAGCGGGCCGACTCGATCGTCAGCAGCGTGTGGTTGATCGAGCCGAGGCCGGGCGGGGCGACGACCACCAGCGGGTAGCCGAGCTCGACCGCGCAGGAGCGCATCGTCCAGCTGGGGGAGAGCGGGACGAGGAGGCCGCCGGCGCCCTCGCAGATGATCGCGTCGACCCCGTCGGCAGCGGCCCGCGCCGCCTTCATCACCCGCTCCGGATCGATCTCCACGCCCGCCACGCCGGCCGCCAGGTGCGGCGACATCGGCGGGTCGAAGCGGTAGGGGGCGATCTCCTCGTCGGTCTGGGAGGAGCGCGCGGCGGCGCGCAGCGTGGCGGGGTCGGGCAGCCCGGCGACCGCGGGCCAGCCGTCCCCGGCCGCCGCGACCGCGGCGATCGCCGCTGCCTCGTCGTAGTCCGGGTATTCGTCCATGCCGGTGAAGGCGGGCTTGAACACCGCCACCCGCTTGCCGTCGGCGGCGAGCGTGTGGGCCAGCACCGCGGAGACCACGGTCTTGCCGACCTCGGTCCCCGTCGCGGTGACGAAGACACCGCTCGCCCGTGACTCGCGCGCCGACTCCTCGCCGGTCTGGTCCTGCTGCGCCAGGTTCCAGACGCCTCGCGAGATCCCGGCCATCAGGCGGCGATCGTGGCGGACTTCAGCAGGCCGATCTCACGCGCCGCCTCGCCGACCTGGTGGGCGGCGCGGCGCAGGTCCTCGGGCTCGTGCGTCGCCATCACCGTGAAGCGCAGGCGCGAGGAGCCCTCGGGCACCGTCGGCGGCCGGATCCCCTGGGCGAAGACGCCGCGCTCCAGCGCCCGCTCGCAGAGCTCCATCGTCGGCTCCGCCTCGCCGATCTCGATCGGCACGATCTGGGTGGTCGAGGCGGGGGCGGTGAGGCCCTCGGCGGCCAGCGCCTCGCGCAGCAGCTGCGCGTTGGCGGCGAGCCGCTCGACCCGCTCCGGTTCCGCCTCGAGCACGTCGAGAGCGGCGCGGGCGGCGCCGATCGAGGGCGGCGGGGGGGCGGTCGAGAAGATGAAGGAGCGCGCCCGGTTGACCAGGTAGTCGACGGTCTCGGCGCTCGCGCAGACGTAGGCGCCGTAGGAGCCGAGCGCCTTGCCGAGCGTGCCCATCACGATGTCGACCTCGCCCGAGAGCCCCGCGGCGGCGACGGCGCCGCGGCCGCCCGGGCCGATCGCCCCGGTCGCGTGCGCCTCGTCGACCATCAGCCGCGCCCCGTACCGGCGCGCCAGCTCCAGCAGCTCGGGCAGCGGCGCCACGTCGCCGTCCATCGAGAAGACCCCGTCGGTGACGATCAGCGCCGGCGCGCCGGTCGCGGCCCGCAGCAGCTCCTCCAGGTGCCGGGCGTCGTTGTGGCGGTAGACGGCCGTCTCCGCCCGCGCCAGCCGGCAGCCGTCGATGATCGAGGCGTGGTTCAGCTCGTCGGAGAAGACGACCTCGCCGGGGCCCGCGAGCGCCGCGATCGTCCCCGAGTTCGCCAGGTAGCCGGAGCCGAAGAGGAGCGCCCGCTCGTAGCCCTTGAAGGCGGCGAGCCGCGTCTCCAGCTCCCGGTGGGGCTGCATGTTGCCGCTGATCAGCCGCGAGGCCCCGGCCCCGGCGCCCCAGTGGAGCGCCGCCTCCGCCGCCGCCTCGCGCACGCGCTGGTCGGAGGCGAGCCCGAGGTAATCGTTGGAGCAGAGGAGCAGGACCTCGCGCCCGGAGAGCAGCACCCGCGGGCCCTGCGGACCCTCGATCAGGCGCAGCCGCCGGTAGAGGCCGCGGTCGCGCAGCTCCTCGAGGCGGGCCGCGACGTCGGTCACCGCGCCACCTAGGCCGCGCTGGGATACGAAGGCGCGCGCCTGCCCTTCCTGACCACCCGCAGCTGCGTGCTCGGGTCCCACATCGGCGCCTCCTCCCGGCGGTCGATCAGGGCCTCCATCGGGGTCCTGGGGGACTCGCCGGCGAGCCAGCCCGAGCGGTTGTCG
>MKSH01000185.1:9871-11488 GCA_001898095.1 Solirubrobacterales bacterium 70-9 | reverse complement strand
AGGAATTACACCTAGAACCCGCTCCTCGGAGATGTTGTGGGCTGCGGCCTGGGCGGCTATCTGGCTCTCGAGCAACGGCGTCCGTACGTAGGAGGGACAGACCGCGGTCGCGGTGATTCCATGGTCGGCGGCCTCGAGGGCCATCGTCTTGACCAGCCCGATCGCGCCGTGCTTGGCGGAGACGTAGGGTGCCTTGAAGGGCGAGGCGACGAGCCCATGGGCAGAGGAGATGACGACGAAGCGCCCCGCACCGGACGCGACGAGGTGGGGCCACGAGTACTTGGCGAGTAGGAACGGACTCGTGAGCAGGAGGGCGATTATCGCCTCCCAGACGTCCTCGGGCATCTCCTCGATCGAGGCGACGTGCTGGAAGCCCGCGTTCGCGACCACCGCGTCGATCCGACCGAACCGGTCCAGGGCCCGGTCGATGGCCAGCTGATTGCCCTCGCGCCTGGTCAGGTCGGCCGCCACCCCCTCGTGTCCCGCCCCGGGTTCGTCCAGGTCGACCCCGAAGACGTCCCAGCCCTGGTCGGCAAGCTCGGCTGCCACCGCGGCCCCGACCCCTGACGCCGAGCCGGTCACCGCGGCGACCTTGTCAAGCGTTCCTTTCATCGTGGCATCACGTCTCCTTGCTCAAAAGGATATCTTCTAAGTCCTTATAGCAACGGCTGGCGAGAGTTGGTATAAAGGGCAAACTATGTGTCCTTCTGCGAGCAGCGTCCTCCCGCCCGAACTGCACCACACCTATCCCGTCGCCTCCAGAGGCGAAGGCGTCTGGGTCACCACGGCCAACGGCACCCGGTATCTCGACGCGATGAGCGGCGGCTCGATGGCGGCCACGATCGGGATGGGACGTGCCGATGTCGTCGCCGCGGCGCGGCGCCAGGCGGAGGCGGTCAGCTTCGTCCACAACGAGTGGCTGACCAACCCGCAGCAGGAGTTGCTCGCGCAGCGGCTGACCGAGCTCGCCCCCGACTACGCCAAGGTCAGCTTCGTCACCGGCGGGGCGGAGGCGAACGAGATGGCCTTGAGGCTCGCCCGGACCTACCACGTCGAGCGCGGCGAATCCCAGCGTTGGCGGGTGATCTCACCGGCGCAGGCATACCACGGCCCGACCTTCGCGACCCTGGCGCTCACCGGCCGGCCCGGACTCCAAGGCCCGCTCACTCCGTATCTGCCCGAGATGCACCACATCCCGCCCTCGACCCGCCAGTTCGACCCCACCGGCCAGGCCGCGCTCGATGCCCTCGACGAGATCCTCGACGAGGTAGGTGGGGACACCGTCTCGGCCTACTACTGCGAGGGCGTCAGCGCCGCCTCGCTTCCCGCCTACACGCCGCCGGACCTCTTCTGGGAAGGGCTGGCCGAGCGCCGCGCGCGTCACGGCTTCCTCGTCTGCTTCGACGAGATCGTCACCGGCCTCGGCCGCACCGGCTCCTGGTTCGCCGCCGAAAGGCTGCCGATCCAGCCCGACCTGGTCGCCACCGCCAAGGGCCTCGGCGGTGGCTACGCGGCGATCGGCGCGGTGCTGAGTCGCGAGCCGATCGCCGCGGCGATCGCCGCGGGCTCCGGCTCGTTCGCCCTCGGCCACACCTGGAGCGGCGCGCCGCTCTCCTG
>MKSH01000185.1:4389-9840 GCA_001898095.1 Solirubrobacterales bacterium 70-9 | reverse complement strand
GGCTCGAGGAGGCGTTGCGCGACTGCGCGATCGTCGCCGGGGGGCGCGGGCGCGGCTACCTCCTCGGGGTCGAATTCTGCGATCCGCGCGACCCCGACAAGTTCCTGCCGCCGGAGCTGCGGGTGGCGGGGCGGATCGATGCGGCGGCGATGGAGCGGCAGCTGCTGACGCTCTCGACCCAGCCGACCGGCGACGGATACGCCGGCGACCAGAGCCTCTTCGCCCCCGCCTTCGTGACCAGCGAGGCCGAGCTCGAGGAGATGGTCGATCGCTACGCCGCCGCCGTGGCCGAGGTTGACGCCCAGGTCCGGCGCGAGCTCGAAGGAACCGAGGTGGCTGCGTGAGTGGGCCGCGCGTCCTGCTGATCGAGCACGAGCGGGCCACCCCCGCCGGCCTCGTCGCCGAATGGCTCGACGTCCATGATGCCGACGTCCACATCGTCCCGATCGACGAAGGCGCGACGCCGGACCCGGTCGGCAGCTATGAGCTGATCGTCGCCCTCGGCTCCGAGTTCTCCGCCTACGACGACCACCTGCCCTGGCTCGGCAAAGAGCTCGAGCTGATGCGCGAGGCGAGCCGCGCCGACATCCCGATCCTCGGCATCTGTTTCGGCGGCCAGCTCCTCGCCCGCGCACTCGGCGGCGAGGTCTTCCGCGCCGCCGAGGCCGAGATCGGCTGGTTCGGCGTCGAGAGCGAGCGGGACGACCTGATCCCCGCTGGGCCCTGGTTCCAGTGGCACTTCGACACCTTCAGCGTTCCGGCGCCGGCGACCCGTCTGGCGCACAACCACATCGGGCCGCAGGCCTTCAGCCACGGACGCAGCCTCGGCGTGCAGTTCCACCCCGAGGTGGGCGTCGAGATCATGGAGAACTGGGCAGTGGTGTACAAGCATGAGCTTGATGAGCACGGCGTGTCGGCCGACGAGCTGCTGGAGCGGACGCGTGCCGTCGCCGACGACGCGACCAAAGTGAGCTGGGCACTCCTCGAAGGCTTCTACGAGCGGATAGCCCAACTCGGAAAAGGGAGGACGACGTGAATCCGAAAGCCCACGAGGAGCAGGAGGCCGCGCCCGCCGCCTTCGAGCCGCTGGTGCAGGTGCGCGCGCACGAGTACGTCGCCGAGCAGATCCGGCGCCACATCCAGCTGCACCTCTCGGGTCCGGGGGAGGCGCTGCCTTCCGAGCGCGAGCTGGCACGACAGTTCGACGTCGGCAGGCCGACCATCCAGATGGCCCTGCGCCTGCTGGAGGCGGAACGGCTGATCGAGGCGCGTCGCGGTCGCGGCGGTGGCACCTTCATCCTCGACCAGTCCGACTCCGACGACGCCCGCGACGACCTGATCGCGGGCGTGGGGAGGCGACGCGCCGAACTGACCGAGCTGCTCGACTTCCGCGCCTCGGTCGAGCCGGAGATCGCCGCCGTGGCCGCCCGCAATCGCGATGTCGCCGACCTGAAGCGCCTGCACGCCGCGCTCGATGAGCTCGATCAGGCCGACGAGGAGTCGGCCTACATGCGCTGGGACACCGAGCTCCACCTGGCCCTCGGCGGCGCTACCCACAACCGCTTCCTCAATTCCGCCGCGGAGGAGATCCGCTACGGGCTGAACACCCTGATCACCCTGCTGCCGGAGTCGGAGATCTGGCAGCGGCGCGTCGGCAAAGAGCACCATCAACTTGTCGATGCGGTCGAACAGGGCAAACCCGATCTGGCTGCCCGGACCATGCGCCGCCACATCGGCCACACCGGCGAAGGCGCACTCGCGGTGTTCGCCGCGATCAAGCGGCGGGAGGTCCCGCGATGAACGCCGGGGCGACTGCCGCCGCCTCGCGGGTCCTGCCTCGGCAGGCGGGCTTCGACTACCCGAGCGTCGAGCGCGCCGCCGGGCTCTGGCTCGAGCTGACCAACGGCCGCCGGATCCTCGACGCCTGCTCGGGCGGCGCGATGACCGCTTGCCTCGGGCACGGGAACGAGGCGGTGATCGCGGTCGCCGCCGAGCAGGGCGAGCAGCTCTCCTACTGCTACAGCCACCACTTCACCAACGAGCCGCAGGAGTCCCTGGCGCGACGGTTGGTCGAGGAGGTCGCCCCGGCGATGGACCGGGCCCGCTTCGCGACCGGCGGCTCGGAGGCCAACGAGACGGCGCTCCGCCTGCTGCGCAGCTACCACGTCGAGTGCGGCGACAGCGACCGCTGGCGGGTGATCTCGCCGGCCCAGGCCTACCACGGCTCCCTGACCGGAACCCTGGCGCTGACCGGCCGCGAGTCCCTGCGCCGCAACTGGGATCCCTACCTCGTCTCCCAGCCCCACCTCGGCCCCGCCGCCTGGCGCGACGACCCGACCGGGGAAGAGGCCCTCGCGGAGCTCGACCGGATCCTCGCCGAGGCCGGCCCGGAGACCGTCGCTGCCTACTTCTGCGAGCCGGTGAGCGCCGCCGCGCTGCCCGCGTTCTCACCCCCGGAAGGCTTCTGGCGCGGCCTCGCCGAGCGGCGCGCCGAGCACGGCTTCCTGATCGTCTGCGACGAGATCGTCTCCGGCATCGGGCGGACCGGCTCCTGGTTCGCCTCCGACCGGCTGCCCTTCACCCCGGACATCATCACCGCGGGCAAGGGCCTCGGCGGCGGCTTCGCGCCGATCTCCGCGGTGCTCTGCACGGCCGGCGTCTACGACGCGATCGACCAGGGCTCCGGGGACTTCGACCACGGCCACACCTGGGACGGCGCGCCGCTGCCCTGCGCCGTCGCCGAAGCGGTGATCGACCAGATCGTTGCCGGCAATCTCGTCGCCAAGGTAGCGGCCGCGGGCGGGGCCTTCCGCGACCAGGTCGCGGCGGCGGTCGGCGAGCTGCCGATCGTGTGCGATGTCCGCGGGTGCGGATTCTTGGTCGGGATCGAACTGGACCCGGGGGCGACCGCCCCGGGCGCCGAGCAGGCGATCGTCGAAGCCGGCCTGCGGCACGACCTGTTGCTGGCTGCCACCGACACCGTCGCCGACGGCTTCGTCGGCGATCAGGTGGTGCTGGCGCCGAGCTTCACCGCCGGCGCGGAGGAGCTCGACCTGATCGTCGCCCGCACCGCCGCCGCGCTCGTCGACCTCGAAATGGCGTCGGCCGCGCCTACGGGCGGCTGAGCGTGGCCGCTCCGACCGAGGCGGACGCCTACGTCCTGCTCGGGTTCCCCGACCTGCAGGGCTCGGTCCGCGGCAAGGCCCTCCGGCCCGACGCCTACAAGTCGGCGCTCGCCGACGGTGCGAGCATGACCGACCTGCTGCTCGCGCTCGACCCGGTCGACTCGCCGATCGATTCCTACGCCGCGTTCGGCATCCGGGCCGGTGCCGGTGACCTGGAGGTACGCCCGGAGCCGGCGACGCTCCGCGATCTCAGCTGGCGCCCCGGTTGGCAGGTCTGCCTGGTCACGCCATCCTGGCCCGGCGGCGAGCCCTGCTCGCTGGCCTCGCGCGAGGTGCTGCGCGCTGTGCTCGCGCGGACCGACGAGCTCGGGTACGAGGTGCGGGCGGCGTTCGAGTACGAGGTGCGACTCACCGACCCGGAGGGGAAGCCGGTTTCGACCGGGATCAGCTACAGCGTCGGCGAGATCAGCCGGATCGACTCCTTCCTCGCCGCGCTACGGCCCGCGCTCGACGGCCTCGGTGTCGAGCTTTCGGCGGTCCATACCGAGGCCGGGCCGGGCCTGATCGAGCTAAACCTCGCCCCGGTCGGCGGCCTCGACGCCGCCGACGCGGCCACTTACCTGAAGCTGGCGGTGAAGGAGGTGGCGGCCCAACAGGGCATGAGCGCCAACTTCATGGCCAAGCCGGTCGCCGGCGAGGAGGGCTCGAGCGGCCACATCCACATCTCGTGGTGGCAGGACGGCGCCAATTCCTTCGCCGCCGGGGCCGCCGATGGCCGTCCAGGGCCGCTCGCGGCGAGTGTGATCGCCGGGATGCTCGACCACCTGCCCGCCGCTTCGCTGGTCCTCAACCCGACGATCAACTCCTACAAGCGCCTCGTCCCGGGCTGGTTCGCGCCGGTCAACCGCAGCTGGGGGATCGAGAACCGCTCGGCGGCGCTGCGGGCGATCTTTCCGGCAGGGCATGCCGGCCGCTGCCGGGTGGAGTGCAGGCGGCCCGGGGCCGACGCGAACCCCTACCTCGCCCTCGCCGCGCTGCTCGCCGGCGCGATCGACGGGGTCGAGGCGGGCGCCGAGCTGCCTCCGCCGGTAAGCGGCGACGCCGCCGAGGACGCGGCGGTGCTGGGGCTGCCCGCGAGCCTCGAGGAGGCGCTCACCTGCTGGGATGAGGACCTCCGCCTGGCCGAGCTGCTGGGCAAGGAGTTCGCCGCCTACTACGCGACCTCGCGCCGCTGGGAGCTGGCGGCCTGGCAGCAAGCGGTCAGCGGCTGGGAGCTCGAGCGCTACGCGAGAGCGGTCTAGGGACGGTGGCGGGAAGGCCGGTGATCGGCGTCTGCGCGGCCTTCGAGCCGGCCGCCTGGAGCTTCTGGAACGAAGCCGCCCACCTGGTCTCCGACTCCTACGTCGGCAACCTCCAGCGCGCGGGCGCCCTGGTCGTCCTCTTCGCGGTCGACGAGCGCGAACCCGAGCCGCTGGTCGACGCCGTCGATGGGCTCCTGCTGGTCGGCGGCGCGGACCTGGACCCGGCGAGCTACGGCGCCGAGCGCTCCGAGCACACCGAGGCCACCGTGCCGATCCGCGACGCCTTCGAGATCGCCCTGGTGAGGCGGGCGATCGAGTGTCGGGTGCCCGTCCTCGGCATCTGTCGCGGGATGCAGATCCTGAACGTCGCGATGGGGGGCACCTTGGACCAGCACCTCGCCGACGCGAACGGCGCGACACCGCACCGACGGGCGCTCGGCAGCTTCGATGGCACCGACCACGACGTCCGGCTGTCGCCCGGCTCGCTGGCCGCCCGGGCCTGCGGCGCTGAGCTCTGTCGGGTCCACTGCCACCACCACCAGATCGTCGGCGATATCGGAGCGGGCCTTACCGTCACCGGCCGGGACGAGCTCGACGGCGTCCCGGAGGCCCTGGAGGCGAGCGACGGCGGTTGGACGCTCGGCGTCCAGTGGCACCCCGAGGCGGGACGCGACGGCGAGCTGATCCGCAACTTCGTCGCCGCCTGTGGCGACGAAGTTTGACCTAGGAACGAGGACCGAGGAGGAACCATGGCCGGAAGATTGGTTGACAAGGTATGCGTCGTGACGGGCGCCGCCAGCGGGATCGGCGCCGAGACGGCCCGCCTGTTCGAGGCCGAGGGCGCCCGCGTGGCGGGCATCGACCTGTGCGAGGGAGACTACGGCGAGCTGGCGATCCAGGCAGACCTCACCGATGAGTCCCAGGTCGTCGCCGCCCTGGAGGAGATCGAGGGGCACTTCGGCCGCATCGACGTGATGTTCAACAACGCCGGCATCGCACCGCCGGACGACACCTCGATACTCGAC
>MKSH01000185.1:624-4370 GCA_001898095.1 Solirubrobacterales bacterium 70-9 | reverse complement strand
ATCCCCGCTCTGCTGCGGGCCGGGGGCGGCTCGATCATCAACACCGCCTCCTTCGTCGCGGTGATGGGCGCGGCTGCGTCCCAGATCTCCTACACCGCCTCGAAGGGCGGCGTGCTGGCGCTCTCGCGGGAGCTCGGCGTCGAGTTCGCCCGCCGCGGCATCAGGGTCAACGCCATCTGCCCGGGACCGGTGGAGACGCCGCTCCTGCGCGAGCTGTTCGCGAAGGATCCGGAGGAAGCGCAGAAGCGGCTCGTGCACGTGCCGTCGGGTCGGTTCGCCCGTCCCGACGAGATCGCCCGGAGCGCGCTCTTCCTCGCCTCCGACGACTCGTCATTTATCACCGCCAGCACGTTCCTGGTCGACGGCGGGATCAGCGCCGCCTACCTCACTCCCGATCAGGTGGCGATGTAGACGTTCTTGACCTCGGTGTAATAGTCGAGCGCGTCCGGCCCCAGCTCGCGGCCGACCCCGGATTGCTTGAAGCCGCCGAAGGGCGACTGGACGCGCACCGACCAGTTGGAGTTGATCGACAGGGTGCCCGACTCCATCGCCCTCGCCGCTCGCAGGGCCCGGGCGCCGTCGCGGGTCCAGATCGAGCCTGAGAGCCCGTAGATGGTGTCGTTGGCCATCCGCAGCGCCTCCGCCTCGTCCTCGAACGGGATCACGCAGGCGATCGGGCCGAAGATCTCCTCGCGCGCGGCACGATCGTCGGTGCTGGCGGGCGTGAGGATGGTGGGCGGGAACCAGAAGCCGGGCCCGCTCGGAGCGCTGCCCTGGTAGGCGACGTCGGCGCCGTCGAGGAAGGAGGAGACCGACTCCCTCTGCGCGGCCGAGATCAGCGGCCCCATCGTGCTCTCGCGGTCGAGCGGGTCGCCGACCCGGATCTTCGCGGTCGCCTCGCCGAACAAGGCGAGGAAACGATCGAACGCGGAGCGCTCGACGAGGATGCGCGAGCGCGCGCAGCAGTCCTGGCCGTTGTTGCCGAATACGGCGCCCGGCGCCGCCGCGGCGGCGGCCTCCAGATCGGCGTCGGCGAAGATGATCGACGCGGACTTGCCGCCGAGCTCCAGCGTCACGCGCTTGATCGACTCGGCCGCCAAGGCGCCGATCCGCCGGCCGACCGCGGTCGACCCGGTGAAGGCGATCTTCGCCACGCGCGGATCGGTGACGAGATGCTCGCCGACGGTCCGGCCCGGGCCGACCACGACGTTGAAGACTCCCTCGGGGATACCGCCCTCCAAGACGATCTCCTCCAGCCGGAGCGCGGTCAGCGGCGTCAGCTCGGCGGGCTTCAGGACCACCGTGTTCCCGGCCGCCAGGGCGGGGGCGATCTTCCAGCTGGCGATCGCCAGGGGGAAGTTCCAGGGCGTGATCAGGCCGATCGCGCCGAGCGGCTCGCGGAAGGTCATGTCGACGCCGCCGGGCACCGGGATGGTCTGGCCGAGGAGTCGCTCGGGCGCACCGGCGTAGTAGCGGAAGGTGTCCGCGGCGATGCCGATCTCGGCGCGAGCGTCGGCGATCGGCTTGCCCGCATTGCGAGCCTCCAGTACGGCCAGATCCTCGAGTCTCTCTTCGATCAGGCTGGAGACTCGCGTCAGAAGCAGCGAACGGTCACGCGGCTCGACCGCTCGCCAGGCGGGGTATGCCGCGACAGCGCGGCCAATTGCCTCCGCGGCGCCGGAGGCGTCGGTCTGGGCGACCTCGGCAAGTACGCGCTCGTTGGCCGGCTCGATCACGGTCAGAGCGTTCTCCGTCGTGGGCATCGCTTCCCTCCTCTTCTGAACAACAGGTTTTCTTCGCAGTCCCAGGGCCGATATGCCCTGTGGTATAAAGGACCTAATTCATTACCTTACCTGACCGAAGAGGATCGATCGTTCGTGCCCTCGGTAGTCGGAGCCGCTGAGATGGCTGCATCGATACGTCGGCGAGGAGTTCGTCAGCGCTCGGGACGCGGTACGGCGCTTCGAGCCAGCACCTGGAGAGCCACGTCACCAGTTGGGAGAGAGATGAGCATCTGTACTTCAAACGAGGCTGAGAAACGTCCATGATCGGAGAAACGTCGACGGTGGAGACAGAAGCCGCTCAGCCTGGAATCCTGACCCGGGACCGGATCGCCGAGCTGTCCGCCGACTCGACGCTCGAGACGATCATCCTTTGCCTGCCTGATCTGGAGGGCCGGCTGTTGGGTAAGCGGCTGACCGTCCCGCACTTTGTCGGTGCCGTGATGGACCACGGCGCCGAGGCCTGCCAATACCTTCTCGCGTCTGACGTGGAGATGGTTGCCCTCGAGGGCAATGAGCTCGTCGATTGGTCGACCGGATACGGCGACCTGGAGATGCGGCCCGACTTGTCGACCGCCCGCCTGCTCCCCTGGGAACCCGGAAGCGCGATCGTCATGGCCGATGCGTTCGATGTCGAGACCGGGGCACCGGTCGATTTCGCGCCCCGCCAGATCCTGCGTGCACAGCTCGATCGGCTCGAGGCGATGGGATTCGAGGCCAACGTCAGCACCGAGCTCGAGTTCATCGCCTTCCGGACGACCTACCGCGAAGCCTGGGAGAGGCGCTACCGAGACCTGACCCCGATGGTCCCCTACAACAGCGACTACGCGATCTTCGACGGCGGCGGGATCGAGCCGCTGGTCGGCCGCATCCGTCGCGAGATGGCGATCGCGGGAATGACCGTGGAGGGATCGAAGGGGGAGTGCAACCTGGGCCAACACGAGATCAATTTCCAGTACGGGCCGGCAATGCGCATCGCCGACGAGCACGTCATCTACAAGGCCGGCGCCAAGGAGATCGCCCGTCAGATGGACATGGCACTGACTTTCATGGCCAAATTCGACCAGCGAGAGGGAAATTCATGTCACGTGCACTTCTCTCTCATCGACGGTGACGGCGCCAACGCGTTCGCCGCGGACCAGCAGCTCTTCGACCGATTCGTCGCAGGGCAGCTCTACGCGATGAGGGAGCTGACGCTGATGCTGGCGCCACAGGTGAACTCCTACAAGCGGTTCGTGAAGAACTCGTTTGCGCCTACCGCGATCTCGTGGGGACGGGATAATCGTCTCTGCCCTATCCGTGTGCTGGGGCGAGGTGAGGGCCTGCGATTCGAGCATCGGCTGCCCGGGGCCGACGTCAACCCGTATCTGGCGGTCGCGGCGATCATCGCGGCAGGGATCGACGGAGTCGAAAGAGAGCTCGAGCTCGAGCCGCCGGTCGAGGGAAACGCATACGAGGCCGGCAAGCCCGAGGTCCCCCGGTCGCTTGACGCGGCGATCGACGCCTTCGCCACCAGTGAGATCGCCTCTGCCACCTTCGGCCGCGCGGTCGTTGACCATCTCCTCACCCGTGCTCGCGCGGAGTCCGCAGCTGCCGCGTCCGTCGTGACCGAGTGGGAGCGGATTCGTGGCTTCGAGAGGATCTGATGAATCTGAGGCTTGACAGGAGACTCGCCTGAAATTAGTTTTAAGGAGATAAGGACCACAAGGGTTACCAGGAGGGTCATCTTGACGAGGGACACGGGGAACGAGGCAGGACAGGGACACCTGCGTCACGACGCAATCGGGGTTCCAGGCATCGTCTTTTTCGTTGTCGCCGCCGCCGCGCCGCTGACGGTCGTCGTCGGCGTGCCGGGGATAGCGTTCGGGCTCGGCGAAAACATCGGCGCTGCGGGCGCCTATCTACTCGCTGGTCTGGTGCTTCTTCTCTTCTCGGTCGGTTACGCGACGATGAGCCGATTCATAT
>MKSH01000185.1:0-617 GCA_001898095.1 Solirubrobacterales bacterium 70-9 | reverse complement strand
CGGAGGTTTTGCCGTGTACGTCGCACGCGCTTTCGGAGCGAAGGCCGGAGCAGGAGCCGCCTTCTTGGCGATCCTCTCCTACAACGGCTTCCTGTTGGGCGTGTACGGATTCTTCGGGTTCCTCGCAGAACCGCTATTTGCGAGCAAACTCGGCATCCACCTGGATTGGTGGGTGTGGTCGCTGATAGCTCTCTCTGCGGCCGGCATCCTCGGTTACCGCGACGTCGACCTGAGCGCGAAGGTCCTTGGCGTACTTCTCATCGCCGAGGTGATCATCGTGCTCATCACGGATTTCGGCATCATCTTCAGCGGCGGTGACTCCGGCTTCAACCTCGAAGCGTTTGCGCCGTCGAACGTCTTCGCCGGCTCGGCCGGCGTCGTCCTGCTCTTCGCCTTCGCCTCGTTCGTTGGTTTCGAGGCGACGACCCTTTATGGCGAGGAGGCCAAGGATCGCCGACGAACAATCCCTATCGCCACCTATGTGGCCGTCTTGGCGATCACGGCCTTCTACGTCTTCACCTTCTGGGCTATGGGACTCGGCTATGGCAACGCCAACGTGATGACCGAAGCCACCAACAACCCTGGTAACTTCGTTTTCGATCTGGCGGGTCGCTACG
>MKSH01000184.1 GCA_001898095.1 Solirubrobacterales bacterium 70-9 | reverse complement strand
CGCGCCACCTCGGCCAACCTTCTCCCATCCCGCGGAATCGATCATCTAGGCCGCCGTCGACCTCCTCCTTCAGCCGCCGGCGACGAACTCCCGCACCGGGCCACCAATCACCGCGTCCCCCTCGGCGTCGAAGGAGAGCACCGTGCGCTCGTCCCACGGCGGCTTCTCCAACCGCAGCGCGACCAGCACCTTCTGGTGGCTCCACTTGACCACGTCGAGGCAGAGCTCGGCGATCTGGGCGTCGGTGAAGTGCCGGTGGAGCTCCTCCGCCAGGTCGTCGTCGACTTCGCCCGGGGTGAGGATGATCGCGTCGGTGAGGCGCAGGGCGGCGACGGCGGCCGGGTCGAGGTCGCCGTTGCGGTAGTCGGCGACCCGCTGGGCGGCGTCGTCCTCGAGCCCGGCGGCGAGCGCGTCGGCCAGCCGCAGCGAACCGCAGACGCGGCAGTCGTGGACGCCGGCGCAGCGCAGGCGCACCTGCTCGGTGATCAGCGGATCGATCGCGTCGGCCCGCATCGCGGCGTTGGCGAACTCGTTCACCGCCGCCTCCAGCTCGCTGCCGACGACCAGGCCCTGGATCTGGTTGTGGAGGGCGATCCGCGGCTCCCCCTCGCCCCTCATCGGAGCACCTTCCCGGCGACCAGCTCGACCCGCCGCGACATCTCCAGCGGGTAGAGGGCGCCGACGAAGCGGCAGACGTCCTCGTCGGAGTCGTAGGCGAGCAGCGCCTCGACCTGGGACTCGGGGATGTCGCCGACCGAGAGCGAGAACTGTTCGGCGAAATCGAGGTAGGCCCGTTGGCGCTCGGTCAGCCCCTCCGGCTCGCTCCAGGCGGTACCGCTCAGCATCGCGTCGATCCGCCCCAGGCAGAGCTCCAGCAGCTCCGCGTCGGCGACCTCCGCACGGCCGGCCGCGCAGGCCCGCCGCAGCTGCGCCGCCGAATCCGGCTGCAGCTCCTCCACTCGCTCCAACGTCGCACTTCCCATGTGCTCCTCCTTGTAGTGACCCCTAATTCGGCTTCTCGTAGTCGGTGAAGCCACGCCCGCTCTTGCGCCCGAGGTGGCCGCCGTTGACGAGGACCCGCAGGTTCTGCGGCGCGATGAAGCGCTCGCCGTACTGCTCGCGCATGTTCTCGGCGACGTGCAGCGTGGTGTCGAGGCCCGAGAAGTCGAGCGTGTCCAGCGGGCCCATCGCGTGGTTGAAGGCTTTGACGCAGGCCAGGTTCACGTCCGCGGCGCTGGCGATCCCCTCCTCGACGATCCGCATCGCCTCGAGGCCGAGGGCGATGATCAGGCGCGAGGTGATGAACCCCGGCGTGTCCTTCTCGCAGACGACCGTGCGCTTGCCGTAGCGCTCGCACAGCTCCAGCGTCGTGGCCAGCGTCTCGTCGGAGGTCTCGACCCCGCGGATCACCTCGATCAGGTCCATCACCGGCGGCGGGTTGAACCAGTGCGAGCCGATCACCCGGTCCGGGCGGCCGGTCGCGGTGGCCAGTGCCGAGATCGAGAACTGAGAGGTGTTGGACGCCAGGATCACGTCATCGCGGCAGCTCGCGTCGAGCTTCGCCAGCACTTCGCGCTTCACCTCGAGGTCCTCGACCACGGTCTCGATCGCGTGGTCGGCGGCGGCCGCGGCGGCCTCCAGCTCGGTGCTGGTGGAGAGGCGGGCGACGATCGCGTCGGCCTCCTCCCGCTCGATCCGGCCGCGCTCGACGCCGCGCTCGACGTTCTTCGTGATCCGCGCCCGGGCCTTCTCCAGGGCGGCCTCGTCGAGGTCGACGATCGTCACCTCGAGGCCCGCCGTGGCGACGACCTGGGCGATGCCGTTGCCCATGATCCCGCCGCCGACGACGACGACCTTGCGGATCTCGCTCACGAGGCGGACTCCCATTTGCCGTCGACCGCTTTATATGGACGGGCGACCTCGACCAGCGTCCCGTGGGCGCTCTGCGGCAGCACCCAGTTCCAGCGCTGCCAGGGCATCTCCGGGCCCATGTTGGTGTCGCCGCTGACCGCGACCCCGGCCTCGGCGAGCCGCTTCGAGGTCGCCTCCGGGTCGTCGGTGGTGAAGCAGATGTGGTGCACGCCCTCGCCGTGCTTGGCGAGCCGCTTGCCCAGGTGGCTCTCGGGATCGGGCTCCATCAGCTGGATCTCGGCGCCGTGGTCGGAGACGAAGGTCGCCCACCGGGTGCCGTCGCCGCCGCCGTCGAACTCGTCGTAGCGGACCAGCCGCTGCTCGAGCTGCCCGGGGTCGAGCACGTTCAGGATCTTGGTCCAGTCGTCGACCGCCTGATCGAGGTCCTCGACCAGGATGCAGACGTGGGCAAAGGGTCCACTTGGCATTTCTTCCTCTCCCTTCAGAGGCCGAGCGAGCGCCCGACGATCTCTTTCATGATCTCCGTCGTCCCGCCGTAGATCCGCTGCACGCGACAGTCGCGCCAGATGCGGGCGATCTCGTACTCCTCCATGTAGCCGTAGCCGCCGTGCAGCTGCAGGCCGAGGTCGACGACCTTGAACTGCAGCTCGGTGGTCCAGTACTTGGCGCCCGCCGCCCGCTCGGCGCTCAGCTCGCCGGCGACCTGGTCGGCGATGCAGCGGTCGATGTAGACGCGGGCGACGTCGACCTCGGTGCTCGCCTCGGCGAGGGCGAAGCGGTTCGCCTGGAACGAGCCGACCGGCTTGCCGAAGGCGTTGCGGTCGCGCACGTACTCGAGGGTCACCTCGAGCGCCCGTTCGGCGCTGGCCACCGCGGAGACGGCGATCGAGAGCCGCTCCTGGGCGAGGTTGCCCATCAGCAGGCGCAGGCCCTCGCCGGGGGCGCCGATCACGTCGTCGTCGGCCACCGGGACCTCGTCGAAGAACAGCTCGGCGGTGTCCTGGGCCTTGCGGCCGACCTTGTCGAGCTTGCGGCCGCGGGTGAAGCCGGGGGCGTCGGCGGCGACCGCGAACAGGCCGAGGCCCTCGACCCCCTCCTCCCCCTCGACCCGGGCAGCGACGATCACCAGGTCGGCCTGGATGCCGGAGGTGACGAAGGTCTTCGAGCCGGTGATCGACCAGTGGTCCTCGCGCCGGCGGGCCCTGGTCGCGATCGCCCGCAGGTCGGAGCCGGTGCCGGGCTCGGTCATCGCGATCGCCGGCACCGTCTCGCCGCTGGTCACGCCCGGGAGCCAGCGCTCGCGCTGCTCGGCCGTCGTCAGCTCGGTCAGATAGGGCGTGGTGATGTCGTTGACGAGGGCGGAGGTGTCGGTCGCCGCCCCGGTCCGCTCGATCTCCTCGTCGATCACCGCGTTGAAGCGGAAGTCGTCGATCCCCGCCCCGCCGAGCTCTTCGGCGGCCTGGAAGGCGACGAAGCCCTGCGCCGCCGCCTTGCGCCAGAAGTCGCGGTCGATCACCCCCGCCGCTTCCCACTCCTCGCGCTTGGGGACCGCCTCCTTGCGGAGGAAGCCGGCGACGGATTCTCGGAACGCCTCGTGCTCGTCCTCGAAGATCGACCGCCCCATCTTCAGACGCGCTGGATCAGGGTGCCGGTGCCGAGGCCGCCGCCGCAGCACATCGTGACCAGGCCGATCTCGCGGTCGTCGTCCTCCATCTCGTGCAGCAGGGTGGTGAGCAGGCGCGCCCCGGTCGAGCCGAGCGGGTGGCCGAGGGCCATCGCGCCGCCGCGCGGGTTGACGCGGTCCATGTCCGGGGACAGCTCCCGCTGCCAGGCGGCGACGACGGGGGCGAAGGCCTCGTTGATCTCGATGTAGTCGATGTCGGAGATCTTCATCCCGTTGCGCTCGAGGATCTTGCGCGTCGCCGGGATCGGACCCTCCAGCATTTTCACCGGATCGCAGCCGACCGTGGTCTGGTCGATGATCCGCGCCCGCGGGGTGAGGCCCAGCGCGTCGGCCTTCTCGCGCGACATCAGCAGCACCGCGGCGGCGCCGTCGGAGATCTGCGAGGAGTTGCCGGCGGTGATCACGCCGTCCGGCTTGAACGCCGGCTTCAGCTGCGAGAGCGTCTCCAGGTTGCTGTCGGGACGGATGCCCTGGTCCTTGGTGAAGGTGTCGCCGTTGACGCTGATGGGGACGATCTCGCGGTCGAAGAGGCCGTCCTCGGTCGCCTTCGCCGCCTTCTGGTGGGAGCCGACGGCGAGCTGGTCGAGCTCGGAGCGCGGCACCTCCCACTCCTCGGCGATCAGCTCGGCGCCGATGCCCTGGCCGCGGACGTCGTGGGCGTCGAAGAATTTCGCCGTCCAGGGGCTGCCGAACTCCTCGTTCACCTTCTCGCCGGCGGCGAAGGAGTTGTGGCCCATGTGCTCGACCCCGGAGCCGACGACGACGTCGTGGATGCCGGCGGCGATCAGCGCGGCGCCGAAGTTGACCGCGGCCTGGGCCGACCCGCACTGGCGGTCGACGGTGGACGCCGCCGCCTCGATCGGCAGCCCTTCCTGCAGCCAGGCGTTGCGGGCGACGTTCATCGACTGCTCGCCGAACTGCTGGACGCAGCCCGAGATCACGTCCTCGACCTCGGACGCGGGGATGCCGGAGCGCTCGATCAGCGCGGTGTAGGTACGGCCCAGCAGATCGGCCGGGTGGAGGTCTTTGTAGTAGCCCTTCTCCCGGTGTCCACGGCCGATCGGCGTACGGACGGCATCGACGATTACGACCTCGCGGCCTTGCTGTGCGGGCATCCTCGGGGCTCCTCTCTCCCAACCAACCAATCGTTTGACTGATATAGCGTAGCAGTGTAGCCTCGACCGCCGGGGGGTTCTGGAGAACGGGAATGTCGGAAAGGACTGGAGACCCATGACCATGATCAAGCTGGTTGGGACGTGGCACATTCCGGACGAGAAATCGCCGGAGGAGATCGACAAGCACTACTTCGAGGTGCATGTTCCGAACGTGCGGCGCCTGCCGAAACTGCGGCGGCACGTCGTGATGAAGGCGACCGACACCCCCGAGGGCGGCGAGCACCGCACCTGGCGCGGGGCGGAGACCTGGTTCGACAGCCGCGAGGACTTCGACGCGGCGATCGCCTCGCCCGAGCAGGAGGCGATCCTCGCCGACGGCTTCATGGACATGGTCGCGGGCCTCGAGATCGACGTCTTCGAGGTCGAGGAGGAGTTCAAACCCGACGAGCAGGGCTGATCGCGATGGGCAGGCTTGACGGCCGTACCGCGCTGATCACCGGAGCGGCCCGTGGGCAGGGCCGCTCCCACGCCCTCCACTTCGCCGAAGAGGGGGCGAACCTGGCCCTGATGGACATCGGCCACGACGTCGACGTCTGCGCCTATCCGCTCGGCAGCGAGGAGCAGCTGGAGGAGACCGCGCGGCGCTGCCGCGAGCTCGGGGCCGAGGTCTGGACCGGGCTCTGCGACGTGCGCGACGCTGAGCGGGTCGAGGAGCTGGTCGGCGAGGCCGCCGCCCAGCTCGGCGGCCTCGACGTGCTGATCAACAACGCCGGCGTCTCCAGCCCCACCGGACTCTCCAACGAGCTCTCGGTCGAGTCCTGGCGCTTCGTCATGGGCTCGAACCTCGACGGCCCCTTCTACGTCGGCCGCGCGGCGGCGAACCAGATGATCTCCCAGGGCCGCGGCGGGACGATCGTCAACATCGGCTCCACCGCCTCCTTCAAAGCGTTCTACAGCAACGTCGCCTACGTCGCCGCCAAGCACGGCATCGTCGGCCTGACCCGGTCGATGGCGATGGACCTCGCCCCTCACAACATCCGCGCCAACTGCATCGCCCCCGGCTCGGTCCGCGACGATCCCGACCTCGACTCCCGCCTCCTCACCGCGGTCGCCGAAGAGTGGGACGTCCCCCTCGACACCTACGAAGGCGTCTTCGCCGACTACCACCTGATGGGTGTGCTGATGGAGGCGAAGGACATCTCCCGCGCCTGCGTCTGGCTCGCCTCCCCCGACGGCGACCGTGTCACCGGCGCGATCATCCCCGTCGACGCCGGCGCGATCTCCAAATAAGTCTGCCTCCCTCCTCCGGGAAGCAACGACGGCCGGCCGATCCGCAGGGACCGGCCGGCCGTCAGCCGCTGATTACAGGTTGCGCACTGGCCGACAGGTTCAGGCGAGGGCCG
>MKSH01000183.1:3267-7875 GCA_001898095.1 Solirubrobacterales bacterium 70-9 | reverse complement strand
CCGGTGAGGTCGTCGGCGAGCAGCGGCGAGGCGTAGGGGTCGCGGGCCTGCTCGATCGAGGTGACGTAGTGCTCCCAGAACCAGCGCATGTCGCCGCGGGTGACCATGTAGCCCTCGCCGTTGTCGACGTAGGACTGGTGCGGGCTCTCGTGCTCGGGCGCGGTGACCGGGTAGAGCAGCAGCTGGTAGGAGATGTGCGGGCCGCCGCGGTCGCGGGCCATCAGCGTCACCGCCGCGGCGAGGTTGCCGCCGGCGCTGTCGCCGCTGATCCCGACCTGGCCGCGGTCGAAGCCGACCTCGTCGGCGTGCTCGACCAGCCAGCGGGTCGCCGCATAGCAGTCCTCCACCGGGCCGGGGAATTTCGTCTCCGGGCTGAGCCGGTAGCCGACCGCGGCGACCATGCATTCGGCCGCGTTGGCGAGCTCGCGGCAGGGACGGTCGACGACGGCGATGCTGCCCATCACCCAGCCGCCGCCGTGCAGGTAGATGACCAACGGCAGGGTCTTGCCGGGGGCCGGGTTGTAGATGCGGACCGGGATCTCCCCCGCGTCGCCCTCGCCGGGGACGAGGATGTCGCGGACCTCGGCCACCTCCTGGACGTCGCCCTGGATTTCTTCCAGCCCCGCCTCGAAGGCGCGGGCTTCGAGCACGGACATCTCGTAGAAGGCGGGCGTACCTTCGTCCTGCAGCTGTTTCAAGAAGGCCTCGGCCTGGGGGTGTAGTGGCATCTCTCCGTTCCCTTTGTTCTCGATCCCTTTGGGCACCCGTCCTGCCGTCGGGCCCTTCCCGAGGCCGCGAACGACGGGTGAACTGCCTGGCACATCGTCATACAACCTGGCAGTCGGGCGATAAGTTACCATACGATCCGTGAGGGCGCAACCAGGTCCGGATCCGGCTCTACGGAGGGGTTTGAGCGATGAAGCGGCAGCCTGGAAGACGATCGACGAGAAGCTCGCCGACCTCCTGATCGAGGCCGATCCGGCGCTCGACGGCGTCCGCGAGCAAGCCCTGTCCATCGGCCTCCCCGACCACGGGATCTCGGCCGGCCAGGGCCGCCTGCTGGAGGTCCTGGCCCGCGCCGCCGGCGCGGGCCGGATCCTCGAGATCGGCACCTTCGCCGGCTACAGCACGATCTGGCTGGCCCGGGCGCTGCCGTTCCGGGGACGGCTGCTGACCCTGGAGCTGGACCCGGCGCGGGCCGAGCTGGCGCGCCGCAACCTCGAGGCGGCCGGCGTCGGGGGCAGGGTCGAGGTGCGGGTCGGCGACGCGCTGGCGGCACTCGACGCCCTGATCGCCGCGGGCGAGGAGCCCTTCGACCTCGTCTTCATCGACGCCGACAAGGAGCGCAACCCCGAGTACCTGGAACGGGTCCTGGAGTTGACCTGCCCCGGCGCGACGATCGTCGCCGACAACGTGATCCGCGCCGGCGCGGTGTTCGATCCCGAGATCGAGGACCCGGAGCTGGACGCCGCAGGCCACGAAGGCCTGCGGCGCTTCCTCGAGCTGCTCGGCACAGACCCCCGACTGGACGCCGCCGCCTTCCAGACGGTCGGCGAGAAGGGCCACGACGGCTTCGCTATCGCGGTCGTCCGGCGTCCGGACGGGTCGACGCCCGCGCTTCCCTGACGATCGCCGCGATCGCCGCGAAGTCCTCGTCGGCGAGCTGCCAGCCACCGGCGGCGGCGTTGCCCTGTACCTGGGCCGGGGTCCGGGCGCCGGCGATCACCGTGGCGACGAGGGGCTGCGACGCGAGCCAGGAGAGCGAGAGCTCGAGCAGGCTGTGCCCGTGGTCGCGGGCGTAGGCCTCGAGCGCCCGCGAGATCGCCAGGTTCTCCTCGGTGAGGTCGAGCTCCGCGACGTGCCTTGCCACCTGCCCGCCGGTCGCCAGCCGGCTTCCCGGCGGCACCGCGTCGGGATCGTTGTACTTCCCCGTCAGCACCCCGTTGGCGAGGGGGAAGTAGGGGATCAGCTTCAGGCCGTTGCGCTCGCAGGCGGCGAACAGCTCGCCCAGCTCGGAGCCCTCGCCGGTCGCCGCGGCGTCGAGGACCCGGTAGCGGTTCTGCGCGCTGCTGAAGCCGACGGTCTCGGCCCGCGCCGCGACCGCGGTCGCCTCGTCGACCATCGCGCCGGTGAAGTTCGCACAGCCGATCTCCCGCACCTTCCCGACCTCGACCAGCTCCTCCAGCACGCCGAGCGTCTCCTCCAGGGGCGTGTCCGGATCGGGGTTGTGCTGCTGGTAGAGGTCGATGTAGTCGGTCCCCAGCCGCCGCAGGCTGTCGTCGACCGCCCGCCTGATCCGCTCGGCACCCCGCTCCTCGGGCGCGGCGAGGCTCTCGATCTGGAACTTCGAGGCGATGATCGCCCGATCCCGGCGGGAACCGAGAGCGGCGCCGAGGAACTGCTCCGATTCCCCCTGCCCCCAGCTCGACGCGACGCTGTACTCCTCGGCCGTGTCGAAGAAGTTGATCCCGCTGTCCAGGGCCGCGTCGACCACCGCCCGCGACTGCGCCAGGTCGCACGGCGTCCCGAACCAGTCGGTGCCGAAGTTGTTCGTGCCCAGCCCGATGACCGAGACCTCGAGTGAGCCGATTCGGCGCGCCTTCACGTTCGCGGGCCCGGGTCGAGCAACTGCGTGAAGTGGAGGCGCGGCTCCGCGACCAGCAGGTCGCCCATCGCCGCCACGCACTCGAGCAGGTGCGGCGTCTTCGTGTGCTCCTCGAAGGCATCCCGCGAAGCCCAGTGCTCGACCGTGGCGAACACCGTCGGGTCGTCCTGGTCCTGGTGGACCGCGTAATCGAGGCTGCCCTCCTCCGCGACGGTCGGGCCGATCAGCTTCCCGAGGGCAGCCGCAGCGGCGTCCTCGCTTCCTTTCTTCACCGCGAAGACGGCGACCACGTGGATCGACATCTGCACCTCCTTGTCGTTGTCGGGATCACAGGCTCGGCTCGAGGTCCCGGCGGCTGACCCAGGACCGGTCGAGGGCGGCGACGCTCGGGCACCCCATCAGGACGAGGTTCCGCTCGATCTCGTCGGTCAGCAGCCCGAGCACCTCGGCGACGCCCCGTTCGCCGCGGGCGGCGAGGCCGTAGACGGCGGGGCGGCCGATCATCACCGCGTCGGCACCGAGGCAGAGCGCCTTGATCGCGTCGCTGCCGCGGCGGATGCCGCCGTCGAAGAGCACCTGCCCGCGGCCCGCGGCCACCTCGGCGATCGCCGGCAGGACGTCGAGGGTCGCCGGCGCGCCGTCGAGCTGGCGACCGCCGTGGTTGGAGACGACGACCCCCTCGGCGCCGATCTCGAGGCAGCGCCTGGCGTCCTCGGGGTCGAGCACCCCCTTGACGAACATCGGCCCGGGCCACCGCTCGCGCAGCCACGCCAGGTCGTCCCAGCCGAGGTCGGGACGCCAGAGGCCGAGCTGCCGCTGCGCGCCGCGGACGCCGAACCTCACCCCGTACTCCCCGCCCAGGTTCCGCAGCGAGACCCGCTGGTGCTTCAGGAACGCGTACCACCACCGCGGCCGCCGGGCGCCGTCGAGCAGCCGACGCGGCGTCAGCACGGGAGGGATCCCCATCCCCTGACGCTGCTCCAACTCCCGGTTCGACGGCACCGGCACGTCGACGGTGACCATCATCGCGACGTACCCGGCGGTTCCGGCACGCTCGATCAGGCTCGCCATCAGCTCGCGATCGCGCCACGGGTAGAGCTGGAAGAAATGGGACCGCTCGGTGGCGGCCGCGACCTCCTCGATCGAGTACGAGGCGGCGCTGGAGAGGACCAGCCGCGTCCCGGCAGACTCGGCCGCCCGCGCCGCCCCGGCCTCCCCCTGCCAATGGGCGAGACCGGTGAGGCCGGTCGGCGCCAGCAGGATCGGCGTCGCCAGGCTCTCGCCGGCGACGCGTACGCCAAGGTCGCGTTCGCCGTGGCCGGCGAGGACGCGGGGGCGCAGGTCCCAGCGCCGGTAGGCATCGCGGTTCGCCGCCGCGGAGAGCATGTCCTCGGCGGCGCCGTCGACGTAGGCCCAAGGGCCGGCGGGCAGCTTGCGTCGCGCCGCCTGGCGGTAGTCCTCGACGTTCAGGTACTGCCTGCCGCCCCACTCGAACTCGAAGGCGCCCCGCAATCCGGCGACGGCCTCGCGCCAGCCACCGCCCTGCTGCGGCTCGACTCTCATCTGACTCGTCCTCGCGGGAGGACCCCCGGGGGCGGAACAGGCCCCCGGGGGATCACACGATCTGGTCAGCCCTTCGCTTTCCAGAGCTTTTCGAATTCGGTCGCGTAGTCGAACGGGGCCGTGAACGGCTGCCCCGATTCGGGCAGGTTTTCCTTCGTCAACAGCTGGAACGGGACGTTCTCGCCCTGCGGCTCGAACACCTTCTGCCCGTTCAGCAGCCGCAGCGCCTGGTCGACCGCGGCGAAGCCGACGTACTGCTCGTCGTAGGCGACGTCGGCGGCCTGGATTTCACCGTTGCGGACGAATTCGATGTTCTGTTCATTGCCCAGGTCGCTGACCATCTTCACCTGTTCGGCGAGGCCGGCGGACTGGATCGCGGTGACCATCGCCGGGCAGGCGGGGTCGTACGGACAGACCACGTAGTCGACTTCGGGGTGGGT
>MKSH01000183.1:2659-3257 GCA_001898095.1 Solirubrobacterales bacterium 70-9 | reverse complement strand
GCGACGACTTCTTCGCCCAGGGTGGTCCCGATCTGGCTCCCGACCATCATGATCGGCGGGGCGGTGGTGCTCCCTTCGCACGCTTCGAGCACGCTCATGATGCCTTCCCGCTGTTCGTTCGCGGCGATGAATTCCTTGGTGCTGTAGACGACGCTGTTCGCCGTGCCTTCCGAGTCGGCGACCACCCAGTTCGCCTCGTATTCGCCGACCAGCCGGTATTTCGGGCTGACGTCGTAGGCGGGCCAGGCGTTGCCGGCGGGCGGTTGGTAGACCTTGTTCGGCGTCTGGATGCCGTTGGTCGCGCTGCCGATCACGATGCCCGCGCTTTCGGCTGCCGCCAGGCCGGTCTGGACCGTCTTCGGGTCGATCGCCTCGAGGATGATCGCTTCCGCGCCCCAGCTGACGGCGGCCAGGATCTGCTTGTTCTGGACGCTGATTTCGCCCTGGCCGTCGAAGGTTTTCTCCTCGATGCCCGCCACCTTGGCTGCAGCTTCGATGCCTTCCGCCATTTCGGCGCAACCCTCGAGCACCTGCGCGCAGCTGATCGCGGCGATCTTGGTCCCCGGTTTGGCGGGCGCCGGTTCGGTCGGGCCTTCGA
>MKSH01000183.1:0-2573 GCA_001898095.1 Solirubrobacterales bacterium 70-9 | reverse complement strand
TGGTGGCAGAACCGCTCGAACTCCCGCCGTCAGAGCTCGACCCGCAGGCGGCGAGCCCGACCACTGCCGTGAGCGCGAGCAACGCGGCGCACAACAGACTCCATCTAGAGGCCCTCATATCTCTCCTGTTCCTCATCCCTTGCTCGGACACCGCTTGCCCGAGGTCTTCTCAGTCGTGGGGCGACGACGGAGGCCCGTCGCCGCCCATGTCGTCATCAGCATGCAACACGTCGCATGCTACAGGATTGTAAGACGATAGGCCAGCCTGGCGATCTTTCAATCGAGATGGGGTCGGCGGACGGCGATCCTTACACTGGCAGGCGTGTAGCACGCTACGTGCGATCTCCGCCCCCGACCCAGAGAAGAGGAGCATGGCCCGCGCCGTCAGACCGCAGAAGCTGAAAGACCAAGTCGAGACGTACATGCGGGACGCGATCAATTCGGGCGAGTGGTCGGCAGGCGAGCTCCACTCGGTGGGCGAGGTCGCCGACGAGTTCGGCGTCTCGCGGACGCCCGTCCGCGAGGCCGTCCTGCAGCTGGCCGACGCAGGCCTGGTCGCCTTCGAGCGCAACGTCGGCTTCCGAATCCTGCGCAGCACCCCCAGTCAGATCGTCGAAATCTTCCACCTGCGGCTGCTGCTCGAGGTCCCGGCGACCCGACTGACCGCGCGCGACGCGGGCGAGGAGACGCTGGCGACGATGCGGGCAGAGCTGGCCGAGATGTCGGCGGCGGCGAAGAAGGGAGACGAATCCCTCTTCATGCAGCACGACCGCTACTTCCACGACGCCGCCATCTCCGGCGCCGGGAACGACCGGCTGATCACCACCGTCGACCGGCTTCGCGACGCGACCCGCCTGATCGGCGCCTCGACCGTCGAGCGGCGGCGCTCGCTCTTCGACATCGCCGACGAGCACCGCCCGATCCTCGATGCCTTCGAACGGCGCGATGCCGCCGCCGCCGCGGCGGCGATGCGGGACCACGTCGTCCACACCGGCTCGCTGCTGCTCTCGATCAGCCTCGGCGATCAAGACGGTCCGGAGAGCGACTCGACGGCAGCTCTGAAGCAACGCTGGAGCGAGCTCTCCGAACCCGACCACTAGCCGATCTCGGTCCCCCGGGAGCCGAGGCCGGACTTCTCTCCGCAAAGGTGTGACGAGCCCGTCGAGACTTCCCGCCCCGTAGGAGAGATGCCGAGAACGTCGCTCTTTCTCCCGGGTTCCTGCGACGTCACGAACACGTGACCAGGGTTTGACCCTGCCATAGGAGGGCGAAAGTCGACAGCGCGTCCCGGGACCTGGAAAAGGGCCCTCCGTAGGGCCGTAAGGTGTGACGTTCCCGGCGTCTTCGTCAACGAAGGGCCGTCCTGGATCCCGCGTCCATGAGGAAGGCTCACGGAAGTCCGACTTCGCTCCTGACTTCCGTCACATCTCGGTACTTCGCGCCGAACCTGTGCCGGATCTCCACGAACACCTCCGTCCCGGGCGTCTCGCCCCCGGATCCAAGGGTCCCGGACCCCCGGAGCTCCCCGGGCGCCGGCCCGCGCCCCCCCGGCCACCATCCCCCCTGGAATCAATCAACTAGGCCCTGCCGGCGGCCACCGCCTGCGCCGCCGCCGCGCCGAGCAGCCCGACGTCGCTGCCGACGATCGTCATCTCGACGCCCTGCCCGGTCCACCTCGCGACGTCGGCGGCCGCGGCGGCGAAGACGCCGGTGGCGATCCCGGCCCGCCCGCAGGCGGCGCGCACCGCGGCGAGGGGCTCGAAGATCTGATCGGTGGTGAAGCCCTCGATCGGGTCGAGCCCGAGCGAGATCGAGAGGTCGCCGGGGCCGACGAGGACGCCCGCGAGCCCCTCGACCGCGGCGATCTCCACCGCGTTCGCCACCCCCTCGGCGCTCTCGATCATCACGAAGCAGGAGGCTCGGCCCTCGAGCTCCGCCGGGGTCCGCGGCAGGTCGGCGCGGATCGGACCGAAGCTGCGGTCCCCGGCCGGCCGATACCGACAGGCGGCGACCGCGGCCCGGGCTTCCGCGGCCGTGTCGACGAGCGGGACGATCACACCGTCGGCCCCCGCGTCGAGCACCTTGCCGATCAGGGCCGGCGAGTTGGACGAGACGCGGACCATGATCTCGGCGGGCGCCGCCGCCGACCGGCGGACCAGGGTGACCACGTCGGCCTCCGAGGCGGCTCCGTGCTGGCAATCGATGAGGACGAAGTCGTATCCCGCGCCGGCGAGGATCTCGAGCACCTCCTCGGAGCGCATCGTCATGCACACGCCCAGCCGGTGACTCACGGGGGCGCTCACTTGATCGCGATCGGGGTCGCCGGGGAGCCGACCGCGCCGGGGATGCGCAAGGGCGGGGCGGAGAAGAGGAAGTCCCACTGCCCGTCCGCCGCGCAGTCGTCCGCCAACGCCTCGAGGTCGAAGATCTCGCCCAACGGCATCCCCATGTCGCGGATCAGGATCGAGTGCAGCGGCAGGTCGAAGCCCGGCACCGGGGTGACCTCGATCGCGTGGTTGTCCGACGCCACCGCGGCCACCTCGCGATGGTGCAGCCAGGTGGCGCATTCGGGG
>MKSH01000182.1:673-1091 GCA_001898095.1 Solirubrobacterales bacterium 70-9 | reverse complement strand
TTCGCCGCGCCATCCGCAGGCTGGCGGCGTCGATCATCGTGCCCTCCATCCTCGCCGCGCCCCGCCCGCTTGCCAGAGCAGCGTCGTAGGCTTCGACCACCGCCCGCGCCGCCGCGAGCTCGGCCTCGCTCGGCGAAAAGACCTCGTTGACGATCTCGATTTGCGCCGGGTGAATGCACCACTTGCCATCGTAACCAAGGGCCCGAGCGATCTCGCACGAGCGGCGCAAACCGGCAGGATCGCGAAAGTCAGCGTAAGGGCCGTCAATCGCCCGCAATCCATTCGCCCGCGCGGCGACCAGGATGCGGCTCAGCGCATAGTGCAGGCGGTGGCCCGGGTAAGCCGCGTCCCACTCGTTCGCCACGCCGATGGCGCCAACCGGCATCCTGAGCGAGGCCGCAAAGTCGCCCGGCCCGAA
>MKSH01000182.1:290-532 GCA_001898095.1 Solirubrobacterales bacterium 70-9 | reverse complement strand
CACGAACACGACGTCGTCTGGCGCATCGACCTTCGGCACGATCACGAGGTCAACCAATCCCTGGGCGCCGCTGATCACCTCGATCAGATCGCGATGGCAATCTGGCGAGCGGGTTTCGTTGATCCGAAACGCGCGGCGCTTGCCCCACCAGTCCAGCTCCCGAAACGCGCGGGCGATGTTCGCTCGTGCTGCTGGGCGCTCGGCGGGCGCGACCGCGTCCTCGAGATCGAGAAAGGCGAGGT
>MKSH01000182.1:0-218 GCA_001898095.1 Solirubrobacterales bacterium 70-9 | reverse complement strand
TCCCGGTCACGCCTGCCGCAAGCCCGGCAGGATCAGCCGCGAAGGATGCTCCTCGTCGTGCAGCACCGTCTGCGTGGCAACCACCGCCGCGCTCGGTCCTTCGGCTCCCAGTTCCCAGCCCGTGTTCATGTTCCGGTCCCACTGCGGAAAGTCGCTCGACGAGATCGAGACGCGGATTCGCTCACCCTTGCCGATCTTGACGCCGACCGGGCCGAGCG
>MKSH01000181.1 GCA_001898095.1 Solirubrobacterales bacterium 70-9 | reverse complement strand
GCCGTAACGCCAAAGGTGCTCGCGCAGCCAATCCTGCAGCGGCGCGAACTCGCCGGCCGCGATCTTGCCGTTGATGTCCGAAATCTCGCGGTTCATGCGGTCCCAGATCTGGCAGGAAATGATGTTGCCGAGCGCATAGCACGGGAAATAGCCGAGCAGGCCGACGCTCCAGTGCACATCCTGGAGAACCCCGCGCGCGGCGTCGGGCACATCGAGGCCAAGGTATTCCTTGTACTTGGCGTTCCACGCCTCTTCGAGATCGGAGGCCTGGATTTCGCCCCGGAAGATCGCCAATTCGAGCTCGAAGCGGATGATGATGTGGAGCGTGTAGCTGGCTTCGTCCGCTTCGACGCGAATCAGCGACGGCGCCATCTTGTTGACCGCGCGGTGGATTTGCTCTTCGCTGACGCCCTTGAACTGCTCCGGAAACTCCTCCAGCAGGATCGGATAGGCGAACCGCCAGTAGTCGCGGCTCCGGCCGATCAGGTTCTCCCACATGCGGCTTTGCGATTCATGCAGACCGAGCGAGACGCCATGGCAGAGCGGCGTCCGCTCCAGCGTCGGGCTCACGCCGGCTTCGTACATCCCGTGGCCGCACTCGTGCAGCGTGCCGAAGAGCGACGAGTTGAGAAAGCCTTCGTCATAGCGCGTCGTGATCCGCACGTCAGTCGTCGCGGCGGACGAGGCGAAGGGGTGCGCGGTCGGGTCGAGCCGCCAGCCCGCGTCGTTGAAGCCCCAATGCCCGAGGAGGCGCCGGCTCAGCTTCTCCTGCTGCGCGGCGGGAAAGTGGCCGTGCATCGCGCTGTCGTCGACGGCATCCTGATTGTCCGCCACCAGCTTCATGAGAGGCGTGAGGCCCTCCTGCACGCGGGCGAAAACGGTCTTCACTTCGGCAGCGGTCATCCCTGGTTCGTAATCCTCGAAGAGCGCGTCCCATGGCTCGGCGACTTCGGGGAAGCAGGCGACGTAGCGCCGCTTCAGCTCGATCATCTTTTCGAGATAG
>MKSH01000180.1:5550-6880 GCA_001898095.1 Solirubrobacterales bacterium 70-9 | reverse complement strand
GCAATCGCTCGAAAGGCTGCGCGCCCATCATTTCCCCGATGCTTCTCTGGAACATGTGCTGCGCGTCGCCGGCCATATCCCCAACGTCACGCCGGACGAGGCGCGGCTGTGGTTCACCGCGCGCCATGCCGATTTCGAGCGTGCCAAGGCGGTGTTCGATTTCGCAATCGGCGTGGCCGGGCAGGCGGCCGAGATGACGGGCGTCGCTTTCCGTCATCAGTTCATCGCCGGTACGCGCGGCTATCTGCCCAACGACACGCTCGCGCAGGCCCTCCATTCGGCGTTGGAGCTGGTCGGACCGCCGCGCTGGACGGGTGAGGGGCGCGACTTCATGCGGGCGCTGGCGAAGGCCTGCCGTCCGGAGGGCGACTTCACGCTGGATGACGGGATCAGGCTCCATACCGAAGGTCTCGATCCCTATGGACAGGACGATGGCGAGGCGAGCTGGCGCATCCCGCTCGGCCGCGTCAACTGGGCCTTTCCCGAGCAGGTGCCGCTGCACAACTGGGCGCTGACGGCGCTGTCGGGCCATGAGGCCAGCCATCCCGGCCCGCTGATGGCGTCCGAGGCGCTGGCCATCGCCGCCGTGCGGCTGCTGGCTGATCCCGCAGTCATCGAGACAGCGAAGGCGGAACTTACCGGCCGTGTCGGCGGCAAGGCGCTCGGCGAGCCGGCCTTCGGCGCTCTGGAAACGATGCGCCACCGTCCCGGCAGTTTCTGGAACGCGAGCTGGGTGGAATGAGCGCGCTGCCCGACCCGAAAAGCCTGCGTCTCGCGCGCGAGGAGACGGTTCCGGTCGCGGTGCTGACCGGCTTCCTCGGCAGCGGCAAGACCACGCTGGTGCGCCGGCTGCTCACGCTGCCGCAGGCAGCCGACACGGCCGTGATCGTCAACGAGTTCGGTGAGATCGGTCTCGATCACCTGCTGGTCGAGAAGGTCGACGAGAACATCGTCGTGCTGCCGGGCGGTTGCCTGTGCTGTCAGGCGCAGGGCGACATGGCCCGCGCGCTGCGTTCGCTGGATCAGGCCGCGGCGGCCGGCGGGCTGCCGCCGTTCCGGCGCGTCATCGTCGAGACCAGTGGCCTTGCCGATCCCGCGCCGCTGCTGCAGGCCTTTCTTGCCGATCCGCTGCGCCTGTCGCGCTACCGGCTGGCGGCGCTCGTGGCCACCGCGGATTGCGTGCTGGGTCCGGACGGGTCGTTCGGGCATGCCGTCGCGCAGGCGCAACTGGCGCTGGCCGACCGGGTGGTGCTGACCAAGCTGGATATCGCCGGCGCGGAGGGCGAGGCGCGCGCCCGCCGCGCCCTGGATGCGCTTGGCGTGACCAGTG
>MKSH01000180.1:1745-5524 GCA_001898095.1 Solirubrobacterales bacterium 70-9 | reverse complement strand
GTCGTCCGCCGCGCCGGCCGGGCATTCCTCTGCTTTCGCTTCGTTCGCAATGGATGTGCCGGCCAGACTCGACCTTCAGCGTCTGCTCGCCGGGTTGGAGGCGATGGCCAGCCGTCATGGCGAAAACCTAGCGCGGCTGAAGGGCATCGTCGACACGAACGACGATCCGAGGCCGGTCGCCATCCATGCCGTGCGCCACATGGTGGCGCTGCCGCGCTTCCTGGACGTGGTGTCGCCGACGGCTCCGCGCGCCATCGTCGCCATCTTTCCGGTCGATGCGGGCGCCGCGATCCGCGCGGATCTCAGCGCCCTTGTCGCGGATGCCGGGACGCCGCGCGGCATGCTCGCGGCCTAGGAGTTTTCGATGAAGCTGATGGGGCTCGACCATATTTCGCTGGCCGTCGCGGATTTCGATCTTTCGGTCGATTTCTATCGCCGCGCATTCGGCTACCAGCTCGTTTTCGAGGAGCGCGACATGGCGCGCGAGATCCAGAGCATGATGGGCATGGAGCGGCTGTCGTGCCATCTCGCGCAGCTCACGCTTGCCGATGGCCCGCGCCTCGAACTGATCCAGTTCCTGCATTCCGGCGCGTCGCCGCAGGCGCGGCCGTTGTCGGCCGGCTCCGGCCATGTCGGCCTGACGGTGGAGAATGTCGACGAGGCGCTGCGTGAGGTCGCGGCGCTCGGCGCCGTCGCGATCGGCGACGTCACCGTCTTTCCCGAAGGGCGGTCGGCCTATTGCCGCGAGCCCGGCGGCTCCTTCCTCGAACTGCTCGAATTCAACCAGGACGGCGGCTGAGCGTGGCCGGCCAGGACATCGGAACAAGACACATGAAGCTGAACCCGATCTCACTCTTCCGGACCATGACGCGCATGCGCGCCTTCGACGAGGCCTGCCTCGAAGGCGTGCAGACATTCGAGATCCATGGCGAACTGCACACGGGCATCGGCCAGGAGGCGATCGGCGTCGCGCTGGCGCAATCGCTGACGCCGAACGACGCCGTGGTGAGCACGCACCGCAATCATTTCCATGCGCTCGCCAAGGGCGTGCCGCCGCGCGCGCTGATGGCGGAGATCTTCGAGAAGGAGACGGGGCTGTGCCGGGGGCGGGGCGGCCACATGCATCCCTTCGACCCCGAGCATCACTTCTCGGCCACGGGCATCGTCGGTGCGTCGCTGCCCGTGGCGCTCGGCTATGCCTACAAGTTCAAGATGATGGGCCTGCCCCACATCGCCGTCGGCATCTGCGGTGACGGCGCCACCAACCACGGCACCTTCCATGAATGCCTGAACATGGCCGCCGCCTGGAGCCTGCCGCTGGTGTGCCTTGTCGAGAACAATGAATACGCGATCTCCGTGCGCTTCCGCGACGTGACGGCGACGCCGACCATCGCCGAGCGCGCCAGCGCCTATGGCATCACCGGCCGGCGCGTCGACGGGACGGATGTCGAGGCGGTGACGCTGGCCTTCGCCGAGACCGCCAGGCATACGCGCAAGGGCGGCGGCCCGTCGCTGCTGGAGGCGACCTGCTATCGCTTCAGGGGCCATTACGAGGGCGACCACGACAATTACCGCGAACGGGCCGAAAAGCAGCGCATGCGCGTCGAGATGGATCCGATCCTGCGCTATCGCCGGGAGTTGCTGGAGCACGGCGCGGCGACCGAAGCCGAACTCGACGCCATCGGCGCCAAGGCCAGGGAGGAGATGACGGCGATGCTGGCGGATGTGCGCGCCGACGCCATGCCCGATCCGGCCGGCGCGATGGATTATGTCTTTGCCGAGGTGATGTGATGACGGTACGCAAGATCAACGCCTCGCAGGCCGTCGCCGAAAGCCTGATGCAGGAAATGGCGCGCGACGAAAGCGTCGTGCTGCTGGGCGAGGATGTCGGCCGCTCGGGCGGCGTGTTCGGCTCGAGCCGCGATCTGCTCGAACGTTTCGGCCCGATGCGCGTGCGCGACACGCCGATATCCGAGATGTCGTTCACCGGCATGGGCGTCGGCATGGCGATGGCGGGGCTGCGGCCGGTGGTCGAGATCATGTTCGTCGACTTCATGGGCGTCTGCCTGGAGCAGATTTACAATGCCATGGCCAAGATCCCCTACATGTCCGGCGGGCGGGTGAAGATGCCGATGGTGATCAAGACCGCTGGCGGCAACATCGGATCGGCCGCGCAGCATTCGCAGTGCCTGCGGGGAACCTTCGCGCACCTGCCGGGAATGCATGTCGTGGCGCCGGCTTCGGTGCGCGACCACAAGGGCCTGATGGCCGCCGCCATACGTTCCGACAATCCGGTGGTCTTCATCGAGCACAAGGGGCTGCTCCTGAAGAAAGCCAAGGATTTCCTGACCGGTTCCGAGGTGCCGGAAGATGCGTTCGTGACGCCGATCGGCAAGGCCGAGGTGGCGCGCAAGGGCAATGATATCACCCTCGTCACCCTCAGTGCCGGCGTCGAATACGCCATGGAGGCAGCCGCCGAGGTTGCCGCCGAGGGCATCGACGCCGAGGTGATCGACCTGCGATCCATCGTTCCGCTCGACACGGAAACGGTCGCGGCGTCGGCTGCCAGGACAGGCCGGTTGCTGGTCGTCGACGAGGATTATCTTTCCTTCGGCCTGTCGGCCGAGGTGGTCGTGCGCGTGTTGGAAAAGCTCGGGCCGACGGCTTTGCGCCAGATCCGCCGCCATGCGGTGCCCGACGTTCCGATCCCCGCCGCGCTTTCGCTCGAGGAGGCGCTGGTGCCGGGGCCGGCCTCGATCGCGCGCGTGCTGCGCGAAATGGCGGCGGCATCGTGACGGCGAGGTTGGCATGAGCACGACAGCAAACATCCTGCCCGAGGGGCATGTCACGGTGGTCATCGGTGGCGGTGGCGCCATCGGCGCGGCCTGTGTGCGCGCCTTTGCCGAGGCTGGCGCCACCGTCTGGTCCGTCGATCTTCACGAGCAGGCCGCGGCTGGCGCCTTGACGGGCCTCGCCGGCGCGCATCACGCCGCCGCTTGCGATGTCACCGATCCGGCGTCGGCCGAGAGGCTGGCCGGGGTTGTCGGCAAGGCCGACAGCGTCGTCTACGCAGCCGGCCTCAACGCGGACGGCAACGTCGTCGACATAGACTGGAGTGCCTATCGCAGGGTGATGGCGGTCAATCTCGATGGCGCCTTCCACATCGGTGCGGCGTTCGCCCGGCGCATGAGCACGCGTGGCGGCGGTGGCGCCTTCGTGTTCCTGTCTTCCACGGCCGGCCTGCGTGGCGAGGCCGGCGCTTCCATCTATTGCGCCAGCAAGTTCGGGCTGATCGGCTTCGTCGAGAGCATGGCGTCGGAGCTTGCCGGCGACCGGATCAGGGTGAACGCGGTGTGCCCCGGCAATGTCGACAGTCCGATGCTCAGGGATGTCGCGCGCCGCATCGCCGAGCGCACCGGCGCCGATGCCGGGGCAATCTGGCTGGACATGGCCCATAGCGGCGCGGCGCTGCGGCTGGTGACGCCGGCCGAGGTGGCGGCGCTCTGCCTGCATCTCGCCTCGCCCGCCAGCGCGGCGATCACTGGAACCACGGCGCGCGTCGATGCCGGCGCCATGCTCAGCGCCTAGGAGAGAAAGCTTGGCGACCATGGACAAGCCCATCGACGACGCCGCCGGCGGCATGCGCAACAACACTTCGCCGGTGCCGAACATCTTTCCGCCGCCGGAATCCATGCGGCCGACGCTCGTCGGCGAGCACTATTCGGTGGTCGCCGGTCATCCGCTGGTGGCGATGATCGCCGCCGACGTGCTGGAGCGTG
>MKSH01000180.1:1161-1598 GCA_001898095.1 Solirubrobacterales bacterium 70-9 | reverse complement strand
GGAGCGAGAGCGTCACGCTTCAAGCCTATCTGGAGCGGCACAAGGGCGACATGCCGCTCGGCGCGCCATGCTCCATCGTGCCGGCGGCGGCCGATGCCTGGCTGTCGGCGCTGTCGCGCTTCGGCACATGGTCGTTCGCCGATGTCGCGGCGCCGGCCATCCGCTACGCCAGGGAAGGCTTCGTGCTCGACCGGCGCACGGCGCTTGCCTACGAGCTCATGGGCGCGACGTTCCGGAACTGGGACAGTTCGCGCGCCATCTACTGGCCGCAGGGCAGGGCGCCGCGCGAGGGGGATCGCCTGAAGCAGACGGACCTGGCGCTGCTCCTGGAGCGGCTCGCCGCCGCCGAGCAGGGCGCGAACCGCGAGCAGGCGCTGGAAGCCGTGCGCAAGGCTTTCTACGAAGGCGAGGTCGCCGAGCGCATCGTGGCCTGGGTG
>MKSH01000180.1:451-945 GCA_001898095.1 Solirubrobacterales bacterium 70-9 | reverse complement strand
AACTTCGCGGGTTGGAACTATATAAATATTCCACTCCCCGGCAATTATGCGGGCGAAGGATATCACTGGCCGCGCACCAGCCAATGGCGCTGCTTGAAAGCCGATGGTTCGCGCGGCGATTATATTGTGCATTATCCGCTGACTTTCAAAGCGCTTGATATTACAGCGCGCGCAAAAGTACTTTACGGAACAGAAGTGCAATCGGTGTATCGTCCAGAAATCTATCTCAAAGATTTAATCGCAACTTACGGCGATCCCGACACGGCGTTTTGGAAACCGGATGTGGGACAACGGTAAAGTTCTAAAAAACTGCGAGCGTAAGTAAGTGGAGAATGCAATAGCAAAAAACCTCCACTTGCTTAAGCGCGTGGTTCCTCAAAGATGCCAACCTGATAGATATAAAAGTACTTTTGCCTAATGCGCAAAAGTACTTTTTGAGGTACAACTTCTTACATGACTAATGAAATTGTATTTCAGATGGAGCCAGCGCCGCA
>MKSH01000180.1:0-363 GCA_001898095.1 Solirubrobacterales bacterium 70-9 | reverse complement strand
GGCGATCACGCGCGAGCTGTGATTGCGTGCGTCTTTTCTGTTGATGGCGGAATCACTTGGGGCGGCGAAAAAGTACTTGCCGAACCTGCTTCCGGCGAGGCAAATGTGATGTCCGTTTCCTTTTTGCGATTGCAAAATGGACGCATTTTATTTTGTTACGCGCGCAAGATCGAACACGCAGACGGCACTTATGATTGTCGTCCCGTTGTGCGATTCAGCGATGACGAACTCGAAACGATAAGCGAAGGAAAACTGGCCACGTCAGTGCCGGGCTATTACGTTCTCAACAACGATCGTATTATCCAATTGAAGAGCGGGCGTTTGTTGATGCCGCTGGCGGTGCATCGATTTCGCCTACCGCCT
>MKSH01000179.1:575-2055 GCA_001898095.1 Solirubrobacterales bacterium 70-9 | reverse complement strand
AGGAGCGACCAGCGATGACCGGGCTCTCGACCAAGGTTTCTCGACGAGGATTGCTGGGCGCCGCCGCCGGCAGCGCCGCCGCGGCCGCGCCTTATCTGGCGATGGCTCAGGGCGCCACGCCCGTCGCCACTCCGATCGCGGGCGAGCTCGTTTCGACCAGCCTGCCGTCAACCTGGGACCAGGAAACGGACGTGATCGTGGTCGGCACCGGCGCGGCCGGGTTCGCCGCCGCCGTGACCGCGTTCCAGGCGGGCGCGAAGGTGATCCTGCTCGAACGCGCCAAGAACCCTGGCGGCACCACCCTCATCTCCGGCTCGGAGTATTGGATTCCCAACAACTCCAAGATGCGCGCCGCGGGCAAGACCGATCCCAAGCCGGACGCGCTCAAGTACATGGCGCGCCTCTCCTACGCCAACCTCTACGATCCCAACTCACCCACGCTCGGCCTGCCTCAGCTCGCCTACGACCTAATCTCGACCTATTACGACACGGGTTCGGTCATGGTCGACAAGTTCGAGGAGTGGGGCGCGCTCATTTCCCGCGTCCAGCCCTCCTTCGGCGAGAGCGGAGAGCCCAACTTCGCCGATCCCGACTATCACGCCGACTTGCCCGAGGACAAGGCGCCCTACGGCCGCGGCCTCAACCCCGACCCCAAAAAGGGCGGCTCGGGCGCGATCCCCGTCCAAATGCAGAAGTGGACCGACGCCAAGAAGATTCCCCTGCTGACCGAGCACCGCGTGATCGGCATCTACCAGAACGCCAAGGGCGAAGTCGTCGGTGTGCGCGTCGACAACAACGGCAAGGAGCTCGCCTTCCGCGCCCACAAGGGCGTCGTCTTCGGCACGGGCGGCTTCACCCAGAGCTTCGAGAAGAATCTCGCCTTTCTGCGCGGTCCCGTCTTCGCGAGCTGCAGCGTCGGCACCTGCACCGGCGACTTCATCGACATCGGCATCGCCGCCAACGCGCAGCTCGGCAACATGCAGAACGCCTGGTGGCTGCAATGTCCGCTCGAACTGGCCCTCGCCGCGCCGAGCCTGCCGGGCGCCGACACCTGGATCCCCTACGGCGACAGCATGGTCATCGTCAACAAGAACGGCGACCGGATCACAACCGAGAAGATGGTCTACAACGAGCGCAGCCAGACCCACTTCTACTGGAACCCGGCCACGCGCGAGTTCACTAACCTCGTCCAATTCATGATCTATGACGACGCGGTCGCGCAGGATCCAACCAACTGGCCCTTCCGCTTCCCCGTCCCGGCGGCGGGCAAGACCGCTGACTACGTGATCAAGGGAGCCACCTGGGAGGAGTTGGTCAAGAACATCGGCGACCGGCTCGACTCGATTCGTGGCAAGGGGCAGCTCACGGCGCGGATCGGACCCGACGTCAAGCTGGCCGGCAACTTCCTCGACAAGCTCTCCGCCACGATCAAGCGCTTCAACGGCTTCGCCGAGTCGGGTGTCGACGAGGATTTCGGCCG
>MKSH01000179.1:0-453 GCA_001898095.1 Solirubrobacterales bacterium 70-9 | reverse complement strand
GCCACCCGATCCCCGGCCTCTACGGCTCGGGCAACTGCATCGCCTCTCCAGCAGGCCAAGCCTACTGGTCGGGCGGCGGCACCATCGGCCCGGCGCTCACCTTCGGCTACATCGCCGGCAACAACGTCGCCGCCGAACCGGAAAAAGCCTTGAACTGACGGCGCGGACGAAAGGTTCGCTGCGGCGAAGAGTTCCTTCGGCACGGGCTTCGCCCGGCTCAGGAAGAGGGGTGTCTGGGCACCTGTGGTCTGCCTACCGCCCTGATTCTAGAGCGACGCCTCGCTCCCCTCTTCCTGAGCGGAGCCGTAGGCGGAGTCGAAGGAACTCTTCGCCGCAGCGAACCTTTCGTCATTCTCTGCTCGCCTCAATGTCGTAAATCCAACAAAACGCGAATGTAACGATGTGACGTGGTGGCGCGTTGTATGCGGACGATAGTGCGTCCAGGCTGAGGAC
>MKSH01000178.1 GCA_001898095.1 Solirubrobacterales bacterium 70-9 | reverse complement strand
CGCGACGACATCGAGGGGCGGATCCTCGGCCGCTACATCGACGTGAAGGTGTTCGATCGCTCGCCGTTCGAGACGCTCGACACGCCCGGGGTCGGGCAGCTGGTGCGGATGGGCGCCTGGCTCGGCCGCAAGGCCAAGCAGGACCTGAAGCTCGGGGTCTGCGGCGAGCACGGCGGCGACCCCGACTCGATCGACTTCTTCCACAACTCAGGAATCGATTACGTCTCCTGTTCGCCGTACCGCGTGCCCGTCGCCCGCGTCGCCGCCGCCCAGGCAGCGATCCGCGCGGCCGCTTCATCCTCATAATGGGCGCGGGGAGGGATCGACGAGACGGTCTAGGAGGAGTGATGAGCGAGATGGGTACCGACGGCGCGGCGCTGGAGCAAGAGCTGGAGCGCATGCTGGAGATCGAGAAGTTCGAGCCGCCCGCGGAGTTCCGCGAGCGGGCGCTGTGGAGCGATCCGGCGATCTACGAGGAGGCGGCCGCCGACCCGGTCGCCTGGTGGACGGCGCGCTCCAAGGAGCTGCTCGACTGGGACGTCGAGCCGACCCAAGGTCTCGACGATTCCAACCCGCCCTTTTACAAGTGGTTCGAGGACGGGCGGATCAACGCCAGCGCCCAGTGCCTCGACCGCCACGTGGCCGCGGGTAACGGCGGGCGCGTCGCCTACCACTGGCGCGGCGAGGAGGGCGAGCGGCGCGACGTCACGTACGCCGAGCTCCTCGACTCCACCCGGCGCTTCGCCAACGCGCTGAAGGACCTCGGGGTGGAGAAGGGCGACGTGGTCGGGATCTACCTGCCGATGATCCCCGAGGTCGCGGTCGCGATGCTGGCCTGCGCGCGGATCGGGGCGATCCACAACGTCGTCTTCGGCGGCTTCTCGGCCGAGTCGGTCAGGGAGCGGATGGAGTTCTCGGAGGCCAAGGCGCTGGTCACCGTCGACGGCGCCCGCCGCAAGGGCAAGACCGCGCCGATCAAGCAGCAGGTCGACGAGGAGATGGGGGGCCTCGGGAGCCTGAAGACGATCGTCGTGATCCGCTCGACCGGGATCGAGTGCCCGATGACCGAGGGCCGCGACGTCTTCTTCGAGGAGATCTGCGCGGCGGCCGACCCCGAGTGCCCGGCCGAGCCGATGGAGGCCGAGCACCCGCTCTTCATCCTCTACACCTCCGGCTCGACCGCCAGCCCGAAGGGCATCCTCCACACCACCGGCGGCTACCTGACCGGGGTCGCCGCCACCCATCGCTACGTCTTCGACCTGCGGCCGGAGACCGACGTCTGGTGGTGCGCCGCCGACGTCGGCTGGGTCACCGGCCACTCCTACATCGTCTACGGGCCGCTGGCCAACGGGGCCACCAGCGTGATGTGGGAGGGGGCTCCCGACTACCCGCACAAAGGCGCCTGGTGGGAGACCGTCCAGGACACCGGGGCGACGATCCTCTACGCCGCGCCGACCGCGATCCGCACCTTCATCAAATGGGGCGCCGACATCCCGGCGAAGTACGACCTCTCGAGCCTGCGCCTGCTCGGCTCGGTGGGCGAGCCGATCAACCCGAAGGCCTGGCTCTGGTACCACCAGGTGATCGGCGGCGGACGCTGCCCGATCGTCGACACCTGGTGGCAGACGGAGACCGGCGGGATCATGATCACGCCGCTGCCGGGGATCACCGCGACGAAGCCGGGCTCGGCGACGACGCCGTTCCCGGGGGTGAGCGCCGAGGTCGTCGACGAGAGGACCGGCGAGCCGGTCGCCGAAGGGCAGGGCCTGCTGATGCTGGAAAAGCCCTGGCCCTCGATGCTGCGCACCCTCTACAAGGAGGACGACCGCTTCGTCGAGACCTACTTCTCGAAGTTCGGCGAGGAGCGCTACCTGGTCGGGGACGCGGCGCGCCGCGACAAGGACGGCTACTTCTGGGTGATCGGGCGGATCGACGACGTGGTCAACGTGTCGGGGCACCGGCTCTCGACCGCGGAGGTCGAGTCGGCGATCGTCGCCCACGAGAACGTCGCCGAGGCGGCGGTGATCGGCCAGTCCGACGAGGACACCGGCCAGGCGATCTGCGCCTTCGTCACCCTCGCCGGCGACACCGCGCCCTCCGAGGGCCTCGATGCGGGGATCCGCGAGGAGGTCGCCGCCAGGATCGGCAAGT
>MKSH01000177.1 GCA_001898095.1 Solirubrobacterales bacterium 70-9 | reverse complement strand
TGTCGGGATCGGACTGGCCGATCACCGCCGCCTCGGCGACGTTCTCGTGGGCGACGATCGCGCTCTCCACCTCGGCGGTCGAGAGCCGGTGGCCGGAGACGTTGACGACGTCGTCGATCCGCCCGATCACCCAGAAGTAGCCGTCCTTGTCGGGCCGCGCGGCGTCACCGACCAGGTAACGCTCCCTGCCGAATTTCGCGAAGTAGGTCTCGACGAAGCGGTCGTCCTCCTTGTAGAGGGTGCGCAGCATCGAAGGCCACGGGCGCTCCAGCACCAGCAGGCCCTGGCCTTCGACGATCGGCTCGCCGGAGCGCTCGTCGACCACCGAGGCGGTCACCCCGGGGAACGGCGTCGTCGCCGAGCCCGGCTTCGTCGCGGTGATCCCCGGCAGCGGCGTGATCATGATCGCGCCGGTCTCGGTCTGCCACCAGGTGTCGACGATCGGGCAGCGTCCGCCGCCGATCACCTGGTGGTACCAGAGCCAGGCCTTCGGGTTGATCGGCTCGCCCACCGAGCCGAGCAGGCGCAGGCTCGAGAGGTCGTACTTGCCGGGGATGTCGGCGCCCCATTTGATGAAGGTGCGGATCGCGGTCGGCGCGGCGTAGAGGATCGTCGCCTTGTAGTCCTGGACGATCTCCCACCAGATGCCCTGGTGCGGGTAGTCGGGCGCCCCCTCCCACATCACCGAGGTCGCGCCGTTGGCGAGCGGGCCGTAGACGATGTAGGAGTGGCCGGTGATCCAGCCGACGTCGGCCGCGCACCACCAGACGTCGGTCTCCGGCCTCAGGTCGAAGACGTAGCGGTGCGTGGTCACCGCGCCGGTCAGGTAGCCGCCGGTGGTGTGGAGGATTCCCTTCGGGCTGGCGGTCGAACCGGAGGTGTAGAGGATGAAGAGCGGGTGCTCGGCCTCCATCGGCTCGGCCGGGCACTCGGGGTCGGCGGCGGCGCAGACCTCGTCGAAGAAGACGTCGCGACCCTCGGTCATCGGGCACTCGACCCCGGTGGCGCGGATGACGACGATCTTCTCGAGGCTCGCGAGGTCGCCCATCTCCTCGTCGACCTGCGCCTTGATCGGGGCGGTCCTCCCCTTCCTTCTGGCGCCGTCGACCGTGATCAGGGCCTTGGCCTCGGCGAATTCCATCCGCTCCCTCACCGACTCGGCCGAGAAGCCGCCGAAGACGACGTTGTGGATCGCCCCGATCCGGGCGCAGGCGAGCATGGCCACGGCGACCTCGGGGATCATCGGCAGGTAGATCCCGACCACGTCGCCCTTCTCCACCCCGAGGTCGCGGAGCGCGTTGGCGAAGCGCTGGGTGGATTCCAGGAGCTCTGAGTAGGTGACGTCTCGGCGCTCGCCCTCCTCGCCGCGCCAGTGGTAGGCGACGCGGTCGCCATTGCCGGCGGCGACGTGGCGGTCGAGGCACTGGGCGGAGGCGTTCAGGCGGCCGTCCTCGAACCACCTGTAGAAGGGCGGGTCGGAGTCGTCGAGTCCCTGGGTCGGCTCGACGTCCCAGTCGAGCAGCTCCTTGGAGCGCGCCGTCCACCAG
>MKSH01000176.1:8620-9228 GCA_001898095.1 Solirubrobacterales bacterium 70-9 | reverse complement strand
TTTGGACATTTGGGTAGGTGGGTTAAGTACCCATTGTCCGTTTCGGGAAAACGCCTGCATACACGCATGGCCATCAGTTCGCAGGGGTATGGACGGCTGGAACGTTGGGGGGAGATAAAGGAGGAGTGATGCCCCAAGCAGCTTGGTTGAAGAGAATCCTCTTCGCAGCATTCGCGCTGGTCGTGATTGCCGCGGTCGTCGCGGGGTGCGGCGGCGGCAGCAGCTCGAGCAGCAGCAGCGAAGAAACCACCGAAAGTGAAAGCGGTGAAACCGCGGCCGGTGGTGAAGAAGAAGAAAGCGGCGGCGAAGAAAGCAGCGGCGGCGGCAGCCTGAAGATCGCCTTGCTCCTGCCGGAAAACGAAACGCCACGGTATGAAACCAACGACAAACCGTCGTTTGAAAAAGCCGTTGAAGAACAGTGCCCTGGCTGTGAAGTCAGTTACTTCAATGCCGGTGGCGACGTCGAAAAACAGGCGAGCCAGGGCGAAGCTGCTCTGACCCAGGGCGCCGAAGTGATGGTCGTCGATCCGATGGACTCGAAAGCGGCGGCGGTCATCGTCGAAAAAGCTCACGCTCAGGAAGTTCCGGTCGTCAGTTATGACCGCCTG
>MKSH01000176.1:3006-8584 GCA_001898095.1 Solirubrobacterales bacterium 70-9 | reverse complement strand
AAAGCTGAAGGAAATCGGCAAACCGAAAGGCCCGATCATCAAGATCAACGGTGATCCCGCCGACCCGAACGCGGCGCTGTTCAAGTCGGGTTCAAACAAGGTGTTCGAAAAAGAAGGCGTTGAAATCGCCAAGGAATACGACACGCCCGGTTGGACCGCCGAAAACGCCCAGAAGGAGGCGGACCAGGCGATCACCGCTCTCGGTAAGAACGGATTCGCCGCCATCTACGCGGCGAACGACGAAACCGGCGGCGGCGCCATCGCGGCAATGAAAGGCGCCGGCATCAATCCGGAAGAAAAGCCGGTCACCGGTCAGGACTCGACCGTCGCGGGGCTGCAGCGCATCCTCAAAGGCGAACAGTTCATGACCATCTTCAAGCCGATCGTCCCGGAGGCGGAAATCGCCGCCGAAATGGCGATCTCGCTTGGCGAATCGGGTGAAGTGAAAACCAAAGAACCGACCGAAATGATCGAAAACGGCAAGACTGAAGTTCCTTCGATCCTGCTGACCTCGACTCCGGTCACCAAAGAAAACATCAACGAAACGGTCATCGCCGAAGAATTCGTCACTCCGGCGGAACTGTGTGAAGGCGCCTTCGCGGCGGCTTGCAAAGAAGCAGGGATCTCGGGCTGAGCATGAGTCCGGATACGCCCCTCCTCCAGCTGGAGGGGATCAGTAAGCATTTCGGCCCGGTCCACGCGTTGGACCGGGTCGACTTTGCCGTCAGCGCCGGCGAGGTCGTGGGCCTCGTCGGCGACAACGGCGCCGGCAAGTCGACGCTGGTGAAGACCATTGCCGGAATCAACGGCCCCGACAGCGGCAGGATCCTGTTCGAGGGCCAAGAGGTGTCGATCAACAAACCTCAGGACGCGACGAACCTGGGGATCGCGACGGTCTACCAGGACCTCGCGCTGTGCGACAACCTCGACGTGGTGGCAAATCTCTTCCTCGGCAGCGAGGAACGGCTCGGCGGCATCGGTACGGTGACCCGCCAGCTCGACGAGGTCGACATGGAGAATCGCGCCGCGGACCTCCTCTCGAACCTCGCGGTGACGATCCCGAGCCTCCGCAGCGAGGTGGGGACGCTCTCCGGCGGTCAGCGCCAGCAGGTCGCGGTGGCCCGCTCGCTGCTCGGCGAGCCGAAAGTCGTGATGCTCGACGAGCCCACCGCCGCACTGGGCGTCCCCCAGACCAAACAGGTATTGGGACTGATCAAACGCCTGCGTGAGCGCGGCCTCGGCGTCGTCGTCATCAGCCACAACCTGGCCGACGTCTTCGAGGTCTGCGATCGGATCTTCGTACTTCGCCTCGGCCGTCCGGCGGGCGACTTCACCTCCACCGAAGTGACGGAGGAGCACATCGTCGCCGCGATCACCGGGCTCGGCAGCAACGCCGGCGCCCGCGCCGAGGTCGCGGAGGACAAAGCGGAAGCCGCCGGGGGCGGCACCGAGGGAGAGAAAGCATGAGCGCCACGCCGACCCCGACCGCGCCGCAGTCGGACGACACCGAAGAGAAAGTCAACCTCAACCCGCGTCAGCAGCTCCGGCGCGTGATCCAGGGCGATCTCTCCTCGGTCCGGGTGATCCTCGGCCTGGTCCTGATCGCGGTCATCTTCCAGGTCCAGGAAAGCCGTTTCCTTTCGGCCGAGAACCTGACCAACCTGATGCTCCAGATCACCACGATCGGGCTGATCTCGGTAGGCATCGTCTACGTCCTGCTGCTCGGCGAGATCGACCTCTCGGTCGGCGCCGTGTCCGGGCTCGGCGGGGCGGTGATGGTCGTGCTGAACGTGAAGCACGGGTGGAATCCATATTTGGCGATCGCCGCCGCCATCGCCGTGGGCGCAGCGATCGGCTGTGTCCAGGGCTTCCTCTTCTCGAAATTCGCGGTGCCCTCGTTCGTCGTCCCCTTGGCCGGGTTATTGACCTGGCAGGGCGCGCTCTTGCAGGTGCTCGGCAAGACCGGGTCGTTGAACGTCACCGACTCGAAGATCACCGGCCTGGCCAACATCTTCTACTCGCACACGACCGGCTGGATCATCGCGATCGTCTGCATCGTCGCTTACGGACTGGTCCTGGCGATCGGCTTCAGGCGACGGGTGGCCGCGGGATTGGGCGACCGGAACCCGGCGCCGCAGATCGTCCGCTTCGTGCTCGTCGCGGCGATCACGATCGGCGCCGTCTACGTCTTCAACGAGAGCCGCGGCGTACCGCTGGCGGTGCTGATCCTGCTCGGCTTCGTGATCGGGATGGAGTACGTCGTGCAGAAGACGACGTTCGGCCGCCACGTCTTCGCCGTCGGCGGCAACGATGAGGCGGCGCGGCGGGCGGGCATCCGGGTCAACGGCGTGCGGGTGGCGGTCTTCACGATCGCCGGCTCGATGGCGGCGATCGGCGGGATCATGGCCGCCTCGCGGCTCTTCGCCGTCAACCAGAACTCCGGCGGCAACGAATTGCTGCTGCTGGCGATCGCCGGCCCGGTGATCGCGGGCACCAGCCTCTTCGGTGGCCGCGGCTCGGTCTGGACCGCCCTGCTCGGCGCTCTGGTGATCGGCTCGATCTCCAACGGCATGGACCTGCTCGGCCTCGCCTCGCCGATCAAATACATGGTCACCGGCGGCGTCCTGCTGCTGGCGGTCCTGGTCGACGCGGTGGCGAAACAGCAGAGGCAGACGCGCGGCAGAGCCTAGGGCGGCGGCCCGTCAACGCGAGACGAGGAGCGAGGCGCCGACGGCGCCTCCCAGGTCCCCGAGAGAGGCCATCTTCACCTCGGGCATCGTCTCGAAGAAGACGTGCTTGCGCATCTCCGTGAGCAGGGCGTCTATGTAGTGCTCGCCGAAGCGCAGGCCGAGCCCGCCGCCGATGATGATCGCCTCCGGGTCGAGCAGGTTGATCGCCGAGGCGGTGCCGGTGCCGAGGGCCTCGATCGCCCGCTCGATCAACTCGGTCGCGACCTTGTCGCCGTTGTCGATCGCCCGTCCCCAGATGCTCGAGGTCAGCCGCGGTTTTTCGTGCTTCTCCATCAGCTTGAAGAGGTCGGTCTTGTGGCCGTCGTCGTGGCGCCGTTTGGCCTCTTCTTCCATCGCTTTGCGCCCGGCGTAGGCCTCCATGCAGCCGCGGCGCCCGCAGGGGCATTTGGCGCCGCCGCGCTTGATCACCATGTGGCCGATCTCGCCCGCCGCGCCGCGGCCGAGCCAGGGCTTGCCGCCGAGGATCAGCCCGCCGCCGACGCCGGTGCCCCAGAAGACGCCGATCAGGCTGTCGAAGCCCTTGCCGGCGCCGAGGTGGAACTCGGCTTCGGTCGCCACCTGGACGTCGTTGCCGATGTGCACCTTGGTCCCAAGTTCTTTTTCCAGCGTCTCGCCGAGCGGGAAGCTGCCCTCCCACCCGGGGAGGTTGCGGGCGTCGCTGACGACGCCGGTCTTCTCGTCGGCGTCGCCGGGGGAGCCGACCCCGACGCCCTGCAGGTCGCCGCTCTCGGCCCCGGCGCCCTGGGCCGCCTCGACCAGCGCCTCGGACATCGCCGCGGCGACGTCGGCGGGCGTGCCCTTCGTCGGCGTCGGCCGCCGCGCTTCCCCTTTGACGTTCCCGTCCGGGTCGATCACAGCGGTCTGGATCTTGGTGCCGCCGAGGTCGATGCCACCGCGCAGGTCACTCATCAGCGGCAAGTCTACGTTGACGGGCCGAAAAGCGCTCCATATCAGCGCTTATCGGCCCATCGACACCGGGTACGGTGCGGGGATGGGGCAGACCGGCTGGAAGATCTGGTGGGCGAAGCGGCGCTGGTACGAGCGCAACCATCGGCTCTCGCGCCGCCTGCGGATCGACCGGCACGCCGCCCGCGGTGGCTTCTTCGTCCGCTATCCAGTCGAGGGAGAGATCCTCGAGGCGCTCGACGAGGGGCGCCTGCGGATCGGCGAAGGCACGCTGCTCGAGCCCGGCTGCTGGCTGACGCTCGCGCCCGAGGCCGAGATCGAGATCGGCGCGGGCTGCTTCCTCAACCGCGGCACGATGATCGCCGCCCAGGGCAAGGTGACGATCGGCGATCACACGATGTTCGCCAACGGCTGCTTCGTCGGCGACGCCGAGCACCGCTTCGACGATCCCGAGATGCCGATCACCTGGCAGGGCTTCACCTCCAAGGGCCCGGTGGAGATCGGCGCCAACACCTGGTTCGGGGTCAACTGCGCGGTGACCAGTGGGGTGAGCGTGGGGGAGCGGTGCGTGATCGGCGCCAACTCGGTCGTCACCCGTGACCTTCCGGCCCGCCACATCTGCGCCGGCGCCCCGGCGAAGCCGCTCCGCCCGATCGCCTACCGCTCCCCGCAGGTAGATGAGGGCAAGGGAGAGGCACACGCTCAGGACCCCTGAGGCTGGCCCTCGAGCCGTTCGGCGGGCGTCCCGAATGCCTTGGCGAGCACGATCGAGATCTCGCAGAGGACGACCAGCGGGGCCATCTCGAGCAGTATCGAGATCGGATCGACCCCGGGCAGTGCCGCGGCGACGACCGCGCACACCAGATACGCGTAGCGCCGATTCTTGGTCAGCTGTTCGACCCTGACGATCCCCAGGCGGGCGACGGAGAGGATCCCGACCAGCGGCGTGATCGTCCGCCGCTGGGCCTTGCTGAAGGCGGGGAGGATGAAGGCGTAGAGCTCGTAGAGCACGAACGGCAGCGCCAGGATGATCGCCGCGTAGGCGCTCACCGTGAGCGTCGTCGTGAAGGGCTCGGTGACGCCGAAGGTGATCAGGTGGTCGTGGGCCGCGGGCAGCGGGGCGCTCGCGATTTCCAGCAGGAGGTGGTTCTGCCAGAAGCACAGCGCGAGCGCCACGCCGAACACGGCAAGACAGACGACCAGCCGTGCGCGCAACTCGTCGAGGTGGTCGACGAGGCTCATCCGATCATCGAATGAGACGGGTTTTACGCGGCGCACGGCTGGTCTCCTCGGGGTGGCTTCGGTGGACGTCTAGTGGCGGGTCGCCGCGGGAGTGTCTTCGACCCGGTGGCTGGTGACCGGACGGGCCTCGACCCGGGGTGTCTCCCGCGCCGGCTCTTCGCTTTCGCCGGTCACCGACCCTTTGAACTCGCGGATCCCCTTGCCGAGCGACTGACCGAGGTCAGGCAGCCGTTTCGGCCCGAAGACCACGAGGGCGATGATCAGGACGATCCCGATCTCCAGTGGCCCGATGTTGCCGATCATCTCTGCTTCCTTTCTTGGCCTGGGGCTCCGCCGGTCGCTAGACCAGGAACCCGGTGCCTTCCACGGCCTTGAGGATTTCGGCCGCCGTGGCGGTCGTCTGGAACGGGCCCTTTTCCGGCGAGATGTTCGTCGGCGCGGCCTTCACGAGCAGGCCGGCGACCGACGCGTGACGCGCCTCGACGGCCCAGATCGAGAGGGCGGCGGAGATGTAGGCGGGGTTGCTGATGTTCAGCGCCTGCCCGCCGTAGGCCTTGACCCCGGTGTTCTCCAGCACCATCGAGGTGGGCAGCCATTTCGCCTTGCTCGTGGCGGCGCCGAAGTCGACCTTCGGAGCTCCGACCGCCTTCGAGCCGAGCGCCTTCTTCAGGAACGCGACG
>MKSH01000176.1:0-2900 GCA_001898095.1 Solirubrobacterales bacterium 70-9 | reverse complement strand
CGGCAGCACCGGCCGGGGTGAGCGCGGAGAGCAGGGCACCGGAGCCCATCACCGCGGCACCGCTGAGACCTGCCTTCTTCAGGAACGAGCGGCGGCTGTCGCCCTCGTCGAGGGCTTCGACCGCGTCGTGATGAGTTTCGGCAAGCGCCTCACTCTGGTCGAACTGCGAAAGCAACTTATGGGAACTCATTCGCGTATCTCCTTATCGCTAGGTGAACGGAGTAGCGCGCGCTAATGAATCCCTGCGAGATGTCGATACGAATGGATCAAATCTGCGCGTAACCAGATGCGCGCAGATGCTTATAATTCCGTTACGGCCGTGACCCTCGAGGCATGGACCTGATCATCTTGGACTCTTTTTCCGGCGAAACCGTCACCACCATGGCTGTCGCGCGCGTCGTGCGCACGATCGGCGAGCTGCGCGCTGCCCTGCTCCCGCATCGGCGGGCGGGTCGCACGATCGGCCTCGTCCCGACGATGGGCTTCCTGCACGAGGGCCACGTCTCGCTGCTGCACGCCGCCCGGGCCGAGAACGACGTCGTCGTCATGAGCCTCTTCGTCAACCCGACCCAGTTCGGGCCGAACGAGGACCTCGACCGCTACCCGCGCGACGAGGGGCGCGACCTGCGCCTCGCCACCGAGGCGGGCGTCGACCTCGTCTTCGCCCCCGAGGTCGCCGAGCTCTACCCGGACGGCGCCGCCACCGCGGTCGAGGTCGGCGGAGAGGTCACCTCCGTCCTCGACGGCGACCCCGGGCGGCGCGGACCCGGGCACTTCCGCGGGGTCACCACGATCGTCGCCAAGCTCTTCAACATCGTCGGCCCCGACGTCGCCTACTTCGGCCAGAAGGACGCCCAGCAGGCCGCCGTGATCAAGCGCATGGTCCGCGACCTCGACTTCCCGCTGCGGGTCTCGGTGATGCCGACCGTGCGCGAGGAGGACGGCCTCGCGATGAGCTCCCGCAACGTCTACCTGGAGCCGGACGACCGCCTCCGCGCCGTCGCCCTCTCCCGCGCCCTCGCCGCCGCCGAGCAGCAGGCGCTCGCCCTCGACTCGCTCGAGGCGGGCCTCAGTGCCGCACGGATCGAGCTCGCCGCGGCCGCGATCGAGCCCGAGTACCTGGAGGCGCGCGATGCCGAGACCTTGGAGCCGGTCGCGGAGCTCACCGGCCGCCCGATCCTGATCGCCGTCGCCGCCCGGGTCGGCGGCGCCCGCCTGATCGACAACGTCGTCATCGAGCCGCTCGCCGGCCTCGACAACCACGAGTAGGGGGACAAGCGTGCAAAGGCAGATGCTGAAGTCGAAGATCCACCGCGCCACGGTGACCGACTGCGACGTCGACTACATCGGCTCGATCACGATCGACACCGAGCTGATGGCGGGCGCCGACCTGCTGGTCAACGAGCAGGTCCACGTCTGGGACGTCGACAACGGCGAGCGCTTCGTCACCTACGCCATCGAGGGAGAAGCCGGCTCCGGCGCGATGCAGGTGAACGGCGCCGCCGCCCACCTGGTCGAGCCCGGCCACAAGATCATCGTCGCCTCTTTCGGCACCTACGACGAGGCCGACCTGGAGCGCTACGCCCCGGTCGTCGTCCACGTCGACGACGCCAACCAACCAATCGCAATCGACGACCGTCCGGAGGTGTTGGTCGCATGAGCTCTGGAGTCCGTTCCCACACCGTCCCGCAGGCTGACCGCGTCGCGATGACGCTGCCCCGTCTCCAAGAGATGAAGGAGAACGGCGAACCGATCGTGATGGTCACCGCCTACGACTTCCCCTCGGCCACCGTCGCCGAGGCGGCGGGCGTCGACCTGGTCCTGGTCGGCGACTCGGCCGCCAACGTGGTGCTCGGCTACGACCGCACCGACCTCGTCTCGATGGAGGAGATGATCGTGCTCGGCCGAGCGGTGCGCCGCGGCCTGAAGACGGCGCTGATGATCGGCGACATGCCGATGGGCAGCTACGAGGCTTCCGACGAGCTGGCGATCACCAACGCCCAGCGGCTGATCAAGGAGACCGGCTGCCAGGCGGTGAAGCTGGAGGCGGGCGGCGTCTCGGTGCAGCGCGCCAAGGCGATCGTCGCCGCGGGCATCCCGGTGATGGGCCACCTCGGCCTCACTCCGCAGACCGCCACCGCGCTGGGTGGGTACAAAGCCCAGGGCAAGTCGGCGAAGGCGGCGATCCAGATGTCCGAGGACGCCCGGGCGCTGCAGGACGCGGGCTGCTTCGCGGTCGTCTTCGAGGCGGTGCCCGCGGAGATCGCGGCGACGATCGCGGCGCGCCTCGACATCATCACGATCGGGATCGGCGCCGGCGCGGCGACCTCCGGCCAGGTGCTCGTCTTCCACGATCTGCTCGGCATCACCACCGGCCACATGGCGAAATTCGTGAAGCGCTACGCCGACGTGCACGAGGAGATGGTCGCGGCGGTCGGGCGCTACGCCGCCGAGGTCCGCGGCGGGTCGTTCCCCGGCCCCGAGCATGCCTACGCGATCGACGAGGAGGAGTTGGCGGAGTTCCGGAGCCACGTCGAGGTCGAGGAGGACGCCTTCGCCTCGGCGAAGTCGTGGGAGTGGGAGCCGCTCGCCTAGAGCTATGAGGCGTAGAAGCTGCCGTCGAAGGCGCCCGCGGCATCGGGGCGCATCGCCGGTGGCAGCGTCTTCGTGCACTTGCCGGGGGCCTCGCAGACGCCCGCGGCGATCATGGGCCCGGTCAGCGCGACCCTGCCGAAGACCGGTAGTTCGACCGCGAGGTCACCGGTCCAGCGCGAGGCTGCCGGGTTGCCCAGCTTGAAGGTGGCGGTGCCGCTAAACGGGGCGGGCGGGGCGACCGTGACTTCGGCGGCGGGCCGCAGCGGGTTCGAGACCTGGAAGGTCGCCGCCTTGCCACCCAGGAC
>MKSH01000175.1:5800-6905 GCA_001898095.1 Solirubrobacterales bacterium 70-9 | reverse complement strand
AGCTAATGGGCCGCGAGCTCCTCCCGATGCGGAGGCCGAAGCTTCCTTTAGAGACAAGGCTTAAGCCAAGGCTCATCATCCGGTATTAGCCCGAGTTTCCTCGGGTTGTCCCGGTCATCGGGGCAGATTACTCACGTGTTACTCACCCGTTCGCGGCTTTGCCCCAGGCCGAAGCCTGGTTCGTCGCACCACTTGCATGTGTTAAGCACGCCGCCAGCGTTCGTCCTGAGCCAGGATCAAACTCTCCGTGAAATTTACTTCTACAGAGAGCCTGTCAATGACTTCGTGGCCGCCGAGTACACAAGTACGACGGCCGTCATGACGAGGTAAATCAAGACCCCCTGGTGCGCTGGCGCGCCAGAGGGGTCGGGCTGAACATTCCGCAGGTCGATTGGATGGACCCACGGAGATGCACGCTGCTCAGTTTTCAAAGACCGTTGCGCCTCCGAGACGGGATTCGTCTCTCTCAGACGCCGGGGCCCCACAAGGGAGCCCCAGAGGGCGACGGAATATAGCGCTCCGTCAGTCGCTTGTCTAGTCCAACTTGGAAAGTTTTGCGAAACGGCGCTTTCCAAGCTGGATCACCCGACCGGCAAGGTCCTCTTGGGCGACGTCGAAATTATTAGCAGGCATCGCGGCGCCATCGAGTTTCGCCCCGCCTTGAGCCAAAAGGCGACGCGCCTCGCTGGTGCTGACGCCGAAGGCGCCCGCCAGCAGGCGCGGCAGGTGCACCTCGCCGTCCTCGCCCACGTAGCCGTCGAGATCGACCTCGGGGATGTCGTCGGGCACCGCGTGGGCGACGAAGACCTGGTCGAAGGCCGCCTCGGCCTCCGCCCCCTTGCCCGCGCCGTGGAAGCGGTCGACGATCCGCCGGCCGAGCTCCCGCTTCGCCTGGTTGGGCGGCCCGTCCGGGCACCCGTCCTCGCCGAGCAGCAGGCGGAAGTACTCGTCCATCGCCTCGTCGGGGATGCTCATCAGCTTCCCGAACATGTCGGCGGGGGCATCGGTGACCCCGATGTAGTTGCCAAGGCTCTTGCTCATCTTCTGCACGCCGTCGGTGCCGACCAGGATCGGCAGGGTGAGGACCGACTGCTGCGGCGTCCCG
>MKSH01000175.1:5094-5755 GCA_001898095.1 Solirubrobacterales bacterium 70-9 | reverse complement strand
TAGAGCAGCTCGTGGGCGGCGATCGGCGCGTTCGCCGCCATCCGCTTCTGGAAGTCGTCGCGCTCCAGCAGCCGCGCCACCGTCGTCGTCCCCATCAGCTTCAGCAGGTCGGGCAGGTTCATGTTCAGCCACTCGGAGTTGCGCCGCACCTCGGTCCGCTCCGGGTCGAGGATCTTGTAGGCCTGCTCCTGATAGGTGGCGGCGTTCGCCTCGATCTCCTCCGGCGTCGGCACCGGCCGCGAGGCCGAGCGCCCGCTGGGGTCGCCGACCCGGGCGGTGAAGTCGCCGACGATCAGGACCACGGTGTGGCCCGCCGCCTGGAATTCGGCCAGCTTGCCGAGCACGACGGTGTGGCCGAGGGGGATGTCGGCGGTGGTCGGGACGATCCCCAGCTTCACCCGCAGCGGGCGGTCCTGCTTCAGCTGCTCGGCGAGCCGCCCCTCGGGCAGCACGTCGACCGCGTTACGCGTCAAGTCCGGCATCGGCCCAATGCTAGACTTCGCGCCTCGCTCGACGGGTCCTGGGGGCCCGCTCGGGCCAATTTTTTAAGGTCCTCGTGGAGGATCTGCAGTTCCCGCCCGATGGCCGTCTCCCTACTCAAGCGTCGACGCAGCGACGGCGGCGAAGTCCCGCCGCCCCCTCCGGCAACGCCACTCGCCCC
>MKSH01000175.1:0-5062 GCA_001898095.1 Solirubrobacterales bacterium 70-9 | reverse complement strand
CGCGCATGAAGAAGCTGCGGTTCCTCTTCGTGCTGCTCGGGCTCGGGATCCTGGCGGTGATCTCGATGATCTTCGGGATGATGGCCGCGGTCTCCCAGGACCTACCGGCGATCTATAACTTCGCCCAGTACAAGGCGTCGAAGAACAGCGTCGTCGTCGACAGCTCCGGCCGCACGATCGGCACCTTGAGCTCGGATCAGAACAAGATCCTCCTCAGCTCCGGCGAGATCTCCCCGAACATCAAGAACGCGGTGGTCTCGATCGAGGACGCGCGTTTCTACGAACACGCGGGGGTCGACTTCCGCGGCATCGGTCGCGCCCTGGTCGAGGACGTGCTCAGCCAGAGCGCCCAGCAGGGCGCCTCGACGATCACCGAGCAGTTCGTCAAGAACGCGCTCGAAGCGGAAGGCAGCCGCACGATCCTGGAGAAGTTCCGCGAGGCGGCGCTCGCCTACAAACTCGAGAAGCACTGGTCGAAGGAGAAAATCCTCACCGAGTACCTGAACACGATCTACTTCGGCGAGGGCGCCTACGGGATCGAGGCCGCCGCCCAGACCTACTTCGGCGCCGCCCATCCCGGCTGTGGGACCGAAGCCGAACCCTGCGCCAGCGTGCTGGAGCCCTGGGAGGCGGCGATGCTGGCCGGGATCATTGCCTCGCCCTCCGCCTTCGATCCCAAGGTCTACCCCGAAAACGCGCTCGGCCGGCGCAACCTGGTGCTGGAAAAGATGTACGAACAGGGCTACATAACGCACCAGGAGTACGTCGAAAGCATCCACAAGGCGCTCCCCGCCCCAGCCGACATCAAGCCGCCGACGCTGCAATCGAAGGCGCCCTACTTCACCGCCTTCCTGCGCCAGCAGCTGGTCGAACGCTACGGCCCCGAGAAGGCCTACTTCGGCGGCCTGACGGTCCACTCGACGCTCGACCTGCAGCTGCAGGAAGCGGCCGAAGAATCGGTCGCCGCCTACCTCGGCTACTCCCCCGCCCCCGCCTCGGTCGTCGTCCTCGACGACCACACCGGCGGGATCAAGGCGCTGGTCGGCGGAACCAACTTCGAAAAGACGCCCTTCAACCTGGCCACCCAGGGGCGGCGCCAGCCGGGCTCCTCGATCAAGCCCTTCACGCTGCTGACGGCGCTCGAAGAGGGGATCTCACCGGAAACCGAATTCCCCTCCGAACAGCGGACCTTCTACTTCGGCAAGAAGGGGAAGGAAGTCTTCACCGTCCACAACGACGAAGAAGGCTACCTCGGCTCCTGCTCGATCAGCTGCGGCCTGACCTACTCCGACAACTCGATCTACGCCGGGCTGGCGCTGGAAGGGCTGAAGGGGAAGACGATCGAGGACCGCACCCGCTCGATCGCCAAGACGATCCACAAAGCGGGCTACACCGACCCGATCTCGCTGAACCCGGCGATGGTGCTGGGCGGCCTGCAGGAAGGCGTCTCGCCGCTCGGCTGGGCCTATGCCTACTCGACGATCGGCAACGACGGCGACCGCATCTCCGGCACCCTCGCCCCCCGCCCCGGCGACAGCCCGGTCGCCTACACCGAAGTGACGAAGAACGAAAAGCCGATCAAGGGCGGCGAAAACCACCCGATCCACCACCAGATGTTCAACGAAGAAACCGTGAAGCTGCAGAAGGGGATCATGGAAACGGTGATCTCCGAGGGCACCGGCACGGCGGCCTCGACCGGGGCCTCCGAAGAGTGGGGCAAGACGGGCACCACCGAGGAAGAGGGCGACGCCTGGTTCTGCGGCGGCATCGCGTCCGAAGTCACCGCCTGCGTCTGGGTCGGCTACCCCGACACGACGACCCCGATGCTGACCCTCTACAACGGCGGCCCGGTGATGGGCGGCACCTTCCCGGCGCTGATCTGGAACCGCGTGATGACCGCCTGGGAAGAAATCAAGAAAGAACACCTGGCGGAAAAGAAAGCCAAGGAAAAAGCGAAGGAAGAAAAGGAAAACGAAGGCAAGTCGTCTTCCGAAGCCGAAGAAGAAATCGAAGCCGGCGAATACGAAGAATCCGAATACCCGGCGCCGGAAGAAACCTACGAAGGCGAAGAATTCGTGCCGGAAGAAGAAGTCGAAGCGGGCGGCACGGGTGGCGGCAAGGTCGAAACCGAAGAACCGGTCGAAGAAGCACCGGAAGAAGTCACGCCAGAAGAAGGGGCGGCCGGGGAAGCGGCCCCGGAAGAAACGGCGCCCACGACGGGCGGCGGCGTCACCGCTGGGTAGTGGTTCGAGGCCCCGGCGGGATGGCGTCCGAGGCTTTCGGGGGGAAGTGCGCAGGTCCCGTGTGCCTGCGTGGAGAGACGTCACCCCTCCACAACGCCCACCCGGGTGCGTTCGCAGTTAGCCACGCTATGCGGCGCTAACTGCGAACTCATCGGGGGGAGGTGTGCCGGAAGGGTGACTTCGTGGCGCCTTCCCTTAAGGAACGCGGAGTTCTCGACGCCTTCGTCATGGATCCTCGCCCCGGCGGCGGGCTGTGGAGCCTTTCCGCCTCATTGGGACGGTTTCGCTCCACACCGGGGACGCGCACCCTCGCCTCTCCGGGTCCCTTTCACCCAGGTCTCGGCCGCGATACGTAGGGGCTGCCGGCGGCGCTGAAGCGCCACGGCTGCTCGACGGCTTTCGTGATGCCCACGCGGGGGCTCGTGACGATGGCGGGACGCTCGTTCGCCGGCGGGAGGAGCTGGAAAGGGCTCCGGTCCAGGCGCGACGCGTTTTGGGCCAGCGTTATTCCCAGGGCTTCGGTCAGCTTGCCGGGACCGTTGCACAGGTCGAGGTCTTTCCTTGCCTTGCCGCGGCGGGAGCGCATGGTCTCCAGGCCGGTCGTCGGTTCAAGGGCCCGGATCAGGACCGCGGCGGCTTCGCCTTCCGATTCACATACGAAGTTGAGGAGGCTGTGAATGCCGTAGGAGAGGTAGACGTAGGCGCGGCCGGGCGGGCCGAACATGACCTTGGTGCGCTCGGTCAGGCCGACGAAGGAGTGGCTTGCCGGGTCTTCGCGTTCGTAGGCCTCGGTCTCGACGATCGTGCCTCCCACGCCGCCGTAGAGGAGGCGGCAGCCGACCAGATCCGGTGCGACCTCATGGACCGACCGCCCGAAGAAGTCGACGCCGAGACGTTCGGACTTCAGGCCGATCCCGCCGCCTCGTGGATCGCCGCGAGCGCCGTCCGCGCCTGGTCGATCTGCGCCGCCAGCGGCGCCGAGCCGGTGCCGCCGGCGATCTGCTTCGACTCCAGCCAGCTGCCCCGCTGCAGCACCTCGTAGTACTCGTCGCCGAGCACCTCGGAGCGCTGCCGGATCTGCTCGGGAGTGAGGCCCGAGAGCGGCACGTCGGCGGCGATCGCGTCGCGGACCAGCTCGCCGACGATCCCGTGGGCCTCGCGGAACGGCACGCCCTGGCGGACCAGCCGGTCGGCGACCTCGGTGGCGGCCAGCATCTCGTCGCCGGATGCCTCCTCCAGGCGCTCGCGGTCGAAGGCGATGCCCTCGAGGATCCCGGCGGTCATCTCGAGGCTCGACTCGACCGTGGCGATCGCGTCCCAGAGCGGCTCCTTGTCCTCCTGCATGTCCTTGCCGTAGGTGAGCGGCAGCGCGTGCATCACCCCGAGCAGGGTCTGGTGGGCGGCGGCGACCCGCGGGCTCTTCGCCCGCAGCAACTCGGCGGAGTCGGGATTCACCTTCTGCGGCATGATCGAAGAACCCGAGGAGAAGGCCTCGTCGAGCTCGACGAAGCCGAACTCGGTGCTCGACCAGATCACCAGCTCCGAGCCGAGCCGCGAGAGGTGCATCGCACAGGTCGCCGCGGCGCTCAGGTAGTCGATCACGAAGTCCCGGTTGGAGGTGCCGTCGAGCGAGTTCTGGGTGATCCCGGCGAAGCCGAGCTCGGCGGCGACGATCTCGCGGTCGATCGGCCAGTTGACGCCCGCCAGGGCGCCGGAACCGAGCGGCATCACGCTGGCCGACTCGGCCGCGAAGTCGAAGCGGCGCGCGTCGCGGGAGAGCATCCAGAAGTAGGCGAGCAGGTGGTGGCCGAGGTAGACGGGCTGGGCGCGCTGCAGGTGGGTGTAGCCGGGCATCGCCCAGTCCACGTGCGACTCGGCGAGGGCGAGCAGCCGCTCCATCGCCGCCGCGCAGAGGCGCATCGCCCGCCGCGAGGCGGCGCCGACGACCATCGCGATGTCGGTGGCCACCTGGTCGTTGCGCGAGCGCCCGGTATGGACCTTGCCCGCCAGGGCGCCGATCTCCTCGCCCAGCAGCCGCTCGATCGCCATGTGGATGTCCTCGTCGGACTCCTCGAAGGCAAAGCCGGGAGCTTCGATCCGCGCGCCGACCCGCTCCAGCCCGGCGCCGATCTCCTCCGCCTCGGCCTCGGTCAGCACGCCGATCCGGGCCAGCCCGCGGGCGTGTGCCTGCGACTGGAGGAGGTCGTAGGGAGCCAGCTGCCAGTCGAAGGGCAGCGAGCGGTTCATCCGCCAGAAGCGTGGGTCGGGATCTTTGCGGAACCGCGCCGGAGCGTCGCCGTCGTCCTTCTCGCTGCCTGGGAAGCGGGCCATGGGGTGCTCGATTATCCCCGCGCCCGCCGCGACGCGTCGACGGCGGTGGCCAAGGCGGCGCAGACACGCTCGATCTGAGCCTCGCCGATCGAGGTGAAGAACGGCAGCGCCAGCGAGTGGGCCGAGGCGGCCTCGGCGACCGGGAACATCCCCTCCCGATAGCCGAGCTCGCGCAGGTGCGGGTAGAGGTGGATGCTCGGTAGGTAGACCTTCGAGTCGACCCCGGCCGCGCGCAGCGACGCCATCACCGCTTCCCGGTCCAGCTCCTCCGCCAGGCGGACGACGTAGACGAACCAGCTGCGGGTCTCGCGCCCGCGCGTCGGCATCAGGGTCTCGACGCCTGGCACCTCGGCCAGCCGCTCCGCGTAGGCGGCGGCGACGGCGTTTCGCCGGGCGAGGATCGCGGGCAGCTTCTCCACCTGGGCGACCCCGATCGCCGCGGCGACGTCGGAGAGGCGGTAGTTGAAGCCGAGCCGGTCGTGGTCGAG
>MKSH01000174.1:12521-12730 GCA_001898095.1 Solirubrobacterales bacterium 70-9 | reverse complement strand
CGCTCGCGGCTGCCGGTCTTCTCGCGGCGACCTACCTGGGGATCGACAATTTCGAAACCCTGACCGGATCCACCCAAGATTGGGTGAATGCCCTCTGGCTCCTACCCTTCGCGGCGGCGATACTCGGCTATTTCGTCGGGGTCGTTCGGTACAAAAATGAGCAGGGTGAGACCGGACTGGAAGCGGATCTGGACGCCGCAGCGGCGGGC
>MKSH01000174.1:6956-12481 GCA_001898095.1 Solirubrobacterales bacterium 70-9 | reverse complement strand
GAACGCCATGATCAGACTGGACCGAAGGGTACTTCCAGAAGGAATGGCGCATGGCGTCGATGAGTGAGCCGGCGGCCGTTGGGCGCGCGAGCCGTCCCGGTGTCGAGATCCACTACGAGGTGTACGGTGACGGCGCCCCGATCGTCTTGGTGGCGGGGCTCGGGGACGATCGCCTGTCGTGGCAGCCGCAGGTCGAAGGGCTTGCCGACGACCATCAGGTGATCGTCTTCGACAACCGCGGCATCGGTAAGAGCACGATCGTTCCGGGCCCGTACGAGTCCCGCGAGATGGCGGAGGACTGCCATGCCGTGGTCGAGGCCCTCGGCTTGAGTGGGGTGACCGCTGTCGGCTCCTCGATGGGCGGGACGATCTGCCAGTACTGGGCACTTGAACACCCCGACGACATCGGTCGTCTCGTCCTTACCAACACGTGGGGACGGCGAGAACCCTTCCTGGAAGCTTTGTTCAGCCATTGGATTCACCTCGGCGAACAGGGCGATGACCAAGGGATCGCCGAAAGTCTCCTCCTGTTCTGCTTCTCACCTGAATACCTCGAAGCCAACCCAGGGGCGGTGCAGGAGTTCTACGACGCGGAGCGACCAAACCTCGAAGGTTTCGTCGCGGCATCACATGCCTGTCGCTCGCACGACGTTCTCGACCGACTGTCCGAGATCGAACACCCGACCCTCGTCATCGCCGGAGAGAACGACATCCTGACTCGACCACAGCTATCCGTCGAGATCGTCGAACGGATTCCGGACGCCGAGCTCGTGACGCTGTCGACCGGTCACGTGGTCTTCTGGGAGCGCGTCGCGGAGTTCAATGCCCTCATTCAACGGTTCCTCCAGTAGGACTCCAATGGCCGCGCCCCGCGGTCCGGGGCGCGCAAGTCGAGGCACGCGCCTCACGAAGGTGTGTTTCATCAAGTCGGATCCTCGTGAGGGAGAGGATTGCCGAGGGGGATTCGCCTCTCTCCCCGGTCGCTCTCCTTCACCTCATCGAGCTTCTGTGGTCTCAGACTGGGGTGACGATGGCGACCGGCCTGCGCCGCCGCTCAGGCCTGGGCGGCGGCGGGAGGCGCTGCTCTCGCCGGTGACCGAGATCGGCGTCGACGAGGTCGACCTCCCCGATCTCTCCGCCGACATCGACCGCGACAGCCTCGGCTAGTCGGGCGGCGGCGGCACGCCGTCTTCGCGCTGGCGCTTCATCTTCGCGGGCACCAGCGGCAGGCCGTAGCGGGCGCAGCCGAGACCTTCGGCGTGGGCGAGGAGGTCGCGGTGGTGGCCGTGCCATTCCCAGTAGCCCTGCGGCATCGCCAGCGCGAATTTGTAGATGTCGCCCCGGTAGTTGCCGTGGTACTCGCGGTGGAGGACCGGCCAGCTCGGCGAGCTGAGCAGCGCTTTTTCGGCTTCCGCCTTGGCCGCCGCGTCGCCGCTGCGCACCGCCTCGCCCCACTGGCGGAACCAGAGGCAGGCGACCACGCCGGTGACCTTGCCCGCCAGCTGATCGTGGGAGACGGTCAGGCCTTCTTCTGGGATCCGCCCGAGGCTGAAGGTCTTCGGCACCGGGACGCCCTGCAGCATCCGCCGCTCGGTCGCCCGGATGTCGGCGGCCTTCACGACCTTGGGCGGCATCGCTTCGAGCCAAGTCTGCGAGTCGACCTTGGTCACCCAGTCGAGTCGTTCTTCCATCCCGGCGAGGTCGGGCACCGCCGCCGTCATTTCCAGCAGGAAGCCGTCTTCGCTCCAGAGGGCGAGCATTTCGCGGTCGCCCGGGCCGCCCTGGTTGACGAAGATTTCGGCGTGGGTGTCGACGAAGGCGGTGGTGTCGGTGACCGGGAGGCGGACGAAGTGGCGGCCGTGCGGGTGGATCCGGCCGCGCTCGTACTCGATCGCCGTCGCCAGGTTCTGCTGGCTCAGCTCGCGCCAGTTCAGGTGGACCAGGCGCTGGCGCACGGCCGCCGGTTCCAGCCCTTCTTGGTACTGCCCTTCTTCGTCGTTGCCGGTGACGCGGATGCTGCCCCAGGGGACCGCCTTGCCGGTGACGAATTCCATCTGGCCCTCGTTGCCCTCGCGGGTCTTGTACTCGTTCACTTCCTGGACCCGCCAGCCCGGCCCTTCGAGCAGCAGCAGCGGGGTCGATTCGGCGAAGCGGATCAGCTCGGCGCCGTAGGCCCTCGCCGGCCGGCCCGAGTTGCCGTCGCCGAAGACGAGGAAGACGAGCGCCAGGGCCGCGGCGAGCGCCGCCGTCCCCAGCGCCAGGACCAGGGGGCGGCGGACGTGGGGGCGGGGCGCGGGCTCGACCTCGAGTGCCGCCCGCCCGCCTTCGATGTCGGCGAGCAGGTCGGCTTCCATCGCCTCGAAGTCGAGCCCGTCGAGCCGCTCGGTCGCCACCGGGTCGGCGGCGGCGAGCAGCCGCTCCGCGTCACGCGCGTTCATCTCTCACCCTCCGTGTCGCGTTCCTCCAGCAGTCGGCGCAGGCGCCCGCGCGCCCGGTGCAATCGGCTCCGTGCCGCCAGCGCCGAGATCCCCAGCACCCGCGCTGCCTCGCTCGGCGACAGCTCCTCCCAGGTGACGAGCAACAGCAGCTCGCGGTCGTCGTCGGCGAGGTCGGCGATCGCCCGCAGCACCGCCGCCGCCTCGCCGCGCGGCTGCGGATGGGCGGCGATCGTCGTCCGCAGCGTCTCCGCCAGCCGCGCCCCGAGCCGCGTCCGCCGCCGCTCGGCCCGGTGCAGGTTGGCGAGCACGTGCCGCGCCACCCCGTAGAGCCAGAGCCGCGCCCCGTCGCCTTCCGGCACCTCGCCGATCCGCCGCCAGACGACGAGGAAGGTCTCGGCAACCACGTCGGCGGCGTCCTCCCGCGCCTCGACTCGGCGCAGCGCGTACTCCAGCACCGCCCTGCCGTGCTCGCGGTAGAGCTTGGTGAAGCGGACCTGCGCCAGCTCCTGCCCGAGCGCCTCCATCTCGATCTGACCGGGACCCATCTACCCGTATATGTCCGGTTTGGTCCCAGCGTTGCGGCCCGCGCTAAAGTGCCGCCTCGGGAGCTATGACGGACGTCCGGGATGAATCAGGGGGGACTCGCGAGCTGGTGCTCGGGCTGGCCGATCGACTCTGCAACTGGGACCGCTGGGACCGCCACGACGGGCTCGGCGCGCTGAACCTGGTTACCCCGGCGAAGCGGCTCGAGGCGAGCGCCGCGGTGCGCAGCGGCGAGGCCTTCTCGCTCGGCTTCGAGTTGCAGCCGGACCTGCCGCAGCCGCCGCGCTCCGGCCGGCTGAACCCGGTCCACCTGATGACCGAGCTGCCGAGCGATTTCCCGCCCGACCACGACGGCCCGGTCTCCGCCGACGACTTCATCTCGATGTCGGTCCACGCCGCGACCCACTGGGACGCGCTCTCGCACTTCTTCCACCGCGGCAAGATGTACGGCGGGATCGACGCCGCCGAGGTCACCACCCAGGGTGCCCGCCGCAACGACATCGTGCCGGTCGCCCGCCGGCTCGTCACCCGCGGCGTGCTCGCCGACGTCGCCCGCCACCGCGGGGTGGAGGTGCTGCCGGCGGGGGAGGGGATCGGCGCCGACGAGCTCCGCGACGTCCTCGACTCCCAGCGGGTCGAGGTCGGCCCCGGCGACGTGCTGCTGGTCCGCACCGGCCTCCTCGGCGCGACGATGCGCAGCGGCGCCTGGACCGAGTTCGTCCAGTGCGGCCCCAACCTGCCGAACACCCCCGGCATCGCCGTCGACGCCCTGCCGCTCCTGCACGAGCTCGGCGTCTGCGCGATCGCCTGCGACAACTGGGCGGTCGAGCAGCTGACCGGCGGCCCGCCCGACTTCCCCGTCCACGAGCTCGCCCTCGTCTACATGGGCATGATCCTCGGCGAGGTCTTCGAGCTCGACGCCCTCGCCGAGGCCTGCGCCGCCGCCGGCCGCTACGAGTTCCTCTTCGCCGGCCAGCCGCTCCCCCTCCGCGGCGGCGTCGGCGGTCCGGTCAACCCGATGGCCGTGCTGTAGCCGCGCACTTCGGGGGGCTTGCGGCGGGGGACGGCGGCGCGATCGGGGCGCCTGCGGCGGGGGACGCCGCGATCCGGAAGGCCTGCGGCCGGGGTCCGGCCGTCCCGGGCGTCTCGGAGGCGACCCGGGCAGGCTGTGGCCGCCTCCGAGACGCCCGGGACGCGAGGCTTCCGTGGGGAAGTGCGCGGTTCCGTTGCGCCTGCGGGGGGATCCGTCGCCCCTCCGGGGCGCCGAGGGCGGTGCGTTCGCACTTTCCCTTCCCATGTACGGGAAAGTGCGAACGCACCGGGGGAGGGCGTGACGGCAGGGTCGCGGGCGTGACGATCTCCTCGCTTCCTTGGGGGAGATGCCGGGGACGTCAGCCGGACGTGCACCTTCGCGGAGGATCCGGGCCCGCCTCGGACCTCCGTTCGCTGCTTGTTCGCCATACCCGTACAAGCAGCGAACGGAGCGAGGGGACCTGCGACGGGCGTGACGTATTCCCTGAGGAGACGTGACGTCCCCGGCGCCTTCCTCACGGATCTCCCCCGGGACCCGCAGGGGACACGCACCCTCTCCCTCTCCCCGAGGGACGGCCCTCTCATAGGCGGTCACAGCCTGCCCGGACCGCCTATGAGAGGGCCGCGTCCCTTGCCCGTCCCTTACCCGTCTCTACGCCAGCGCCGCGACCCGCTCGGGGGCTTGGGTCCCCATGAACTCCAGGGTGCTGTCGAGGTCGACGATGCCGGAGTCGGAGCCGAGGCCGGTCGCCACCAGGCCACTTGCGGCGGTGCCGAGCCAGCCGGCCGCCTCGAGGTCCCAGCCGTTCGCGGTGGCGACGATGAAGCCCGCCACGTAGGCGTCGCCGCAACCGGTCGTGTCGACCAGGTCGATCTCGAAGGCGGGCACGCGGGCTTCGCCGGCAGGACCGAGGATCAGGCTGCCCTCCTCGCCGAGCGTGCCGACCACGGTCTCGACCCCGGTCGCCTCGCGCAGGCGCGCGACGCCCGCGGCGGGGTCCTCGGTGCCGGTCATCCCGGCCAGCTGACCCTCGTTGGGGAAGAAGAAGTTCGCCTCGGCGAGCGCCGGCGCCAGCCGGTCGCGGAAGGCCTCGTCGACTTCGGCGAGCACGTCGACGGTGACGACGACGTCGTTCTTACGCGCGTGGCGGATCAGCTCGACCAGCGACTCGCCGATGAAGTCACCCATCTGGTCGGCACCGCCGACGTGGAGGACGTCCGCCGCGGCGACCGCGTCGAAGTCGATGTCGCCGAGGGTCAGTTCGCGCGCTCCGGTCGGGCGGATCATGATCGGGTTGCGCTCGCCCTCGGGGCCGATGAAGAGCAGCGAGACGTGGGTCGGCGCGCCCGGGTCGCGGACCAGCCGGCTCATGTCGCAGCCGAAGCCCGCCATCAGGTCGACCATCAGCGTGCCCTCGTAGTCGTCGCCGATCACGCCCATCGAGATCGGCCGCGCTCCCAGCTTCGCCAGGTCGACGGCGGTCCCGGCAGCGGTCCCGGCGGCGGTGATCC
>MKSH01000174.1:0-6854 GCA_001898095.1 Solirubrobacterales bacterium 70-9 | reverse complement strand
GGTGGCGACCTCCTCGAGCTGGTCGTGGCTGAGGATCCGCGGCTCGCCGAAGACCGAGGAGCGCCAGTAGAGCTCCGCCAGCCACTCCAGCAGCACCGCCAGGTCGTAGGCCCGCCCGAGCGTCGGCCCGTGGACCACCGCGCCGTGGTTGCGGAGCAGCACCCCGCGCCGGTCGCCGAGCGCCTTGTGGACCGCCGCCGCCAGCTCGTCGGAGCCGAAGCGCTCGTAGTCGGAGACCTCGATCGAGTCGCCGCCGAAGGCGTGGATCATGTAGTGGACGGCGGGCAGCTCGTCGACCGTGCAGGCCAGCGTGGTCGCGTAGATCGAGTGCGTGTGGACGACCGCGGCGGCGTCGGTCTCGCGGTAGACGAGGGTGTGGAGCGGCGTCTCCGAGGACGGGTTGCCGCCGGCGACGTGGTTGCCGTCGAGGTCGACGATCGCGACCCGGTCGGGGGTGATCTCCGGGTAGGGGACGCTGCCCGGCGTGATCGCGACCCGGTCGCCCACCCGCACGCTGACGTTCCCCGAGGTCCCCTTCACGAGACCCTCGGTCAACATCCGATTGGCGTACTCGATCACCTCGAGCTTGGCCTGCTCCAACTGCTCGTCCGGCATCGTTTCTCCTTTCAGGCCGCGAGCAGCTCGCGCGCCTTCGTCTCGATCCCGGCGGCGTCCATGCCGTAGTGCCGGTAGAGGTGGGTCGGGGGTCCGATCAGCGAGTACTCGTCGGCGGGCATGCCGATCCGCTCCAGCTTGACGTCGGCGAGGCCGTGCTCGACCAGCGCTTCGGCGCAGGCCGAGGCGACGCCGCCGACCACGTTGTGCTCCTCGGCGACCAGCAGTTTGCCGCTGCGGCCGGCGTACGCGGCGATCGTCGTACCGTCGAAAGGGCGCACCGTGTGGGCGTCGATCACCGAGACCTCGTAATGGTCACCGGCCAGCTTGCCCGCTGCCTCCAGCGCCGCCGAGACCGTGATCCCGTTGGCGACGATCGTGAGGTCCTCGCCCTCGCGCAGCACCGCCGCCTCGCCGAAGCGCCACTTCCCCGCCGGGAGCGCGTCGTAGACGTCGACGTCGCGGCCGCGGCCGAGCCGGAAGTAGACCGGCCCGGGCAGGTCGGCGGTCTGCCGCAGCGCCGCCTCGGTGGCGGTCGCGTCGCAGGGGCAGACGACGGTCATGTTGGCGATCGAGCGCATCAGCCCGAGGTCCTCGGTGGCGTGGTGGGAGGTGCCGTAGAAGCCGATCGCGATCCCGGCGTGGTGGGCCAGGATCCGGACCGGCATGCCCGGGTAGGCGAGGTCGGTGCGGATCTGCTCGCCCGCCAGCAGGCCGACGAAGGGGGCGAAGGCGCCGACGTAGGGCTTCATCCCGACGCTCGCCATCCCCGCCGCCATCGAGACCATGTGCTGCTCGGAGATGCCGACGTTGATGAAGCGCTCGGGGTGGACTCGCTCGAAGTCCACGGTCATGTTGGAGAACTTCATGTCGGCGGAGATGACGACGATGTCGGGATCCTCGTCGGCCATCGCCGCCAGCACTTTCCCGGCGACGAACGACTGCGACAGCTGCGCCATCCTGGCCAGGTCCCAGCTTTTCCCGCCGGGGACCGGCGCGACTTCGATGCCCTCGAGCTCAGCCACGCTGATCGATCTCCTTCACCGCCGCGGCGGCGTCGTCGGGGTCGAGATAGCCGATGTGCCAGGTGCGCGACAGCTCCATATAAGAGACCCCCTTGCCCTTCACCGTGCGGGCGACGATGCATTGCGGTTTGCCTGAAGCGGCGGGCGGCAGGGCGGCGGCGGCGGCGAGGATCGCCTCCGGGTCGTGCCCGTCGATCTCCACCACCTCCCAGCCGAAGGCCTCGAAGCGGCCGCCGATCGGCTCGACCGGCATCGTCTCCTCGGTCATCCCGTCGAGCCCCATCTGGTTGGCGTCGACGATCGCGACCAGGTTGCCGAGGCCGAAGTGGGAGGCCGAGCCCGCCGCTTCCCAGACCTGGCCCTCGTTCAGCTCCTGGTCGCCGAGCAGCACCCAGATCCGGGTCTCGTCGTAGCCGCGCAGGCGCGCCGCCTGCGCCATCCCGACCCCGACCGAGAGGCCGTGGCCGAGGCTGCCGGAGGAGAAGTCGACGCCGGGGATGCGGCGCATGTCGGGGTGGTCGCCGAGCGGGCTGCCGAGCCGCGTGTAGGAGTCGAGCCACTCGGAAGGGAAGTAGCCGCGCTCGGCGAGCAGCGGGTAGAGGCCGATCGCGACGTGGCCCTTGGAGAGGATCAGGCGGTCGCGCTCGGGCCACTCGGGGTCCTCGGCGAGCCGCATCACGCCGCTGTAGAGGGCGCCCATGATCTCCGCGCAGGAGAAGACGCTGGAGTAATGACCGTTGCCCGCGACCTCGATCAGCCGGATCGTCTCGCGGCGCACGACGCCGGCTCTATCGCGGACTTCCTGGACCTGACTCGCCTCCATGTGTTCCCCTCTATTGCCGGCAGAATTCCCTTTGCGCCCCGTGTATAAGGCGACGCGGTGCGATTTTATACGCACGTCTGAAATAAGTCCTTGATTCTATTTCGCACGTCTGTTTAAGATCCCGAGATGACCACCACCGCCACGGGCCGGACCGGGCTCGAACTCGACGAAAGAGCCGCGAAAGCCCTCCCCCGAGGCGTCGCCGGACACTTCTCCCCGCAGATGAACTGGCCAGGTTCGCCGCACTTCATCGCCCGCGCGGAGGGTTCGCGGGTCTGGGACGTCGACGGCAACGAATACATCGACCTGATGTGCAGCTGGGGCCCGATCGTGCTCGGCTACCTGCACCCCGAGGTCGAGGAGGCGGTCGCCCGCCAGCACGCTCAGGTCGACTGCGGCCCCGGTGCCGCCCCGGTCATGGTCGACCTCGCCGAGAAGCTGGTGCCGATGATCGACGGCGGCGCCTGGGCGCTGTTCGCGAAGAACGGCTCCGACGTCACCACGCTCTCGGTCACCCTGGCCCGCGCCCACACCGGCAAGAGCACGGTCCTGGTCGCCAACGGCGCCTACCACGGGTCGCTTCCCTGGTGCAATCCCGACGCCCAGGGCACCGTCCCCGGCGATCGCGCCAGCCTCGACTACTTCGACTTCAACGACCTCGACAGCGTCGGCGCGGCGATCGAACGCCACCCCGGCGACCTCGCCGCGGTGATCGTCTCCCCCTATCGTCAGCCCGCCGCCTTCGACCAGGTCGCCCCCACCGCCGAGTTCGCGGTCGGCCTGCGCGAGCTCTGCGACCGGCACGACGCGCTGCTGATCCACGACGAGGTGCGAACCGGGATGCGGCTCGAGTTCGGCAGCGCCTGGCACCGGTTCGGCGTCGCCGCCGACATGAGCGCCTGGGGCAAGGCGATCGCCAACGGCTACGCGCTGGCGGCGCTGGTCGGCAAAGAGGAGGTCCGCGAGGCCGCCGCCCGGGTCTTCGCCACCGGCTCCTTCTGGTGGAGCGGCGACGCGATGGCCGCCGGCCTGGCGACGCTCGAGATCATGGAGCGCGACGACTCGCTCGCCAAGATGAACGAGTGGGGGACGAAGTTCCAGCAGGGGATCGTCGCCGCCGCCGAGGCGCGCGGCATCGGCGTCGTGGTCACCGGACCGCCGACGATGCCCTACGCGCGCTTCGAGGCCGACGACGACTCGCGCGCCCTCAATGACATCTTCACGGCCGAGTGCGGCAAGCACGGGCTGTACCTCCACCCCCGGCACAACTGGTTCGTCTCCGCGGCGATGGACGAGCGCGACCTTGACCAGGCGCTCACCGCGGTCGAGGCTGGTGTAGATGCTGTCGCCTCGAAAACGACGACCGGTTGACCTTGGGTTACTGCCACCCCAAAGTAGAAGTAAAACTGCCTGTTCCCCACAGGCGTCCGTCGTTGATCACCATGAGGAGGAGAGAAGGATGAGGAAGCTCTTACTGATCGGAACGATGGGCGCGCTGCTGGCGTTGCTCGTCAGTGCCTGTGGAGGGAGCAGTGGCGGCGGCGGCGCGATCTCGGTCGCCAAGGAAGGCGAAAGCAAGACGACCGCCAATGCCGCCTGCGAAGAAGAACCGGTGGCAGGCGGCTCGCTCGTCTACTCGCGCCAGCTGGAAACGGTGACGCTGAACCCGCGCGAAATCAAGAACGGCAACGGCGACATCTTCGCCCAGGAAATGATCTTCAACGGCATCGTCCGCAACGATCCGAACGGGAGCGACAAGGTCGTCCCCGGCCTGGCCGAAAAATGGGACATCTCCAAGGACGGGTTGACCTACACCTTCCACCTCCGTCCCGGGCTCAAATATTCCGACGGGTCGCCGCTGACCGCCGAAGACATCGCCTGGAACCTCGAACAGTTCGCCGATCCGGAAGTGAACATCTCGCTGGCCGGGGTCGCCCAGGGCATGGAAAGCGTGAAGGCGACGAACGACACGACCGTGGTCGTGAAACTCGAACACCCGGTTGCCGCGTTCCTCTACAACCTGTCGATCTTCCCGGCGTTCATCGTCGACAAAGCGAAGCTGGAATCGGAAGGCGCCGCCTACTGGAAGCACCCGGTCGGCACCGGTCCCTTCATCGTCAAAGAATTCGCCACCGGCTCGCACATCACGTTCGAAAAAAATCCGTACTACTTCGAAAAAGGGAAACCGTACCTGCAGACGATGCGGTGGAACTTCGTCACCAACTCGAACACCCGCGTGCTGGCGCTGAAATCGGGTGAAGCGCAGATGGCCGACGGCATCCCGTTCACCCAGGTGACCTCGCTGCAGAGCGAACCGAACCTGGGGATCGAGGAGGTCGAACTGCCGCAGGCGGTGATCCTGATCGCCAACAACCGGGTCAAGGCCCTCGGCGACGTCCACGTCCGCCGGGCGCTCAGCCTCGCCCTCAACCGCGAACAGCTGAACGAAACGGTGTTCCGCGGCACCGGCACCGTCCCCAACAGCGTGCTGATGAACTTCGAACTCGACGCTTCCGACCAGGAAGTGGCGCCGTTCGAATTCAACCTCGAAAAAGCGAAGGAAGAAATGGCCGCATCGAAATTCCCGAAAGGGTTCTCGGTGAAGCTGCAGTACCCGGCCGGGTCCGACTACTTCAAGCAGATGTCGCTGCTGATCCAGAGCGAGCTGAAGGAAATCGGCGTCGAAGTGAAGCTGGAAGAACTGGAATCCGCGGCGGTCGCCGAAAAGTGGTTCGAAGGGGAATTCGAAATGACGTTCCCGTTCGTCGGCACCTCCAGCGACGTGCCGGTGCCGGACGAGTACGCGGCCTTCTACGCGCTCCCGGCCGCCGAACTCGATGGGTTCAAGTCGTACTGGACCAACAAGGAAGCCGAAGGTCTGGTCGAAAAATTCATCTCCAGCACCAACGAAGCCGGCCGCAAGGCCGAATGGAAAAAGATCCAGGAACTCTTCAACGAAGAAATGCCTTCGCTGAACGTCATGGACTTCCCGTTGATCAACGGGCACCAGTCCAACATCTGCGGCACCGAGGCCAACGGCCTCGGGGTCGATCAGCTGCAGGAAACCTGGATCGCGGAAAAATCCTCGTGACCGAGGACTGAAGGAGTAGCCCGAAGGACCACGATGCTCGTCTATCTAGTCAAACGACTGATCATCAGCATCGTGGTCCTGCTCGGGATCGCGCTGGGGACGTTCCTGATGATCCACCTGATCCCAGGCGACCCGGCGAAAATCCAGCTCGGGGTCCACGCCACCCCGGAAGCGGTCGAACAGCTGCACCACAAATGGGGCCTGGACCGTTCCTGGCCGGAGCAGTTCTGGCTCTACCTCGGCAACATCGTCACGCTCAACTTCGGTGAATCGACCGCGTTCAGCTCCAACATCGCCGAACTGATCGGCAACCGGGTCGGGCCCTCGGCGGCGATCCTGATCTACGGGATCCTGATCGCGCTGATCATCGGCGTGCCGCTGGCGATCATCGCGGCGCTGCGCCAGGGCGGCGTGGTCGACAACGCGATCCGCGTCGTCACCACCTTCACCTTCGCGATGCCGCCCTTCTGGCTCGGCCTGATGCTGGCCCTGCTGCTCGGGTTCGAGCTGAAGTGGTTCCCGGTCTCCGGCTACGAAGGCGGGATCGGCGGCATCCTCCGCACCTGCACGGTGCCGGCCCTGACGATCGGCCTCGGCCTGCTGGTGGTGATCGTCCGCAACCTGCGCGCCAGCCTGGTCACCGTGTTGAACAGCGAATACATCGAGGCCGCCCGGGCGCGCGGCTACGGCGAATTCCGCGTGGTCGGCAGGCACGCGATGAAAAACTCGGTGGTCGGCACGATCACCATCCTCGCCTCGCTCTTCGGCTTCCTCGTCGGCCTCCTGGTGCTGGTGGAAAACGTCTTCCAGATCCCCGGCGCGGGCACGCTGCTGGTCCAGGCGGTCTCCAAACGCGATTACCAGCTGGTCCAGACCCTGGTCTTCCTCAGCGGCGCGGTGGTCGTGATCATCGGCTTCCTCGCCGACATCGCCTACGCCTGGCTCGATCCCCGCATCCGACTGGCGGGTCGCTCGTGAGCGCCGCGACCGTCGACGCCGGGGCCGTCGCCCGCCCTCGCCGGCGCGGCATCTGGCGGTGGATCAAGGCCTGGCCGACGGCGGTCAAGGTCGGCGCCGTGATCGTCGGCCTGCTCGCCCTCGCCGCCCTCTTCGCGCCGCTGATCGCGCCCTACAAGCCGAACGAAATCGACCCCTTCGCGCTGCTCCAGTCGCCCTCCGGCCGGCACCTCTTCGGCACCGACGACACCGGCCGCGACGTCTTCTCCCGCACCCTCTACGGCCTCCGCCTGGACATCGGGCTCTGCCTGCTGGTGACCTTCGTGCCGCTGCCGTTCGCGGT
>MKSH01000173.1:888-1173 GCA_001898095.1 Solirubrobacterales bacterium 70-9 | reverse complement strand
TGCGTGGCGATGCGCAGGTCGCCATTGTCGTAGCGGCCGCCGACGAATACGTGGTAGGCGGGCAACTGGTGTCCATCCACCTTGATGACGGCGCCGTGAAACCCGATGCTCCCGATGTGATGCTGGCCGCAGCTGTTCGGGCAGCCGCTCATGTTGATGTGGATCTTCTTCGTCAGCGGGTCCTGGACGTTCAGCGATTCCACCTTCGCCTGGATCGCCGCATTCAGGCCCATGGAACTCGTAATGCCCATCTTGCAGCTGTCCGTGCCTGGGCAACTCACCCCG
>MKSH01000173.1:341-840 GCA_001898095.1 Solirubrobacterales bacterium 70-9 | reverse complement strand
CGCGTCCACACCTCGTAGAGGCTCTCATCGCGCACCCAGCGGATCACCAGGTTCTGGCCGATCGTGCTGCGCGCCCGCCCGCTTGCGTACTCGCGGATCAACGCCGCCAGGCCGCAGAACTGTTCGGGCTTCAGGTCGCCTCGCGTGATCTTCACTTCTACCGCGCTAAAGCCCTGCTGCCGCTGCGCCCGCACGTTCGCTGTCACAAACGCAGTGAACGCCCGCATATCGCCGTTCGGCTGCTCGTAGAACGGCTTGCGCGGCTGCAGAGTGGCCTCCTCGTCGTCGAGGTAGAGCAACCGGTCTGGGCGGAAATCACCGTTCGCCCAGTCGCCCTGCAGTTCTTCGTTCACCACCTCGCGGAACGCATCGATCCCGATACGGTCGACGAAGAACTTCAAGCGCGCCTTCGAACGGTTCTTGCGCAGTTCGTCGCACTTCTCGAAGACCCGCACGATCGCTTCGGCCACCTTCAGGTAGTCATCGAGGCTCACGAACT
>MKSH01000173.1:0-247 GCA_001898095.1 Solirubrobacterales bacterium 70-9 | reverse complement strand
CCCGACATCGTTGATGCCGGTGATCGCGCGATCGGTATCGTCGGCCGTGAATGCGACCTTGAACTTGCGCGGTAGCGCCTGCGAGAGCGGGTTCCGCAGGAAGTAGCGCGCCAGCGCTCCCGCATACGGCGTGGGGTCGAACAGTTCGTCGAGCACGCCCGCCCAGGGGTCACCCGTGACGTTTCGCACGGTGTTCCCGCACGCCTCACGGCTGGTCAGGCCCGCACGCCCCAACACGTCCAATGCG
>MKSH01000172.1:11324-11661 GCA_001898095.1 Solirubrobacterales bacterium 70-9 | reverse complement strand
CCGATCGGCCTGCGGCTGAACTTCGGCAACTCGGTGGAGCGACAACTCCTGAACTCGCCGGAAGTGTCGAAGAAGCTCGACATCCATGTCGAGTCGATGGCGGCGGCCGAAGGCCGGATGGACCGCGGCGCCTCCTACGCGACCCTGGTGATCCCGCCAGACTTCACCAACGTGGCGCTGAACCTGATCTCGGCGCCCGGCAAGCATCCGGCCCGCGAAGGGCTGATGATGGTGAGCCTGCGCTCCAACCAGCGGGCAGGCACCCAGGGGGCGGCACTCGCCGCGGGCGTGCTGACCCCGGCGCTGGGGGAGATCTCCGAAGGCCTCGGGCATCGCC
>MKSH01000172.1:9793-11233 GCA_001898095.1 Solirubrobacterales bacterium 70-9 | reverse complement strand
GGCGAAGGCGGCGCTCGGCCTCAGCGCCTTCTACATCTCGCTGCTGATGATGATGTGCGGGTTCATCGGCGCGACGATCGTGAACGCGGCCCTCGACGGCGTGCTCGGCTTCGCCCCCAGCGAGATCGGGTCGAAATGGACGCTCGCCCGCCCGGCGCTGATCAGCCGCTTCCAGACGCTGATCGCGAAGTGGGCGATCGCTGCGGTGCTGACCGGGATCCTCGCCGCGATCGTGCTCCTGGTCGCGGTCGGGATCCTCGGCATGGACGCCCCCGAACCGCTGCTCCTCTGGGTCTACGGCTGGTTCTGCGCGGCGGTGGTCGCGGTCGGGACGCTGGCGCTCTTCGCCGTGCTCGGCACCCCGGGCCAGCTGGTCGGCCTGCTGCTCTTCGTCTACCTCGGGCTCGCCTCGGCGGGCGGGACGGTGCCGGTCCAGGCGCTTCCCGACGCCTTCGCCGCGGTCAGCCACCTCGACCCGCTGCGCCAGATCCTCGCCGGCGTGCGCTCGATCCTCTACCTCGAATCGCGCGCCGACGCGGGCCTCGCCGAGGGCGCGATCGCGACCGCCGTCGGCCTCGTCTTCTGGCTTGCCTTCGGCGCCTTCTTCGTGCGCCGCTACGACCGGGCCGGCCGCGACCGCCTCGATCCCGACCTGCTCGCCTACGTCCACCAGTCGGCGGACGACTACCGCGCTTCGCGCCCGAGCTAGGGCGGGGTCAGCTTGTAGACGGCGCCGGCGGTGTCGTCGCTGACGAAGAGGGCGCCTTCCGGGCCGGGGACCACGTCGACCGGGCGGCCCCAGCGTTCGCCGTCGGCTTCCTGGAAGCCGCCGACCAGGGTCGTAGCCGGGAGCAGGGTGTGGTGCTTTGCGTCCCAGCGCAGCCAGAGGACGGCGGGCGGCCGTGGTTCCTGCCGGTCCCAGGACCCGTGCGCGGCGAGCACCGCGCCGCCCGACCAGGGCGCTGGCACCTTCGTCCGCTCGAGGAACGACATCCCGAGCGGGGCGGAGTGGGCGGGCAGGCCTACCTCGATCGGCGGCAGCTTCGCGCAGTCGAGTTCTTCGCCGGTCGGGTTGTTTTCGGCGTCCGGGATCAGCGGCACGTCGGCGAGCGAGCCGGGCGGGGACGATTTCCCCTGTTCGGGATCGCAGAGCGGCCAGCCGAGGTCGCGGCCCTGCTGCACCGGCACCACCTCGTCGGGTGGGTGGTCGTTGACGTAGGAGCGGACCAGTTCGCCGAAGGCGTCGCTGTGGCCTTCGGCTTCCTTGTGGAAGGGGTAGAGGATTTCGTCGCGGTTGTTGACCGCGGTCCAGACGGTGCCGTCGGGAGCAACCGCCAGCCCCTCGCCGTTGCGCACGCCCCGCATCACCACCTTCACCTTGCCGCCGCGCGGGGCGACCGAGTCGATCACCCCGCGCGGCGGGTCGTAACCGCGGTCGGC
>MKSH01000172.1:4151-9764 GCA_001898095.1 Solirubrobacterales bacterium 70-9 | reverse complement strand
TCGTCGGGCAGGTCGGGGGCGATCACCGTCTGCTTCCCGGCCTTGCCGGCGCTCCAGGGGTAGGCGTCGATCTGGTTCGACTCGCCGACGTAGAGGACCCACGCGCCGCCCCGTTTGGCGAAGGCGAGACCCTGCGGCGATTCGAGGCCGGAGAGGACGATGCTTTCCCCCGTCGCGACCTTGCCGCCGGTGAGTTCGAGCACGATCCCGTTGCCCGGCTCGCTGACCAGCAGGTTCCCTTCCGGCGTCACCGCCATCATCCGCGCCCCTTCCGGCCGCGCCCAGACGCTCGCCGTCCAGCCCTTCGGCACTTCGAGTTGGTGCGGGGAGGAGAGGGTGCCGCCGTCGAGCCCCGGGGGGACCGAGAGCGTGACCTCTGCGCGGCCTTCGGACGCCGCGGTGGAGGTGCCGGCCTTGGAAGTTTCGGTCGAGGTCCCACCCGCGTTGCCACCGCCGCCTGTCGATTCGCTCGCGCCGTTGGACGTCGTCGCGCCCGCTTCGCTCGAGGTGGCGGCGCTCGACGAGCCGCCGCCCGATCCGCATCCCGCGATCGCAAGCAGCGCCAGGGCGATGGCGGCGAGCGCGGCGACGATGCCTGCCAGGGGAAGGCGCCTCACACGTCCAGTGTCGCGCATCCGCCCGCCCGGCTCTGAGCAGGCGATGTCGCCCCGCCCGCGGGCGGCGTTCGCAGTTCCCCGGCCTATGTACGGGGAACTGCGAACGCGCCGTCGGGCGCTCGTGCGCGCCCTCACCGAGGCAGCCTGGGGCTAGGCCGGCTGCCTCGGTTCGGGACGCGGGCGCGCGGGGGCCGCCCGGACCGCGGCCAGTGCCGCCGGGACGTGGGCGACGGCCGGTTCCCACCAGAGCGGGACCCTGACCCCATCGCGGGCCATGCAGCGCGGACAGTCCCTCCTACCGGACAACGCGCCGCTGCTGAAGCGGATCCCACACCGCTCGCAGTGGAACATCCTCTCCTCCTCTGTGGCGCCGGAAAGCTCACAGACTTCCCGGTACCCCGATACTCCTCCCGGCAGGTTGTGCTGTCAAGCACAAGCGAGTATGCAAACGGTATGAATGACGCGGAAAGGTCGGAGGTTGGTGGGTTGTGGGCCGGGGACGGCGGGGTTCGGGGCGCTGGCGACGGGGGACGGTCCGTCCTGGGCGTCTCGCGGCGGCCCGGGCAGGCTGCCCGCTTGCCACGAGACGCCCAGGACGCGAGGCTTTAGGGGGGAAGTACGCGGGGTCCGTGCGCTTTGCGGGGGAGACGTGATGGAGACGTCACCTTCGAGGGGACGAGAACGGGCTCCGGGTCCCGCTGTGGAGCTTTACCGCCTTATTGGGACGGTTTCTCTCCACGGCAAAGAACTGACCGATGGGACGGATGTGACGTCTCATTAAGGAACGCGGAGTTCCGCACGCCTTCCCGGAGTTCGCCACGTCCCTGCGACGACTCCCCGCCGCGACCCGCACGCGACCCGCGCCCTCGCCTCTCCCCGTGACCCGGCCCTCTCGTAGGCGGTCACAGCCTGCCCGGACCGCCTACGAGAGGGCCGCGTCCCTTTCCCGTCCCTCGCCGTCCCTTCCCCGCCTCTCGCCCTCCCTGGTGTATAAGCCGCGGGTGGAATGCGACGTGCTGATCGTCGGGGCGGGGCCGACCGGGCTCACGCTCGCGGCGGAGTTGCGGCGGCGGGATGTCGACTGTCTGCTGATCGACGCGCTTGAGGCGCCGCAGCAGTGGGATCGGGCGACGGTGGTGCATCCGCGGTCGTTGGAGATCTTCGAGGCGCTGGGGATCGTCGATCGGTTCATGGCGGCCGGGGCGCCGCAGCGGGCGGCACGGCTGCACTCGGCCGGCGAGGTGCTGGTGGAGCTCGACTTCAGCCTCTCCGGCGCTCCTTATGCCTACAACCTCGGCCTCTCCGAGGAGGACACCGAGCGCTTCCTCGCCGAGTACCTGGAGGCGGCGGGCGACTCGGTCGAGCGCTCGACCCGGCTCGTCGGGCTGACCCAGGATGCCGAGGGCGTCACCGCGACGGTCGGGCGCGGCGGGCGCGAGGACGAGATCCGTGCCGCCTGGGTGGTCGGTTGCGGCGGCTACCACAGCCCCGTCCGCGAGGCGCTCGGGATCCCGCTCGAAGGCCACGACATCGCCGATCCCTGGGCGGTCTTCGACGTCACCCTCGCCGGTCGCGAGGACGACTTCGAGACCACGCTCGTCTACCTCGAGGAGACGATGGTGATCCTCACCCCGTTGCCCGGCCGGCGCTTCCGCGCCTACACCCGGCCGAAGGACGACGGCGAGGACTTCGTCGCCGCCGCGGCCGCGGTGCTCGCCGTCTACCTGCCCGATCAGGAGCTGGTCGAGATCGAGAACCCGAACCGCTTCTACTGTCACGCGAAGGTCGCCGCGCGCTACCGGGATGGCCGCGCCTTGCTCGCCGGCGACGCTGCCCACGTCTGCTCGCCCTCGCAGGGCCATGGGATGAACACCGGGATCGGCGACGCGGTCAACCTCGCCTGGAAGCTCGCCTTGGTGGTCGAGGGCGACGCCGACCCGACCCTCCTCGACAGCTACGAGGTCGAGCGCCGGCCGGTCGCCCTCGAGGTGATCGCGGGCGGCGAGAGGATGGAAGAGATGGGGGACCTCGACGGGGAGGAGGGGAGGGCGCGGCGCGATGAGGAGGTGCTGGCGGCGCTTGCCGACCCTGAGATTGCCCACGCCGAAGCGGTGGCGGAGGCGGAGCTGAATATCGACTACGGGGGGTCGCCGATCGTGTTCGCGAGGGGGGACGCGGGGGAGGACCCTTCTCTCACGAACAGCGGGGAGGTTCGTTCAGGGTCCTCCCCCGCGTCCCTCGAGCCAGGGCAGCGGGTTCCCGATCTCGGGCCGGTGACGGCCGGGCCCGGGGAGCCGCAGGTGCGCTTGCATCAGTTGGCGCACCGGCCCGGTCACACTTTGCTGGTGATCGCGGTGGGCGATGGAGGGGACGAATTGCCCCGTCTCTTCGCTCAGCTCGAGGGGCTCGTTGCGCGGTCGCCGCTCTTTGACGCTGCCTTTGCCCTCGCCACCGCGCCCGATCAGGCTCCGGTCGGCACGATCCACCCCGATGCGGCGCGGGCGCTGGGGATCGAGTCGCTGGCCGTGCTCGCGATCCGTCCCGACCGGCACGTAGGCATGGTCAAAGAGGGCGGGACGCTCGCCGACGTCGAGGCCTATGCGGCACTCGTCACCGGCGGCTGAGTTGCGGTTCCGGCGCTATTCGGGGGCGGTGCGGCCGGGGACGGCGAGGGCCGGATCGCACTGCGTGGATCGACCTTCCTATAGGAGGGTCAAAGGGTGGTCACGAGTTTGTGACCGTGGAGGAACCACGCGACAGGTGACGGCTTCGTCGATTCGACGTGACGTTCCCGGCGTCTTCGTCACGAACTCCCGCGCCCTGCGCCCGCCCGCGCCCCGACGGCGCCCCGCACCCTCGGCCCCTTTCCACCCCCGGCTGAACGCTAGCGGTCGAACCAGCGGGCGCGGCGGTCGCTGCCGAACTTTTCCTTCAGCGCCATCTGCTCCGGGGAGGGCGGGTTGAAGACGCCGGTGCGCTCCGGGCCGGAGAGGAAATCGATGTCGACGCTGCCGATGCGGCCCTCGCCGAACTCGATGTAACAGGTGCCCTGGCCGAGGTGGCGGGCCGGCTCGGCGCCCCCGGCGAGCGCGGCCAGCAGGTGCTGGGCGACGATCCGCGCGGCGCCCTCGGCGAAGACGCCGGCCTTCGGCACCCCCGCGGTGGCGACGTCGCCGACCGCGTAGACGCCCGGCACTCTCGTCGCCAGCGTCGCCGGATCCACCGGGACGTAGCCGTCCTCGGTGATCCCGCTCGCGATCACCACCTCCGGCGCCCGGTGCTTCGGCACGCCGAGGAACAGGTCGTAGGGCTGCTCGGAATCGTCGTCGAGCACCGCCACGCCGCGCCCCGGGTCGAGGCTCGCGATCCGCCTGCCGGTGATCAGCTCGATCCCGCGCTGCTCGAACTCCGCCCGCAGCGCCGCCGAGGTCTCCGGCGAGGGCGGCACCGGCGACCCGAACGGAATCACGAAGGCGATCTCGCAGGCGTCGCGGACGCCGCGCCGGCGCAGCTCGTCGTCGAGCAGGAGCGCGCACTCGCTCGGCGCCGGCGGGCACTTGAAGGGAGCCCCGCAGACACCGATCAGCGCCCGCCCGGCGGCGAAGGTCGGGATGATCCGGGCGAGCTTCTCGGCCCCGGCCACGGAGTAGAACTCGGTGCCGACCTCGGTCATCCCGGGAGTCGCCTCGAGGTCGAAGTCGGCGCCCAGCGCGATCACCAGGTAGTCGGCCTCGTGGACGCCCGCGTCGGTCGTCACCCGCTTCGCCTCGGCGTCGATCGCCGTCACCGTCTCGCGCAGCAGCGTCACGCCCGGCTTGACGAAGTCCGCATAAGGGAGGCGCACCTCCTCGACGCTGCGGCCACGGAACATCAGGTCGAGCTTCGAGTAGCCGAAGACGAACCCCTCGCCCTTGTCGATCACGGTCACCTCGTGGCCCTCGCCGAGCTGCTCGGAGAGCTCCGTCGCCAGCTCGAGGCCGCCGAACCCGGCGCCGAGGATGAGGATCCGTGCCATGGGAAGGATCCTATTCGGCAGCCGACCAGGCCGCCCGCGCCCACCGTTCAAGGCTTTCCACCCTTACGCCGATAGCTGCGCAGGTAGTCCCTGCCATGAAACCCCTCCCAGTCGAGTCCCCTGCCGGCCGCGGTTCCGCGCTGCCGCCCGACGCCTGGCGTCGCGAGGCGGTGATCGTGATCGACTCGAGCACCCGCGTGGTCGAGTGGAACGCCGCTGCCAGCCTGCTCTTCGGGGTCGGCCGCAAAGAGGCGATCGGCCGCCCGGTCGGGACGATGATCAGCACCGAACAGAGCCGCAACGGCCACCGTGCCCACTGGGAGGAACTGCGCGCCCCCGGCGCCCCGGCCGAGTTCCGCTTCGAGGCGCTGACGATGCAGGCCCGCGGCGAAGAGGTCCCGGTGGTCGTCCGGGTGACCCGCATCGGGGTCGAGGAACCGCACTTCATCCTCTCGGTCCGCGACATGAGCGGTCGCGAGCCGACCGAGCACGCCCACCGCCAGCTGGCGACGATCATCCACTCCTCCGAAGACGCGATGGCGACGCTGTCCGTCGATGGCACCGTGACCAGCTGGAACGCGGCCGCCGAACGCCTCTATGGCTGGACCGCCGCGGAGATGCTCGGCCACCGCATGGACCCGAAACTGATCCCCGAGGAGCGGGCCCACGAGCCGGGCGAATGGCTGATGGCGATCCGTCGCGGCGCCCCGATCGAACGTGAGACCCGCCGCCTGCACAAGAACGGCGACCACGTCTGGGTCTTCGTCCGCCTGCTGCCGGTCCACGGCGACGACGGCGACGTCACCGGCGCCGTCTGGATCGCCCGCGACGTCACCGACCGCCACCGCCTGGAGAAGCGCGAACGCCTCGACGAGGAGGCCCACCGGCACGGCAAGGAGATCGCCCGGGCGCTCGCCGAGGACCTCTTCCTCTTTGCCGCCCAGCCGGTCATCGACCTCGCCACAGGCAAGCTCGACCACT
>MKSH01000172.1:0-3986 GCA_001898095.1 Solirubrobacterales bacterium 70-9 | reverse complement strand
ACGGCACCGGGGTCGACCCCGGCCGGGTCACCTTCGAGGTCACCGAGACGGCCGCGGCCGAGGACATCGACCGCGCCGCCGAGCTGATCGAGCGCCTCGGCGCGCTCGGCTGCGGGATCGCCCTCGACGACTTCGGCACCGGCTTCGGCACCTTCACCTACCTGCACCGGCTGGCGGTCTCGGAGCTGAAGATCGATCGCGAGTTCGTCAGCCAGGTCCGCGACAGCGCCACCAACCAACGGGTGGTGCGGACGATGCTCGCCGTCGCCCGCAACTTCGGCATGCGCACGGTGGCCGAGGGGATCGAGGACGAGGGCACGCTGAACTCCCTGGTCGAGATGGGCGTCGACCTCGGCCAGGGCTACCTGCTCGGGCGCCCGAGCCTGATCGACGCAGCTTGGGGAGAGGGCATCGACGGCACCTGAATTGGATTCAAGTTTTTTTGTACGGTTGGCGACAATCTCGTATGGAGCCGCCGCAAAAGGCCCATCTCGTCCCTCCGCTCAAGCAGTCCCCGGCTGGCATAGAGGGCCGGGTCAACGATGCCGCCCGCCTCGCCGCATTGCGCGATCTCGGCCTGCTGGAGAGCGGCGCGCCGGCGGCGCTGGACCGTCTCTCCAACCTCGCCGCGCGGCTCCTGCGGGTGCCGATCGCCCTGGTGACCTTGGTCGGCGAGCGCGACATGATCATGCTCGGCCAGTCCGGCCTCGACGGTGAGCTCGCCGCCCGTCGCGAGCTACCGCTGAATCGCACCTTCTGCAGCCATGCGGTGGCGATGCGCCGCACCTTGGTCATCCCCGACACCCGGCGCGAGCCCCTGGTCCGCGACAACCCGTCGATCGAGGAGCACGGCGTGGTCGCCTACGCGGGCGTGCCGCTGCTGCTCGAGGACGGCGAAGCGGCCGGGGCCCTCTGTGCGATCGACCACGACCCCCGCGAGTGGACCGCGGAGGAGCTGGCGATTCTCGACGACCTCGCGGCTACCGCCACCGAGATCCTCAACGGGCGCGCCGCCCTGATCCACCGCGGCCTCCACGACCGGCTCACCGGGCTGCCCAACGGCGAACTCCTGGTCGCCTCCTGCGAAGGCTTCATCCAGGACCTCGGCAAGGGGGAGAACGTCGCCGTCCTCTGCGCCGGCCTCGATCACTTCGACGTCATCAACCAGGCCTTCGGCTCCGAGAAGGCCGACCGGGTGCTGCGCGCCGTCTCCCGCCGGCTGGTCGCCGCGGTGCGCGACACCGACGTCTTCGGCCGGCTGCGCGGCGACGTCTTCGCCATGGTCGCGCCCGGGATCGAGGACGAATCGGAAGCGCTGACGCTCGCCGCCCGCGTCCACCGCGTGCTCTCCGACGCGCCGCTCGACGTCGACGGCGAGCAGCTGTCAGTCGCGGCGACGCTGGGGATCGCGATCGGCGGCGGCGAGAGCAACGGCGCCGACCTCGTCTCCGACGCCGCCAACGCGATGCGCGAGGCGAAGCGCCACCAGGGCCGCGTGCGGGTCGCCGAGCGCGGCCGCGCCGAGAACGCCGCCGCCCACCTGCGCATGCGCGAGGCGCTCCACGTCGCCACCCGGCGCGACGAGATCAAGGCCGTCTTCCAACCGATCGTCGCGCTTGAGAGCCACCGGCTCGCTGGCTACGAGGCGCTCGCCCGCTGGGACAGCGCCACGATCGGCCCGGTGCCGCCGGACGAGTTCATCCCGCTGGCCGAGCTGACCTTCGACATCATCGAGATCGGCGAGCTGATGATCGACCGCGCCGCCGCTCTCGCCGCCGACCTCTACGGGCACCTCGGCGAAGAGGTGCGGGTGACGCTGAACGCCTCGCCGGTGCAGCTCGACCGTCCCGGCTTCGCCGCCTCCGTGCGCGCCGCCTTCGAGTCCTATGGGCTGAGCGGACGCTCGGTCGGGATCGAGATCACCGAGGGCACGCTGCTGGAAAGCGGCGCGCTCGAGCGCGCGAACCTGGCCGAGCTGCGCGAGTTCGGCGTCCGCGTCCTGCTCGACGACTTCGGCACCGGCTACTCCTCCTTCGGCTACCTGCGCGACTTCCAGATCGACACGATCAAGATCGACCGCTCCTTCGTCGATCGGATGCTGGACGACCGCCACTCGGCGGCGCTGATCCAAGCGATCCTGGCGATGGCGCGGGGGATGGACATGGAGGTAGTCGCCGAGGGCATCGAGACCGAGGAGCAGGCGAAGCTGCTGCGGCTGCTCGGCTGCCGCTACGGCCAGGGCTTCGGCCTCGGGCGCCCGGTCGACGCCCGCCAGGCACTCGCCGATGGGATGGCCTCCGGCTTCACCAGCTGAGTCCTCCCACGTCTTCAGAAAACCTTCAGAAAGCAGGCTGACGATGGCCCGATGCCTGCGATCGCCCCCGTCGACGCCCCGGAGGTCCTCCACCTCTCGCTGGTCCTCGGCGGGACGTTGCGCGACGCCGAAGGCGCCCGGCTCGGCCGCGTCGACGACCTGATCGTCCGCCTCGGCGGCGCCGGCTACCCGCCGATCACCGGCTTCCTCACCACGGTCGCCGGGCGCCGCTCCTACGTCCCCGCCGAGCGGGTCGCGACGGTGACCCCGGGGGCGGTGACGCTGACCAAGGCGAAGCTCGACCTGCGCCCGTTCGCCCGCCGTCCCGACGAGGTCCTGCTGAAGCACGACGTGCTCGACCACCAGCTGATCAACGTCGAGGGCGCCCGACTGGTCCGCGCCAACGAGGTCGAGTTGGCCCGGCTCGACGGCTGGTGGCGGGTGGTCGGGGTCGACACCGGGGCGCGCGGCGGTCTGCGCCGGCTGCTGCCGAAGGCGCTGGCGGGAAGGATCGCGACCGGGGACTTCGTCGACTGGGCGAGCCTCGAGCCGTTCTCCGGCGATCTCCCGGCGATGCGGCTGCGGGTGCTCCACCCGAAGCTGGCGAAGCTCCACCCGGCGCAGATCGCCGACCTGGTCGAGGCGGCCTCGCGCGACGAGGGCGAGGAGATCATGCAGGCGCTGGGCGGCGACGAGCGGCTCGAGGCCGACGTCTTCGAGGAGCTCGACCCGCGCCGCCGGCTGGAGCTGCTGGCCGAGCGCACCGACGCCGAGGTCGCCGAGCTGCTCGCCCGGATGGCGCCCGACGACGCCGCCGACCTGGTCGCCGATCTCGACGAGGGGCGCCGTGAGGCGGTGGTCGAGCTGCTGCCGGAGGGCGCGAGGCGCAAGGTCCGCGCGCTGCTCGGCTTCGACCCGGCCGCGGCGGGCGGGCTGATGAGCCCCGACTTCGTCAGCGTCTACCGCCAGGCGACGGTCGCCGAGGCGCTCGACCGGGTGCGCCGCTCGCGCCTCCCCGACGAGGTCCTCGCCACGATCTGGGTGATGGACGCCCGCCACCGCTTCCTCGGCGCGGTGCCGCTGGCGACGCTGGTGCGGGCCGACCCCGAGGCCGGCGTGGTCGACCTCGAGGTCGCCTACCTGCCGCGCCTGCGCCCGGACGCCGACTTCGAGGAGATCGCCCGGCTGATGGCCGACTTCAACCTGACCGCCGCCGCGGTGGTCGACGACGCGGAGCGGATGATCGGCGTGGTCACCGTCGACGACGTGCTCGAGGTGCTGCTGCCGAAGGGTTGGCGGCGGCGCTTCGGCCTGCTCGGGGAGGATTAGCGTGGATGCGCCTCCAAGTACGCGGGCGGCTCCGCTCCCGGCGTAGCCGCGTCATCGTCCTGATCGGGCTGCTCGGCCCGGGCCTGATCGCCGCCAACGCCGGCAACGACGCGGGCGGCATCGCCACCTACTCCGAAGTCGGTGCCAAGTACGGCTACACGCTGCTCTGGGCGATGCTGCTGATCACCTTGTCCCTGGCGCTGACGCAGCGCTCGGCGGCGCGGATGGGGGTGGTGACCGGCAAGGGCCTCAGCGAGCTGATCCGCGAGCGCTACGGGATCCGCTGGTCGGCCTTCGCCACCCTCTGCGTGCTGGTCGGCAACTTCGGCATCTGCATCTCCGA
>MKSH01000171.1:25144-26716 GCA_001898095.1 Solirubrobacterales bacterium 70-9 | reverse complement strand
AAGCGGGCGATGCCGCCGTCGAGATAGCCGGTGGTGTCGCCGCCGCCGACCTCGCGGCCGAAGAAGGCGTGGTCGAGGTCGCTGACGATCGGCATCACGCTGCGACTGACCGAGATTCGCGGGCGACGCTCCCAGCCCGCCTCGTCCCAGGCTTCGAGGAAGAGCTCGATCTGTTCGGCCTGCAGCTGGTCGAAGGGCACGCCGGTGTCCTCGGTGAGCAGCGTCGAGCTCATCAGGTTCATGCCCTGGCGGGCCGCCCAGACGCCGGTCTCGCGCGTCCCGGCGCCCCACCAGATCCGCTCCGTCAGGCCCTCGGAGCGCGGCTGGATCGCGAGCCGGCCGGCCGCCCCGCCCATCGCCGGGTCGGTCGGGACGACGGCGGCGCCGGCGATCGCGGCGCGGAAGAGCTCGGTGTGGCGGCGGGCCATGTCGGCGTCGGTCTCGCCCTCGGCGGGGACGTAGCCGAACGCCCCGTAGCCGCGCAGGGCGGGCTCCGGCGAGCCGCGGCTGATCCCCAGCTGCATGCGACCGCGGCTGAGCAGGTCGGCGGCGCCGGCGTCCTCGGCCATGTAGAGGGGGTTCTCGTAGCGCATGTCGATCACCCCGGTACCGATCTCGATCCGGTTCGTGGCGGTGCCGATCGCGGCCAGCAGCGGGAACGGCGAGGCGTGCTGGCGCTGGTAGTGGTGGACGCGAAAGAAGGCGCCGTCGATGCCGATCTCCTCGGCGGCCACCGACAGCTCGACCGCCTGGCGCAGCGCCTCGCCCGCGGTGGTCGTCTGCGAGCCGGGGGCGTTCGACCAATGGCCGAAGCTGAGGAAGCCGATGCGCTTGCGGTGCGGAGAGTCGTCGCTCACCCGCAGATCCTTGCAAGCCGGCGTCCTCGGCCCGCCGGCTCAGGCGCCGTGGACGATGAAGACGCTGCGGTGGCTGTGGTGGGCGACGGCGCCGGAGACGCTGCCGAGCAGGGCGTGTTTCACGCCTGACAGGCCGCGCGAGCCGAGCGCGATCACCGCCGCGTCGTACTGGTCGGCGGCCTCGACGATCGCGCTCCAGATCGGGCCGCCTTCGGCGACCGCGGTGGTCGCCTCGAGGCCAAGGCCGCGGGCGCGCTCGGCGCCTTTCTCGGCCGTCGCCTGGGCGCCCTTCTGGGCCGCGTCCGTGAGCAGCTCCATCGTCTCCGGCTCGACCGGCACCCCGGCGGTGCCGAAGAACGGGACGCGTTCGAGGCCCTCGGAGACGACCAGGACGATCACCTCGCGCGGCCCGAACTCCTCGGCGACCTTGTCGATCGCGAGCTCCGAGCAGGCGGAGCCGTCGAAGGCGATCAGGATCGGGCGGCGGGCGGCGTCGGCCATGAATCCGAAGCGTATAGCTCCTCCTCGTAGGAGACCGCGTGGCGGCGCAGCTGCCCGGTCGGCTCGACCGTGTAGCTGCCCATCCGCATCAGCGGCGGCGAATAGGCGTGGATCGTCACCGCCGGCCCCTCCCCCGCGTGCAGGACGCGGTGGATGTCGGCGGCGCCGAAGGAGAACGAGGAGCCCGCGCCGGCGATGCGGCCGATCGGCTCGT
>MKSH01000171.1:20109-25134 GCA_001898095.1 Solirubrobacterales bacterium 70-9 | reverse complement strand
GCCGAGAGGTCGTGGTCGTGGAAGCCGGTGTCGTGGTCGCGCGACCAGCAGAGCAGCCAGACGTCGAGGTGCTCGTCGCGGAGCAGCTGCTCGTAGGTCCGCTGCTGCGGGTCGTGGGACACGCATTCCGTCCAGAGCTCCGAACGTGCCGCGATCTGGGTCGCGACGGTGATCAGCTCGTGCTCTGAGAGGTCGCGGCCGTGGGGCCGCATGAGGTCCAGGGTGCGCTGGTTCACGCGAGGGCTCCTTTCGGGTCGTGATTGCTGTCGTCGTTGAGTAGGCGGGCCGGGTTGGCGGCGAGCAGCGCCTGCCGAAGTCGGGGATCGGGCCACGCGGGACGCGGGGCGACGACGGGACGGTCGGAGCCGTAGACCAGCTGGGCGGCGCCGACCGCGGCGGCCATCGCACCGATCATCTGGGGACCGTAGGAGGAGGTGTCGTAGAAGACGAGCGGGTCGGGGCCGGGCGCGGGGACGCCGCGGCGGGCGGCGTAGCGCTCCAACTGCAACGGGGCGCCGCCGGCGAGCATCGCGAAGAGGACGCGCAGGCGCGGGTGCGCCGGGCGGCCGGCGTGGAGGAAGGCGAACCAGGCGGCCTGCATCTGGGCGACGTAGTCGGTGAGCGCGGGCCACCAGTGCGGCAGGCGGTCCGAGGATGCCTCGACCACCGGGCCGGGATGGACGAAGAGCGGCGCGTCGCGCTCCGCGAGGCGGGCGAGGTGCGGGGCGAGCCGCTCGACTGCGGCGGGGTCGGCGAGCGCGGTGGCGGGCAGGGTGATGCCGACGCAGCCGCGATCGAGGGCCGCGTCGACGGCGGTCGGGTCGGGCTCGGTGGCGGCGAGCGGCACCGCGCCCCAGCCGCGGAACTCGACCGGCAGCTCTTCGAGGCCCTGGTGGTGGGCCTCGATCAGCGCGGCCGCCTCGTCGGGCGGCAGCGTCTCGATCCCGAGCGCAGTCGAGAGCGCGACCAGCGCCCGGTCGATCCCGTCCGCCTCGAGGTCGGCGCGGCGCAGCTCGGCGTCGGTCGCCTCCGGGGCGAGGATGCTGTCGGGCTCGGCGGCGACGCGGAAGGTCCAGCCCTCGCGGCGGGAGATCAGCCGCGGGGCGGCGGTGCGCCGCGCCAGCGCCCCGACCAACGGCTCCCCCAGCAGATGCTGATGCACGTCGATCGTGTCCAGATGTGCGAGATGTGCGCCGCCGTTCTCCATTCTTGGCTAAGTTTATCAAGAAGCTCGAATAAGAGCTACGGCACGCTCCCTGATCGAGGCGTCGGGGTGCCGCCGCGGAGGCGCTCGCCGGTGGCGACGACGTCGAAGAACTTGTCGTTGCGGCCACGGCGGACCGGGCGCGGCATCGCGTGGCGGGCGGCGCGATGGGCCGCCGCCAGGGCGCGGAAGCCACGCTCGTTCCGCGCCGTCCAAGGGATGCCGAAGATCTCCCGCACCCGCGGCGGCAGCGTCCCCTTGATCACCAGGTTCTGGGCGGCGAGGTTGAGCCGCGCGCCGGGCGGCACCGGCTGCTCGAAGGCGACGAGGGGGGCGAACTCGAGCGCGTGCCGGGTGGCGTGCAGGTCGGGCGAGCGCAGCTTGCCGGCGAACCAGGCGGCGAAGTCGGCGTAGGTCGCCGGGACGGCGTCGAGCGGCATCCCGAACAGCTCCCCGAACCGGAGGTAGTCCTGCCAAAGAGCTTCCCGCTCCGCCGGCGAGAGTGGCCGCACCATCGTCTCGTACATCTCCCGGCCCGAGTCGGCGATCACCGCGAGCGTCCACAGCATCAGCTCCGGGTCGAAGGCCGAGTAGCTCGACCCGGCCCGGTGCACCCCCGCGTCTTCTGCCAGCGCCCCGTTCACCCGCAGGTGCTGGTTGTGCACGCGGGCGAGGATCCGGTCGGCCTCCTCCTTGGTCCCGAGGAAGATCGTCTCCTGCGCCTTCGCCGTCCGCACCAGCCGCTCGAACGGCCGATCCCCGGCCTTCGTGCTCAGCATCGTCCCCGTGTAGGTGAGCGGTTCCAGAGCCCCGATCAACAGCGCCCGCTGCCCGTAGAGCAGCCCCACCGCCCGCTCCCCGTGCACGCGCCGCGCCATCGATTCCCCCGGCGGAAAGTAGTGCTCCACGGGCTGGATGATGCCGGCCGGCCGGCCAACTGGCCAGTCAGCCATCGAGCAAGCGACGCGGATCGTCGACATCGAGCCGCGCCTCGCGCAGGATTCGACCGAGAGTCCCCTTCGTCACCTCGTCGTGTTCCGGCACCACCAGGACCGCGCCGCGAGTGACGTTCCGCAGCCGCACGTGGCTGCCGCGCTGACGTACGACCTCCCAGCCGTCGGCCTCGAGCGCCTTGATCAGGCGCCGGCCGGAGACCACCGGTTGGCGTGGAGTCACGCGGGCAGTTTGATCCTGCGACGGACGATGACACCCAGATCGAGCGACTCGCCGTCCTCACGGAGTCCTTCGACGTAGAGGGCGACCGCCTCCTCGGCGTTCGCGAAAGCGTCGTCCATGTCTTCTCCCTGGGTGTGGAGTCCTGGAAGATCGGGCGCGTACACGCTGTACCCACCCTCGGCCTGAGGTTCGAAGATCAGCTCGATTTCCTGGTCGCCGGACATGAGGATTCCTCGTTCCATCGTAGGGGATCAAGGGCTGGGCGTCCGCTATTTCTCCCCCCACCGGTCGGCCGAAATTGGGAGGTCGTGGGTCAGTGCTGGGGAACGCCGGCGAGGAGAACCTGGGTGGGCTCGAGGGAGTCGTCGAGGACGACGAGGTCGGCACGGGCGCCGGGGTCGAGGCGGCCGAGATCGGGACGGCGGGCCATCCGGGCGGGGGCTTCGGTGGCGGCGCGGAGCGCGGCGGCGAGGGGGACGCCGAGGGCGTGGAGGTTGCGGACCGCGGCGGGCATGGTGAGGGTCGAGCCGGCGAGCGACCCGGCGGCGCTCCGCACCACCCCGCGCTCGGAGTGGATCGGGAGGTTGCCGCCGAGGGTGTAGTCGCCGTCGGGGGCGGCCGCGGCGGCGACCGCGTCGCTGATCAGGACGAGGTGGTCTCCGGCCGCCCGGGCGGCGGCGCGGACGGTGTCGTCGGCGAGGTGGTGGCCGTCGGCGATCAGGGTGATGAAGACGTCCTCCCGGCCGAGGGCGGCGTAGGCGATGCCGGGATCGCGGTGCTCGGGCCGGCGCATCGCGTTGAAGAGATGGGTGACGGCGGACGCGCCCCGGTCGAAGGCGGCGTGGGCCGCGGCGGCGTCGGCCTCGGTGTGACCGCAGGAGACGGTGACGCCGCGGGCGACCAGCGCGTCGACCAGGTCGAGCGCCCCGGGGAGCTCCGGCGCCAGCGTCACCTGCGACACCGGGCCGGCGGCGAGCAGGCGGTCGAGCAGTGCCGGTTCCGGCGCGAGCAGCGCGTCGCGGTCGTGCGCACCGGCCCGCTCGCGCGAGAGGAACGGCCCCTCCAGGTGCGCGCCGACGATCCGCGGCATCCCGGCGCCCGCGGCAGGAGTCGCCGCGGACGCGCCCGCCGCCGCGTCGGTCGGCGCATGACCGGCGGCGCCACCTACCGTCGCGAGCGACTCCACCATCTCCCGCACCGGTGAGGTGACAAGGGTCGGCTGGAAGGCGGTCACGCCGTCGGCGAGCAGCGCCGCTCCGGCGCGCGCGAAGCCTTCCTCCCCGGGTCGGGAGAAGTCGACGCCGGCGTAGCCGTTCACCTGCAGGTCGACGAACCCCGGCGCCGCCAACTTCGACCCGCGCGGCTCCCCCACGCCGACCGCCGCGACGCGCCCGTCGAGGACCTCGACGTCGCCGTCGACCCAGTCCCCGTCGACCAGCGCTCTCGATGCACCGAGCCTCATCGGCCCGGGACCTCGACCGGGCCCGGGACCAGCACCTCGGGGTCATGGCCGGGACGCACGGTGGCGCCGGCGTCGCGGAGGGCGCGGAGGCGTTCGGCGGAGGCGCGCTGGGCCTCGAGGTCGTCGCCGAAGATCGGCAGACGGAGATCATCGAGCCCGGCGGCGAAGTGGGTGACGTCGCCGCCGATCACCAGCTGCCCGCCGACCTTGACCGACTGGTGACCCGGGGTGTGGCCGGGGGTCGAGAGCAGCTCCACCGAGCCGTCGCCGAGCAGGTCGTGGTCGCCCTCGACGAGGACCACCTGGTCGGCGACCACCTCGTAGTCACGGACGAGGAAGAAGTTGCGGGCGATCGACTCGGGCTCGCGCCCGGCTTCCCATTCGCGCCGCTGCATGTAGACCGGGGTCGCGGAGGGCAGCAGGCCGAGCCCGCCGGCGTGGTCGAAGTGCAGGTGCGTCATCACCACCTTGGTGATCGTCGCCAGGTCGACCTGCTCGGCCAGTCCGACCTCCTGCTCGAGGCGGAAGTTCCGCATGTTCTCGGCGCCCTCGTAGTGGGCAGGGGCGTCCGCCGCCGCGTCCGGGTGGAGCCCACTGTCGACGAGGATCCGCTCCTCCCCCACCTCGATCAGGTAGACCGGCACCGGGAAGCGCACCATCCGCCCGAGGCTCTCCCCGTCGCGCCAGATCCCGACCGCCGAGATGAAGGCGCCCCCGTCCAACATCGTCACCCGCATCGGCCGAGACTAACCGTGGGCCGGGATCATTGACCGGGCCCGCGCCGAGGAGGGCTGGCGTCACAGAGATGCCGGGATCCTCAACGGTCGGGAACTTGGCGTCTCCGTCACGTCCCTGCATCTCCCCCCGGAAGCGTCGCGTTCCGGGCGTCCCCGATCGAACGGGCCGCGAAGTCCGCCGTCCCCACCTGAGCGCCGCGTCCCCCCTCAGGCGCGGAGGATCCCGATCAGTTCCTCGGCCCGGTCCATCAGGTCCTCGGCAGAAGAGGCGACGTAGGTGAAGTCGACGTGGACGCCATCGGCGCCGCGGCGCTCGGCCTCGCGCACCTGGTCGACCGTGGCGCCGATGTCTTCGCCCGCGTAGGTGTTGACCCGCGTCTCGCGGCGCAGCTCACCCGGGTCGCGACCGGCCCCCTCGGCGGCGGCGACCGCCATCCCCCAGAGGC
>MKSH01000171.1:19339-20079 GCA_001898095.1 Solirubrobacterales bacterium 70-9 | reverse complement strand
CAGCACCGCCGGGCCGCCCGCCCGCACCGGCCGCAGGTCGACCTTCGAGGGCGGGATCTCCCAGAACCGGCCGCGGTGCTCGACCTCGGTGTCGCTCCAGAGCTTGTCGAACACGTCGAGCATCTCGTCGAGCCGCGCGCCGCGCTCCTCCCAGGGCACCCCGGCGACCTCGTACTCGTCACGCATCCAGCTGGTGCCGAGGCCGAGCTCGAGCCGCCCCTCGCTGACCGCGTCGAGAGTGGTCAGCGCCCGCGCCAGCAGCACCGCGTTGTGCCAGGTCGGGATCAGCGTGCTGAACGAGAGCTTCACGCGGCTGGTCACGGCGGCCGCCGCGGTCAGGGTGACGATCGGGTCGAGCGCCGCGGTGAACTCCGGCGGGTAGGGCACCTCGGGCGTGCCGCCGACCGGGTAGAGGTCCTGCGGCGACTCCGGCGTCAGCAGTCGGTCGCCGACCCAGAGCGAGTCGTAGCCGACCTTCTCGGCGCGCCGCGCCACCTCGGCGACCTTCGCGCCTTCGGCGGTCGGGCCGAGTTGGGGAAGACAGATTCCTAGTTCCATCGTTGGCCTCTTTCGGATTACGCCCGCACAGCGATCGACCGCTCACCGAACCGGCGCGCTGCCGCGAAGAAGGGTGGCAGACGGGGCTCGAACCCGCGACCGCTGGCACCACAAGCCAGAGCTCTACCAACTGAGCTACTGCCACCGCGCGGCACCCAAAATAGCGAGCGCGAGGCGGGAGC
>MKSH01000171.1:14414-19299 GCA_001898095.1 Solirubrobacterales bacterium 70-9 | reverse complement strand
GTCGACGGCGGCGATCGCGTCGGCGAGGTGCTGGGGCTTGGTCGCGCCGACGATCGGGGCGGTCACCGCCGGGTTGGCGAGGACCCAGGCGAGGGCCACCTGGGCCGGTGAGGCGCCGAGGCGCTCCGCCACCTCGAGGGTGCGGGCGACGATCTCGGCGTCCTCGTCCTGGTAGAGGGAGCGGCCGAAATCGTCGGTCTCCGAGCGCGCGGTGGCGGCGTCCCAGGGGCGGGTGAGGCGGCCACGGGCGAGCGGGCTCCAGGGGATCACGGCGATGTCCTCGCCGGCGCAGAGCGGCAGCATCTCCCGCTCCTCCTCGCGGTAGAGCAGGTTGTAGTGGTCCTGCATCGAGACGAAGCGGGCGCGGCCGAGGGCGTCGCTGGTGGCGAGAGCCTGGGCGAACTGCCAGGCGAACATCGAGGAGGCGCCGATGTAGCGGGCCTTGCCGGCGCGGACGACGTCGTCCAAGGCCTCCAGCGTCTCTTCGATCGGAGTCTCGTAGTCCCAGCGGTGGATCTGGTAGAGGTCGACGTAGTCGGTGCCGAGGCGCCGCAGGCTGTGGTCGATCTCGGCCATGATCGCCTTGCGGGAGAGACCGCCCGCGTTTCGCCCCTCGCGCATCGGCATGAAGACCTTGGTGGCGAGGACGATCTCGTCGCGGTCGGCCATCTCGGCGAGCGCGCGGCCGACGATCTCCTCGCTGGAGCCGTCCGAGTAGACGTTGGCGGTGTCGAAGAAGTTGATCCCGGCGTCGAGGGCCTGCTTGATCAGCTCGCGGCTCTCGGCCTCGGGCAGCGACCAATCGTGTCTGCCCCGCGCCGGGTCGCCGAAGGACATGCAGCCGATGCAGATCACCGACACGTCCATGCCGGTCGGGCCGAACTTCGTGTAGCGCATCTAGAACCTTTCTATGAGGGGAGCGACCTCGCGGCCGATCAGTTCGATCGCCTCGGTGTCGCGGTGCAGAAGGTGCTGGGCCATGACCCGGTGGCAGCCCGCCTCGCGCAGGGCGCGCAGGTGCTCGACCGCCTGCTCGACCGTGCCGGTGATCCAGGCGTCCGACTGCTCGCCAAGGAAGACCTCGCCGTCGACGTCTTCGCCCTGCCACTTCGCCAGGCGGGCGGCGCGATCGACGACCTCCTCGCGCGTCTCCCCCACCAGCCAGCCGGTCATCAGCGAGAGCGGCAGCGTCGCCGGGTCGCGGCCCTGCTTCTCGCACTCGACGTCGAGGTTCGTCCGCACCTCGGCGAGCGCGTCCGGCCCGATCAGGACCGTGTTGTACTCGTCGGCCCACTTGACCGCGAGGCGGAGGCTGCGCGGCCCGCCCGAGCCGCCGATGACGAAGTGCGGCCGTGGCCGCTGCACCGGCTTCGGCCGGGCGTCGAGGTCGACGATCTTGAAGTGCTCGCCGTCGAAGCTGAAGGCGCCGTCGGCCCACTGCCTGGTGGCGATCTCGAGCTGCTCTTCGAAGGCGTCCATGCGCGGGCCGAGCGCCGGGAGGTCGAAGCCGTAGGCCTCGTGCTCGCGGTCCCACCAGCCGGCGCCGAGGCCGGGCTCGACCCGCCCGCCGCTGATCTGGTCGATCGTCGCGATCGACTTGGCGAAGACCGAGGGATGGCGGAAGGTCGCCGGCGAGACCATCGTCCCGAGGCGCAGCTTCTCGGTGATCGCGGCGAGCGCGGCGAGGGTCGTCAGCGCGTCGAGTGAGCCGCGCTCGCTCTCGTCGGCGACCGAGTAGTAGTGGTCGGAGCGGAAGAGCGTCCCCACCCCGCTCCGTTCGCAGGCGTCGGCGATCGTCACCCAGTCGTCCCAGGTGACGTCCTCCTGACCCTCGATCATCAGCGCGACTTCCATCTCGCCTCCCTACCCGCCTGCGCTCGCCCTAACGGGTGGGCCAGATCGCGTAGACCTTGCGGACCGTCTCGTGGACCTCCCACTGGCCGCGCCAGCCGTCGAGGAGGATGAACATGGTGCCCGCGCCGAGCTCATGGGCGGTGCCGTCCTCGTCGGTGATCGTCACCCGCCCGGAGAGCAGGTGCATCATCTCGCTGATCCCCTCTTTGGCGCCGGACCAGCGGCCCGGCGTGGATTCCCAGACGCCGACCTCGGTCGCCCCGTCGATATAGGCGGAGTGCCAGGACTCGTGCGGCTCGCCCGCCGTCGCGCCCGCGACCGGGGTCGGCTCGGAGAGCCGCATGGTGCGGATCTGCTCGTCGCCCAGGCCGATCCCATTGACGGCCGCGCGCAGGTCGGGCGTCACGCGGCCACCGGCAGGCGGCCGAGCTTCTCGACCGTGTCGGTGCAGGCCTTCGCGACCTCGCGCCCCTTGACCTGGAAGTGCTCGTGGAAGAAGCGCTCGTGGTCGGCGTGCTCGTGGAAATGGTGCGGGGTGAGGACGGCGGAGAAGACCGGCACGCCGGTGTCGAGCTGGACGCGCATGAGGCCGTCGATCACCGCCTCGGCGACGAAGTCGTGGCGGTAGATGCCGCCGTCGACCACCAGCCCGGAGGCGACGACCGCGGCATAGCGGCCACTCTCGGCGAGCCGTTTCGCGTGCAGCGGGATCTCGAAGGCGCCGGTCACCTCGAAGAGGTCGACCCGGTCGGCGGCGACGCCGCGCTCCTGCGCCTCGGCGAGGAACGAGTCCCGGCACTGGTCGACGATCTCGCGGTGCCAGCACGACTGGACGAAGGCGATCCGCCCTTCCTGCGCCTCGATTCCGTTGCTCTCCATCACCCGCTCCTCTCGCTCGAAAGCCGTCCCGAGGAGGGTACCGCCGCCGGCCTGCCGCTAGTCCCCGGCGCTGAACTCGACGATCGCGATGCCCAGCATCAGCATCCCGAGGGCGAAGACGGTGAAGATCTGCAGGGCGATCGGGACCTCCCAGCCGAACCAGGTGATCGGCGGGTTCAGTGCCTGGCTCGCCTCGGCGGAGAGGTCGAGGTGGTTGAAGATCAGCGTCCGCATCGGCGTCACCGCGTAGGTGATCGGGTCGAGCCGGTTCAGGACGGTGAGCCAGCCGGGCAGGTCGCCGCTCGGGAAGAGGGCGCCGGAGATGAAGAACATCGGCGTGACGATCATCTGCATCACGCCCATGAACGACTGGATCTGGGTGATGCGGGCGGCGATCATCACCCCGAACGCGGTGATGCTGAAGGCGAGCAGCAGCTGCAGGGCGAAGACGCCGAGCACCAGGGTGACGCTGTAGGGGACGTGGACCGCCCAGGCGAGGGCGAGCAGGATCAGCCCTTGGAGCGAGGCGACGGTGGCGCCGCCGAGGACCTTGCCGATCACGATCGAGCTGCGCCGGACCGGCGCGACCATCATCTCGCGGAGGAAGCCGAACTCGCGGTCCCAGACGATCGAGGCGGCCGAGAACATGCCGGTGAACATCACCGAGATACAGAGAACGCCGGGGTAGATGAACGTCTTCAGGTCGACCCCGTGGGTGCTGGCGGCGGAGAGCTGCTGGAGGCCGGAGCCGAGGACGAAGAGGAAGAGCAGCGGCTGCACCAGCGAGGTGACGATCCGCATGCGGTCTTTCTGGAAGCGGATCAGCTCGCGGCGCCAGACGATCTTCACCGCGCGGACCTCGGAGCGCCAGCTGCGCGGCGGGACGCGGACCTCGACCGTGGGGTGCGCGACGAGGGCGTCGCTCATCGGCGCGCCCCTCCCATCGCCTGCATCACCGCGCGGTTGCGGTTTTTGGCGCTCGACTCCTCGGCATCGCGGATGGTCGAGCCGGTGTGGGTCATGAAGACATCGTCGAGGGTCGGGCGGGAAAGGCTCACCGCCTTGATCGGCACGCCCAGCTCGGCGAAGAGGCGCGGCACGAACTCCTCACCCTCGGCGACGGCGAAGCTGACGGCGCCCTCGGAGACGGTCGCCTCGAGGCCGAAGCGCTCGCCCAGTTCGGCGATCGCCCGCTCGTCGTCGGCGGTCTCGATCCGGATCCGGTCGGCGCCGACGCCTTCTTTCAGCGCGTCCGGGGTGTCGAGGGCGACGATCTCGCCGTTGTCCATGATCGCGATGCGGCCACAGAACTCGGCCTCGTCCATGTAGTGGGTGGTCATGAAGATCGTGATCTCCTCCTGCTGCTGGAGCTGGCGGATATAGCCCCAGATCGAGGCGCGGGTCTGCGGGTCGAGGCCGATCGTCGGCTCGTCGAGGAAGAGGACGCGGGGCGAATGCATCAGGCCGCGGGCGATCTCGAGGCGGCGACGCATGCCGCCGGAGAAGGTCATCACCTGCGAGTCGCGGCGCTCCCAGAGGCCGACCATCTCCAGCACCTGCTGCATCCGCGGCTTCACCGCCGCCTTTTCCACCCCGTAGAGCTCGGCGTGGAGGCGCAGGTTCTGCTCGGCGCTGAGGTAGCCGTCGAGGGTCTGGTCCTGGAAGACGAGGCCGATGTGGCGGCGGACGTCGTCGCGGGACTTGACGACGTCGAAGCCGGCGCCCTCGGCGGTGCCGTCGCTCGGCTTGGTCAGCGTGCAGAGCATGTTGATCGTCGTCGTCTTGCCCGCCCCGTTGGGTCCGAGGAAGCCGAAGACCTCGCCGGTGGCGACCTCGAAATTCACGCCTTTGACGGCTTCGAAGTCACCGAAGCGTTTGCGGAGGTCTTTGACGGAGATTGCGTGGGTCATGGGGGGAGATTCCGGGCGCCAGGGCCTTAAGCCCCGGGGGGCAGCCCACCCTGTACGCCGTACGGACGGACCACTGTACAGTGTACGGACCATGAGCGTCACGCCCCGCGCCGAAATCGTCGCCGCCGCCGTGCGGATCGCCGACGCCGAGGGGATCGAGGCAGTCTCGATGCGCCGCCTGGCGACCGAGCTCGGCGTCGCCACGATGACCCCCTACACCCACGTCAAGTCGAAGGACGAGC
>MKSH01000171.1:14143-14282 GCA_001898095.1 Solirubrobacterales bacterium 70-9 | reverse complement strand
GCCGCCCCCGCGCCCGGATCAACCGCCTCCGCCACGTCGAGCAGTCGGTCAGCATCATGGTCCGCCTCCACGTCGACCCGCCGACCGGCCGCGCGATCCTGATGTCGATCGACGACTACGTCACCGGCTACTGCATGCG
>MKSH01000171.1:13858-14103 GCA_001898095.1 Solirubrobacterales bacterium 70-9 | reverse complement strand
GAGGCAAAGGAGTCCCTCCACTCCTTCCGCGATCCCGACCCCGAGGTCGCCGCCGCCCTCGAGGCCGGCGAACTCCCCCTGATCAAAAAGATCACCGGCCGCCGCAACCGCAGCCATCCCTTCGGCGTGCCCCCTGACTCGGGCTTCGAACCCGGCCTGGAGTGGCTGTTGGACGGCATCGAAGCGACGGCCGTCGGCAACGGCGAGCCGATCGTCGAGTGGCTGCTCGACGGCAGCGAGGCGGG
>MKSH01000171.1:12944-13753 GCA_001898095.1 Solirubrobacterales bacterium 70-9 | reverse complement strand
CGGAGATCCGTGGCCATCTGCGCGGGTCCTGCGCGGAACTCCGCGTCCCTTGAGGGGTCCCGGACGCGCTCCCGACTTTCACCCTGCCCTGGCAAGGTGAAAGTCGAGAGCGCGACGCGACCGTCCCGACCTGCGCCGGAACCTGCGCGCTTCCCCCCGAAAGCCTCCCGTCCTGGGCGTCTCGCGGCGGTCCCGCCGCACGCGTCCGAACCCTTCCGCCCGGGCCCATGCGACCTCCGTCCAACCTCATCGCAGCGACGCCTTCGCGCGGTACGGTGCGCGAGATGTCGCATAAGGGGCCTAAGTCGGTTGCGAAGTTGCCGTCTATCGCTCGGCCGGCGGAGGCGATCGGGGCGCTGGCCGGTGCCGTGGTCGCGCGCGCCGCATCGGCGACCGGGGTTGAGGCGCGGGGTGCGCAATCGATCGGGGCGCTGGCGATCGGGGCAACCGCGATCGGCGCGGCGGCGATCGGCGGCTTCGCCATCGGCCGGCTCTCGGTGAAGCGCCTCAAGGTCGGGCGGGCGACCTTCGAACGGATGGAAATCGAGGAACTCGAGATCGACGACCTGACGATCGGCAAACTGACCGTCCGCGAAGGCCTTCCCGACGAGCTCAAGCCATGACCTCGTTGCGTTCGCGGTTAGCAACACATAGTGGGGCTAAGTGCGAACGCACAGGTGGGGGGCCGTCGTGAACCGGTGGCGTTCGCAGTTCTCCGTACATAGGACGGGAAAGTGCGAACGCACTGTGGGGCGCGGTCGGCCGGCCGCTGTGGGTGGGGCATTTGTGGTGCTGGTGGCGCTTGTTGT
>MKSH01000171.1:8843-12623 GCA_001898095.1 Solirubrobacterales bacterium 70-9 | reverse complement strand
AAGGCGACCGCCACCTCCTCGTCGTCGACAAGTCGACCTGCAAGCTCTACGAGCTCTACGACGCCTTCCCCCAGTCGAAGCCGAAGCCGCATTGGGATGCCGACGCCGGGGTCGAATGGGACCTCCGCTCGGCTGCCCTGCGCCCCGACGGGTGGACCTCGGCCGACGCCGCCGGCCTGCCGATCTTCCCCGGCCTGGTCCGCTACGAAGAAGCCGCCGCGGGCCACGTCGACCACGCGATCCGGGTCACGATGGACAGCACCCGCAACGCCTGGATCCACCCCGCCTCCCACTGCGCGGGCGACACCGACTCCGGCGCCGCCCCGCCGATGGGGATGCGCCTGCGGCTGAAGGCGGGCTACGGCGTCGGCGGGATGCCGCCCGCCGCCCGCGCGATCGCGGTGGCGATGAAGGAATACGGCCTGATCGTCGCCGACAACGGCTCGAATTGGTACATCTCCGGCACGTCCGACAAGCGCTGGGACGACGAAGAACTGGACGCCTTGAAGGCGATCCCGGGGAGCGCCTTCGAAGTCGTCAGGTCTGCTGCCGCCGTCCACGCCTGCTGACCCGCCGCGCTCCCCGCCCCACACCGCGCCCGGCGCCGGCGATCAGGCTGAAGATTTTCCCCAGCGTCGCGAGGATGATGAAGGCGATGCCGAGCCCGATCGCCCCGAGGACGATCAGGAAGACGATGAACGCGATGATCGCGACCGGGATCAGGAGGAGTTTCGCCAAGGCGCAGAGAACCTAACGGGCGCTTCACATCCGCGACGGCGGCGCCGGCTAAGGTTTCCCTGGTCTGGGTCGACCACATGAGGTTCTCGCGCGACAAGACGATCTGCGGCGGCAGCGGCAGCCGGCGACTCCGGCGGCGCGCCGGGGCGCTGGTCTGCGCCCTCGCCGCGGCGGCGCTCCTCGGCCCGGCGGCCTCCGGGGCGGCCGCGGCAGACGGCGGCGGGCACGGGTCGTCCGGGTCCTCCTCGGCCGCCACCGCGACCGCCCGGATGGGCGCCTTCGGCTCGCTCATCCACGCGATCGGTCACGGCTTCGCCCTGATGGAGGCGCAGAAGCGGATCGACGCGACCGAGCGCAAGCTCGCCCGCGAAGAGGCCGAAGAACCGGAACCGACCCTCGCCGCCACCGAAGAAGTGCTGGACCCCTCCGAAATGCCGCCCGCCTCGGCAGGCACCAACGGCACCACGGTCCCCCATCACCACACCGGCAAGCTCTTCGCCCACACCCGCGGCGACTCCGGCTCGACCGCGATCCTCCTCTCCGGCATCGCCCTCTCGCCGCCCGACGTCCCGGAAGCGGTGCAGAAAGTGATCAACGCCGCCAACCAGATCGTCGGCCGGCCCTACGTCTGGGGCGGCGGCCACGCCTCCTTCTACTCCTACGGCTACGACTGCTCCGGCTCGGTCAGCTGGGCCCTTCACGGTGCCGGGCTGATCCCGGAACCGCTGACCTCGGGCTCGCTCGAGGGCTGGGGCGCGCCCGGCCCCGGCAAGTGGATCACCGTCTACGCCAACGCGACCCACACCTTCATGGAGATCGCCGGGCTGCGCTGGGACACGGTCGGCGACGCCCGCGGCACCGGCCCGCGCTGGCACCTGATGCCGAACTCGACGGCGGGCTTCGTCGTCCGCCACCCACCGGGCCTCTAGCACCGGCGTCCGCATTTACCCCCCGCGGATGAGGGGCAAATGCGGACGCTCTCCCGTCAGCCGTCGGGGAACGGCTGGATCGGGATGCCGTGGTCCCTCTCCCGCATCCCGAGCTCGTAGGCAGCGGCGCCTTTGAGGGCCAGCCGACGATGCGGGAGCCCCGGCCGCTCCACGGTCAGCTCCAGGTCGGCCACCGAGCAGTTGATCGTGTGGTGCTCGTCGCCGGTCGGATCGGCGTAGACCCAGCCGACGAAATCCTTGCGGGGCGCCGAGACGCGGCCGTGGACGACGATGTCCTTGCCGGGCAGGAGGAAGGTGCAGCCGGCCGGGGACTCTTCGATCGAGGCGGAGCGGATCGCGCCGAGGCCGCCGAGGCGGTGGCGGACGCCGTCGAGCGCCAGCATCCCCGACGGCACCCAGGGGCTGACGCGGCTGCCGAGCCTGACCTTGGCGGCGCCGGCGTCGAACCAGGTGCCCGCCGCGTCGGCGAAGCCGCTGCCCTCGAGCCAGACCCAGCGCTCGGCGTGCTCGGTACCCCAGTTGTGGCCGATCATCCCCGGCCAACCGGAGACGTCGATCGAGCGGCCGGCGACCTCCAGCGTCCCCTCGAAGACCGCGTCCGGCACCGGGGCGACGAACTTCGTCCGCGGCAGCGGCGCCTTGTAGAGCCAGTCGGCGGGGAGGTAGCGGCACGGCTCGGTGTCACCCGTGAAGCGGAGAGCCCAGGTGGCGGCAAGCGGCTCGGAGGCCGCCGGTTCGTCGGTCGCCCCCGGGCCGGCCGTGACGACGCCCGCCGGCCCGGACCCGACCGTCCCCCGCGCCTCCCCCGGCCCGATCTCCGCCCCGGCGACGCGGATCCAGGACCCCGCCGGCGTCGACAGCTCACTCGCCGGGACCGTCACCTTGGTCGCCTGCGGCGCCGGCGCATCGCGGTCGAAGAGCGTGAACCAGATCGACCCGGTCGGCGCCTCCCCCGGCCGCTTGTGGACGGTGTGGCGAATCCAGATCCCGAGGCCGCCGTCGGGGCGACACGCCTTCAAGTAGAAGCTCTCGTAATGACCCGCCCTGGCGGCGACCTCACCGAAACGCGCCCGTTCCTCCACCGCGCCAGCCTAACTCCCGGGCTGGCGTTTGGCCGGCCGGCCAGTTAGGCTCGTCCTGTGCAGGGAGCCGCCGCGGAGAGGTTCGTCGTCTTCGGACTGCGGGTGCTCGCCGTCTGCTTCACGGTGGTCGGGCTCCTCTACCTGGTGCTGCCGAGTCCCTCGCTCGACTTCATGTCGAACGTCGGCGAAATCTTCGGCAACCACACCCGCGCGCCGCACACCCAGGAGTACCTGTGGCTCTCGCTCGGCTTCGCCTACATGGTGGTGATCACCGGCCTCTGCGTGATCGCTCAGGCTGACGTCGTCCGCTACCGGCCGCTGCTGCTGCTCCTTGCCGCCGGCAAGGCCGCCTCCTCGCTCACCTCGCTCGCCTTCTTCCTGATCCAGGAAGGCGCCTTCGCCTACCTGCTCGGCGCGCTGGTCGACGGCGCGCTGATCCTGGTGGCGCTGTGGCTCTACGTGTTGGCCGGGAGGATCGACCGCCCTCTTGCCAGGGGCGGCTCCCGCCGCCGCGGCCTCGGTGCCCCCGAACGACGCACGCTGAGCGCGATCTGCGCGGCGATGGCCCCGGGCATCGACGGCCTCCCCGCGGCGGAGCTCGAGGTCGATGCGTCGGGCCCGGTCGCCGACTTCCTCGGTGCCGTCCCGCCCCACCTCCTGCTGCAGCTGCGGCTCGGCCTGCGCGCCTTCGAGCGGCTGCCCTTCCCGCGCCGCTTCAGCCACCTGGACCAGCCCGGGCGCGAACGCTTCCTCGCCAAGCTCGAAGGCACCCGCTCCGCGCTGAAGCTCGACCTGCTGCTGATGGCGAAGCTCTTCTCGACGCTCGGCTACGCGGTGACGCCCGAGGTGCGGGCACGGATCGGCTACGACCTCCGCTGCGAGCTCGCCGACGGGACCGTGCCCGAGCCCGCCGGGTCCCTCGGCGACACCGAGCCGCGGCCCGAGGGCGAGGAATGCGACGTCGTCGTGATCGGCTCGGGGGCGGGCGGTGCCGTCACCGCGACGACCCT
>MKSH01000171.1:3028-8825 GCA_001898095.1 Solirubrobacterales bacterium 70-9 | reverse complement strand
GCGAGGGCTACCCCGGCGACCAACTCGACGCGGTCCGCTCCCTCTACCGCGACGCCGGCCTCACGATCGCCGCGGGCAAACCGAAAATCCCGGTCCCGGTGGCGAAGGCCGTCGGCGGCACCACGGTGATCAACTCGGGCACCTGCTTCCGCGCCCCGGACGAGGTGCTGGACGACTGGGCCGCGGGCTTCGGCATCGACTGGGCGCGTGACCTGGAGGGCGACTTCGCCGAGGCCGAGGACATGCTGCGGGTGCAGCGCCTCGACCCGGAGCGGATGGGACGCAACGGCCAGTTGGCGATGGAGGGCGCGGCGGCGCTAGGCGTCAGCGGCGGCCCGATCGCCCGCAACGCCGGGGCCTGCGTGCAGTGCAGCTCCTGCCCGCTCGGCTGCCCGATCGACGCCAAGCGCGGGATGCACGTCAGCTACCTGCCGCGGGCGGTCGCCGCCGGGGCGCGCCTGCGGGCCGGGGTCGAGGTGCGCCGGGTGCTGGTCGAGGGCGGGCGCGCGGTCGGAGTCGAGTGCCGGGTCGCCGGCGACGGCAACCGTCCCGCCTCCACCTTCACGGTGCGGGCGCGTCACGCGGTGGTGGTCGCCGCCGGCGCCTTCGGCACGCCGCAGCTGTTGAGCCGCTCCGGCCTCGGCAACGATGCGGTCGGCGCCAACCTCCACATCCACCCCGCCTGCTGGGTCGGCGCCCGCTACCCGGAGGAGGTCCGCGGCTGGGAGGGCGTGATGCAGAGCTACTACGTCGACGGGTGGGAGGCACAGGGGATCCTGCTCGAGGCGACCTTCACGCCGCTGGCCTTCGGCGGCGCCTGGCTGGTCGGCTCCGGTGCCGAGCACCAGCGGGCGATGCTCGACTACCCGCACATGGGCTCGATCGGCGTCCAGCTCACCGACCGGTCCGCCGGCCGGGTCCGCGGCGCCGGCGACGGGTCCCTGCGCATCTCCTACGGCCTCGACCGCGCCGATGCCGCCCGCGTCGTCTTCGGCATCGCCCGCGCCGCCGAGGTCCACTTCGCCGCCGGCGCCGCCGAGGTCTACCCCAACGTCGCGGGCGTCAAGGTCCTGCGCCCCGACGACGTGGCGAGCTTCGAGGCGGCCCGGATCAAGCCCGCCGACCTGCGGCTCGAGGGCTTCCACCCGATGGGCACGGCGCGGATCGCCGCCGACCCCCGCCAGGGCGCCTGCGCCCCGGACGGCTCGCTGCACGGCACCGCCGGCCTCTACGTCGCCGACGCCTCGCTCTTCCCCACCGCGCTCGGCGTCAACCCGATGATGACCATCATCGCCTTCGCCAAGCAGGTCGGCCGTCGGGTCGCGGGCGCCGCCGAGCGCCCGCTCAGCGCTGTCGACCGTCCCTGAACCAGGCCGCCGCGAGCGCTTCGTCGAGGACCGCGATCGCCTCGCGCCAGGGCAGCACGTCAGGCTCGCCCGCCCGCTCCAGTCGTCGGTGCGCGAACTGGACTCCCGCCACCCCCAGCCACCAGACCAGCTCGCCCGCGTCGGGAAACCCGTCGTCGGCCTCGGCGCGGAAGCCGGCCACGACGGCGCTCGCCCTCGCCGCCCGATCCTCGGCGACGTAGCCTTCCGGGCCGGCGCCGAGGAGGGCGATGAAGGCGGCCCGTCCGAGGTCCAACCCCCGCGGCGCGACCATCGCGTCCTCCCAATCGATCAGCGTCCCGACCTCGCCGTGGTCGAGAAAGTTGCCCGGCCCGGGATCGCCGTGGGTCAGGACCAAGGGCGAGCCGGCGAAGCGCGGCGGGACCGGCGGCAGTCGCCCGGCGAGACCTGGGCCGTCGCGGCCGGCCGCGCTGCCCAGATCGTCGCCGTCGAGCGCGCCCTCCAGATCCGCGACGCGGCGCTCGTGGACGGCGAGGAACTCGCGGTGGCCCTGGACGTCGAGGCCGCTTCCCTCCCAGGGCACGCGCGCCAGCCGGGCGAGCGCCCGCCCGAGCCGCTCCCAGGCGTCAGCCGAACGCGGGGCCTCCCCGGGGACCCGGTCGCTGACCAGGCAGGCCGCCCCGCGGTGTTCTCCCTCAGCCACCGTCCCCGCCGCGCGCCACCGCGGCGCCGGTCCGTCGTTGGCGCTCAGCCACTCCAACGCCAGTCGCTCCGGTCCGAGCGCCCCCGGCAGCAGCTCGATCTTCACCGCCACCTCGCGTCCCGACGCCTCCTCGACCCCGAAGAGGACCCGATGCCGCATCCCCTGCGCCGGCCGCGTGAGGCCGGTGACCGTGGTGCCGTCGTCCAGCTTCAGGTTCAACTGCGTCGTTCGACCGGTGGGGTCATCGAGGCGAGGACGAATCCAGGGCGTCGAGCCAAGGCTGCCGCTGCGCCCTCATCCACTCGACCACTCCCTCGAACCAGGGAGCCCCGCCGCGACCCTCCCACATCGCGACGAAGGCCGGCTCGCCGGCATCGACGCGGCGGCGCACGAAGGCCGTCCCCACCTTCTGGGCTTCGACGATCGCCTCGACGAACTCCTCGCGATCCGTCGCGGGGAGCCCGTAGGCCGACGCGAGCAGGGCCACGCGCCGGGCACAGGCCGAGGCGGCCTCGGCGTCGCCTCCCGGTGGCGGCGTCACCAACGGGGCCCACATCCGCGCCGCCATCGCCAGATCCCAGACCGGCCGCCCCGGCGCGGCGAAGTCGAAGTCGAGGATCGCGATCGCCCGCCCGCCGCGGAAGACGACGTTCTCACGACAGACGTCGGTGTGGCAGATGAGTTGCCCACCGCGCGGGTCGGCACGCTCGCCTGACCACGAGACCCCGGGCGGCGCCTCGAAGCCGGCGAGCGCGTCGTGGAGGCGTCGGATCAGTCGACCGGTCCCGGCCAGCGCCTCGTCGGCGAGCGCCCAGGCCGGGTACGGCGGCACCGCGACGTCGCCCTCGATCCATCCGTAGACGTCCCTGCCCTCCTCGTCCCTGCCGAGCACCGAGGGGGCGCCGTCGAAGCCGACCGCCGCGAGGTGCTCGAGCAGCCCGGTGACCGCGGCAGAATGCTCACCCGCCGGCCGCCGCACCGTGTCGCCGATGCGCACGACCTGCCCTTGGTTCCCCATCCCGCCCGCGAGCGGCTGCGTGACCTCGTCCACACGCCCCCGGCTGGATTCGAACCAGCGACCGTCGGATTAGAAGTCCGATGCTCTATCCAGCTGAGCTACGGGGGCCCGGGGGGATTGTGGCGCCCCCGGCGGCGAGGTGCCCGGACGCATCCCGGCGCCGCTCCAAACGGCGCCGGGACGCTCCACGGGCGAACGTCAGTGACAGTTCCAGCTCGTGGTGCCGGTGACGACGATCCTGTAGCTGATCGGGTCGAGCACCACGCGCACCAATTTCTGGCAGGCGTAGCGGCCCTGGGCCGGCGTCGACCGTTCCACGTACATCCGGCAGAAGACCACGTGCAGGCTCTGACGGTTGCAGTTGGTGATGCCGTATTTGACGCAGTGGATGTCGTGCGAGCAGGTGTGCTTGGCGAAGACGAACGCCTTTTCACCGGCGAGCTGCGCCGGCAGCTTCACCGCCGCGGCGACGGGCATCGCCACCGTTCCGAGCAACATGAACGAGGCGAGGAGAGCGCAAAACCAGCGTTTCACCCTCAAATGGGACTCCTTCCAGACTCCGCCGAAGTTCCGGGTCTCCGGCGCGGGACACTGCGGGCCAGCCTATCCCCTGCAACGGGCGGTTTCTCCTTACCGATAGGCGGATATATGGACTGGCCGCACAGCCGGCAATGGCGTAGGATCGCGGCGTGCCGACGGCGGGGGACGCAGGGGCCGAGCTCTACTGGAAACGCTCCGGGCGCGGTGAGCCCCTGCTCCTGATCCAGGGTATGAGCGGCACCCACCTCGCCTGGGGCGAGCCGTTCCTCTCCCGCCTCGAGCCGGACTTCGACTGCGTCGTCTTCGACAACCGCGGGATCGGTAACTCCGGCGAGGTGAGCGAGCCGTTCACGATCGCCGAATTGGCCGCGGACGCGCTCGCGGTGATGGACGCGGCGGGCCTCGAGACGGCCCACGTGATGGGGATCTCGATGGGCGGCATGGTTGCCCAGCAGGTCGCCCTCCTGGCGCCCGAGCGCCTCCGCACCCTCACCCTGGGCTGCACCTATCCGGGCGGCAAGGGCTCCTCGCTGATCGCGCCCGAGGACGCCGGGCCGCTCTTCGAGGCGTTCGCCTCGGGCAACCTCGACCGGGTGATCAAGGCCGCCTACGAGGTGAACCTCTCCCCCGGCTTCCGCGCCGACCCGGCCAACTACGGGGACTTCGCGGCGATGGCGAGCGCCCTGCCCGCCCGCCAGCAGACCGTCCAGCTGCAGGTGCAGGCGATCGGCGGCCACGACACCCAGGCCCGCCTCGCCGAGATCACCGCGCCGACCCTCGTCATCCACGGCACCGAGGACCGGATGATCCCGGTCGCCAACGGCAAACTGATCGCCTCGCTGATCCCCGGCGCCGAGCTGGAGATCTTCGACGGCGTCGGTCACCTCTTCTGGTGGGAGCAGCCCGACCGCTCCGCCGAGCTGATCCGGGCCCACGCGCTGGGAGCTTAGCGGCGGGGTTCGGGGGGCCTACGGGCAGAGACGGGTGGCGTGGTTCGGATGGCTTGCGGCCGGGACGGCGCGATTCGGAGGCCCTGCGGCCGGGGTCGGGCCGTCCCGGACGTCTCGGAGGCGACCCGGGCAGGCTGCCCGCTTGCCTCCGAGACGCCCGGGACGCGAGGCTTTCGTGTGGATGTGCGCGGGTTCGGTGCGCCTGCGGGGGGATCCGTCACCCCTCCGGGGCGCCGAGGGCGGTGAGTTCGCACCTTCCCTTCCCATGTACGGGAAAGTGCGAACGCACCGGGGGAAGGTGCGGCGGGAGGGTCGCGGGCGTGGGGATCTCCTCGCTTGCGCGAGGGAGATGCGGGGGAGGTGACGGAGACTCCGCGTTCCCGACCGGTGAGGATCCCGGCATCTTTGTGACGCTGGGCCTCCTCGGAGCGCCGCCTATTCGACCGCTTCTTCGCCTTCCGCTTCGGCCGCTTCTTCCTGTTCGGCTTCACGCGCTTCCAGCTCCGCCGCTTCCTCTTCGACTTCGACTTCTTCTTCGAACTTTTCTTCCTGCTCTTTGGTCGGGCAGTACTTGGGCGAGAGTTGGCCTTCGACCTTGAAGACGTAGTCAGGCTGGGGGACGATCGTCGGCTCGGCGATCACCAGTTTGAGGGCCGGGTCGCGGCGCACCCAGTCGTAGATCGGGTACCAGAATTCGCCCTGTTCGGACTCCTTCGAGTCGACGGTTTCGCGCGACATGATCACGTAGTCGTAGTTGCCCGCGTTGATGCGTTCCATGAACTGCGAGCAGCTGGTCACGAGACGGTAGGCGCCGTGCGGGCCGGGCACGCCGATGTATTCGACTTCGTTGGTCGGCGGATTGCCGAAGAAGCCGTACTGGCCGAAGATGATCTCGCTCGAGCCGACGATCCCGATCCGCTTGTGCTGCAGCTTCTGGGCGAAGGTGTACGCCTTCTGCGGCCCGCCTTCGCCGAGGAAGAGGGTCACTTTCTTGTAGTGCTGCTCGGCGTACTGGACCTGTTGGTCGCGCCCCAGCACCACCGCCAGTAGGACGATCACGGCCGCCGCCGCGGCGACTATCCGCCGCGACATGAACCCGCGTGAGCGTCCCAGCGCCAGCGCGGTCGGCGTCCAGACCAGCGCCAGGGTGATGAAGATCGTGCCGAGGATGTAGGTCGGGTACCACTTCGGCGTCGTCAACACGGTTATCCAGTAGACGGCGCCCAAGAAGATCAGGGTG
>MKSH01000171.1:1947-3005 GCA_001898095.1 Solirubrobacterales bacterium 70-9 | reverse complement strand
GCCCCGGGATCAGGTACCTGGTGTTGGTGAAGAAGACCGTCGGCGAGCCTTCCTGGCCCGCCGCGGTGAGCGGGGTGAAGACGTAGACGATCGCGGTGAGGAGCGCCGCGGCGGCGATCACCCGCAGGATCCTGTTGTTCGAGCGCCAGACGATGAACACCGCGGCCGCCACCGCGATGATCAGGATCAGCGGCCAGAGCGGGCCCAAGGCGTTCTCCAGCTGAGGGAAGAACCATCGTCGGTAGACGGTCGGGTCGGTGAGGTAGTGGGCGACGGCGAAGCGTGGCCGCGGGTCGAGCGGCATCTGGTCGGGCACCGGCAGGTGGAGCGGCCCGAATTTGGTGATCGGGATCGGGTTGCCGCCGCTCTTGATCGCCGCCCGCACGTACCAGTAGCCGCCCGTGATCAGCATCGGCACGGCGAGGACCCAGGCGGTCGTCCAGCGCCGGCCCTTGCCGCTGAAGAGGAAGACGCCGATCCCGATCGCCACCACCGGCACCAAGAAGGTGGTCTTCACCGAGATCGCCAGGCCGCCCGCGATCCCGGCCAGGATCAACGGGCCCTTGTCGAGCAGCGCCGCCCCCTGCTCCGGCGCGTCCTGCACCGCCGTCCCTTCCTGCGGGGCTCTTCGCTGGTGGCCGTTGATCAGGAAGGCGGCGAAGGCGATCAGGAAGGCCAGCCCCATGATGTCGTTGCGGGCTTCCCCGGGCTGGGTTTCGATCATCACCCCCGAGTCGAGGATGATCGCCCCGGCGATCAGCGTCGCCGGCCCGACCTTGTAGGGCCGCCCGACGCACCAGCAGCCGAGCAGCGCGATCGCCAGCCAGAAGAGGTTGATCAGCGGCGAGAGCCAGTCGCTCTTGAAGAGGACGATCGCGGCGCCGTGGATCAGTTCGGCGCTCTGCGGGTAGAACCAGGCGGCGAGCCGCAGCGGGTCGGTGTAGTGCAGGTGCACCGTCGAGTGCTCCTGCGCCATCGTCGCCGCGAAGGGCATGTGGTACCAGGTCGTGTCGCCGCCGAACATCCCCAGGTCGAGGTTCAGCTGCGACGGGAAGGTC
>MKSH01000171.1:0-1936 GCA_001898095.1 Solirubrobacterales bacterium 70-9 | reverse complement strand
TTCCTCGCCCCGCTCGGGCGCCTTCCAGTAGCCGAGGCCCGCCGCGCCGAGCCCGATCGCGATCGTCAGGATCACGATCCAGGCGAAGTAGAGGATGCTCAGCGTGCCGAGGATCTCCAGCGAGATCACCAGCAGCGCGACCGCCAGGGTCGCGTCGGCAAGGCGCGCCAGCGCCCCCGAGAATTCGGGGACGATCCATCGCCGCAGCCAGTAGCCGCCGAGCCCGAGCGCGGCGACGATCCCGATCACGGCGAGGCAACCGGCTATGTAGGAGCCGAAGGAGGGTGCCACGGGCGGGTGATGCTATTCACCCGCCCCGGCGGCGGTGGTGCGGGGCGTCACGGAGCGCCCGAAGTGGCGCTCCGCAGGGACTTTCCGACGCCTACGCGGCGGCCGGAATCGTGCAGGCGACGCCGGTCCCTTTCAGCCCGCAGTAGCCGTTCGGGACCTTGTGCAGGTACTGCTGGTGGTAGTCCTCGGCGTAGTAGAACGGCCCGGCGGGCTCGATGTCCGTGGTCACCGGGTCCTTGCCGGCGGCGCGCAGATCGGCGTCGTAGGCGTCACGGACGCGTTCCGCGGTCTCCTTCTGGGCATCGTTCACGAAGTAGATGCCGCTCCGGTACTGGGTGCCTATGTCGTTGCCCTGGCGCATGCCCTGGGTCGGGTCGTGCTCCTCGAAGAACACCTTCAGCAGGTCCTCGTAGGAGACCTTGGTCGGGTCGTAGGCGACCATCACCGCCTCGGCGTGGCCGGTGCGGCCCGAGCAGACCTCCTCGTAGGTCGGGTTCGGGGTGGTCCCGTTCTGGTAGCCGACCGCGGTCGACCAGACGCCGTCGAGTTCCCAGAAGAGCCGCTCGGCGCCCCAGAAACAGCCGAGGGCGAAGTAGGCGACCTCGATGCCGTCGGGGAACGGCGGCTGCAGCGGGTTGCCGAGCACCGCGTGGGTCTGCGGCACCTGGAACCCGGGCTCGCTGCGTCCCGGCAGCGCGTCCTCGGGGCTCACCGTCTGCGTCTTGTCGGCGTTCAACATGCCCATCAACTTGCCAATGTCCATCTCGTCTTCCTCTCTCAAGTTCCAGGAAGAAGGCTACGCCCCAGGTCTAACAAGACTGTGAACTGGGGTACGGTGGCGCCGTGGGGTGCTTCGTCGTCCTCTTCGCGCTGATCTCGCCGCGGCTGGCGCTGTTCGTGGTCTGGCTCTTCACCGACCTGCTGAGCCGCGCCTACGACGCCTGGATCGTGCCGCTCATCGGCTTCTTCCTGCTGCCCTGGACGACCCTCGCCTACGCGATCATGTGGGACAGCTCCGAACGCGTCCACGGCCTCGAGTGGTTCATCGTCGGCCTCGCCTTCCTCGCCGATCTGGCGCCCTACTGGACGCGCGAGGCGCAGAAGCGGCGCCGCTAGGCCTCTTGCGAGGCGGGCGCCTCGCCCGGCGGATCGACCGGGTAGGCGAGCCGGATGTGGCGCTTGGAGAGCACGATGAAGTCCTGCCGGTGGGTGCGCCCGTCGGCCAGTGAGGTGACGTCGCAGTTGGTCAGCGGGACGAATTCCAGCTCGGCCCGGTTGAGCGAGTCGGAGAAACGGCTCTGGTAGCCCTCGGGCGGCAGCGTGACGTCGCCGATGACCAGCATCCGGTCGGTTTCGAAGGCCGCGCGCTCGGTTCGCCGGCGGTGGTAGTCGTATTCCTCGAGCATCGTTGCTTTATCGGCATCGAGCCGAGGTCCCTGAAGGGGTAGGCTGCTCCCGCCCAGGCTAGGGAGGCCTAGGAACGGAGAACGACCATCTACCTCTGCGAACGATGTGGAAGCCGATACAGCTCAGGCCGTTTTGCGCACATCGAGTTGTGCCCGCGCTGCCTGCTCCGCGACGACGCCGCCTCGCACCTCGTCTACGTCCCTGAGGGCCACCCGCACTCGACCCCGCGCGGCAAGAC
>MKSH01000170.1:12660-13996 GCA_001898095.1 Solirubrobacterales bacterium 70-9 | reverse complement strand
GCACCGAACGCCCGGCAGACGGTGGAGATCGAGGTGACGGTCGGGCTCTTCGACGCCAACCCCGAGGTCGAACTCCTCACCTGGCAGGTGACCGACCCGGCCCGGTTCCTGCGCGAGGGGCAGGAGGCCGACGGCATCTACGTCGAGTTCCTCTACCGCGGCCGCGACGACGACGCCGACCTCGGGCCCCGTCGTGAGGTGACGGTCTTCGGCGAGGACGGGACCGTCCTCGACTCACACGACTTCGGCTGAGGGGGGTGGACGATGGCCCGCGGCAGGAAGGGGCGACGCGAGGGCAGACAGATGGTCCACCGGCTCACCCCGCGGGCGCTGCGCGAATTCTGGGAGGCGCTGCCCGAGGAGGAGAAGCCGCTGAGGCTACGAGGCGAGGAGATCGGGACGCTGGAGGCGCTGCTCGCGATCCACGCCCGCGAGCCGCGCAAGGTCGACAACGAACTGACCGCGATGAGCCGGGCCGGCCGCCGGCGCCACGAGAGGCGCCTGAAGGAGATCGACGCCGAGGCCGAGGCCAAGGAACGCGAGGCGCGCGAGATGCGCGCCGCCCGCGCGTTCATGGAACGGCTGGAGGGCCTCGGCGTGAGGGAACTGGACGAGGAGGCGGTCGAGGCGCTGAAGGGCCTGCCGCAGCGAAGCCTCGACGCCCTCTACACGATCGCCCGCCTGCAGCGCCGGCGTGAGGCCCGCGGCGCCGGGCTGTTCAAGATGGACGAGGTCGGCGGCGCCCTCGGCATGAACCGGGGCGAGGTGGAGCGCCTCGTCGACTTCGCCGAGCGCGCCGGGCTCGCCGACGTCGACCGTGCATCCGAGACGCTCCGCATGAGCATCACCTCCCGGAGCGAGGAACCCTCCTTCGACCTCGGCGAGCCCGACCCCGCGAACCTCGGCCTGGAGAACCAGGGCGTCTGCACCCTGCCGACCACCACGCTGCGCCACTTCTCGCGCATCGCCCGCGAGGAAGGCCTGCCGAAGGCGCTGAGTGAGGAGGCGCTGGCCGAGTTCGCCGTCCTCGCCCGCCACATCGTCGCCGCCACCGAGGTGCTCGCCAGCGAGGACGGCCGCCACTTCATCCGCGCCCACCTGATCTGCGCGGCGCGCAAGCGCCTGGTCGACTCGCCGGACTCGGGCGGCCACGGGGACGTGCTGCTCGTCGATGCCGTCAAGGATCTGCTGCACCCCGAGCTGCCGCCGGTGCTGGAGGACATCCGCCGGGACTGGCTCGCCTCCGGGTGGCTCCGCCAGGAGCCCGACGGCAGCTGGCACTGGAACCTGGCGGCGGAGGAGATCGAGAGCCTGGTCGACGAATGGGAGCTGAAGA
>MKSH01000170.1:10851-12646 GCA_001898095.1 Solirubrobacterales bacterium 70-9 | reverse complement strand
CGACGGCGGGCAGATGCCGATCCACGCCGGGGCACGCAGCTTCGAGTCGATCTGGCACCGCCAGTCGATCCTGGCCGAGGCCGTGCAGACCACGGGGAAGGTCGTCTCGAGGCACAGCTCCGATCATGAAGGCACCTTCACCGAGCTGATGCGGCCGCAGATCGCCTGGAGCGCGCGGGGCATGATGGCGCCCGCGTTGCTCGGCGAGATGCGGGTCTGTCGCACCGTCGCCGTCGACCTCGACGTCGCCGAGGGGCTGCCGGACTGGGAGTCGACCGAGGAGGCCTGGGACTATGCGCGGGACGCCGAGCTGCCCTTCCCGGTGACCTATTTCGACTTCACCACGCCGGGCGGCTACCGGCCGAAGGTGATCCTGCCGACCGGGCGCGGCCGGGAGGAGACCCTGACCCTCCGCGCGGCGCTCTGCAGGAAGGAAGTCGGCTTCCTGCGGATCGCGCCGTTCGCCTGGTTCGCGGAGGCCGAGCACGTGCCCGACGAGCTGCGCAGGAGGACCGACTATGACGTGCCGGGTACGGTCCACTTCGGGCTGGCCCCACGGCTCGGCGAGGCCGGGGACCTGGAAGACGTCACCCATCTGCGGCTGACGAGCGAGGAGGGCCTCAGCGCGCCGAGCCAGATGGTGCTCACCGAACCTCTGCTCGGGCGACCCGGCTGGGTCGATCTCTACTCCGACCTCACCTCCGGGGAGGCCGGGGGCGGGGACGAGGAGGAAGACGCCCGGCTGCGCGCGGAAGCGATGGTCGCGGTCGCCGCAGCCGGCCGGGTGCTGAGCGTGATCCACGCGCTCGACAGCACGGTCAACATCGAGCTCGCCGACGCCGAACCGAGCCGCCCTGAAAGGCGCGCCGTCGAGCGGGCGCTGCGGCGCGGCCAGGACGCCCTGATCTCGAAGACGGTGCGGATCCACCCGACGCGGCAGACCGAGTCCCGTCGCGAGGCCGGCAGCGCCAAACGCGAGTACAGCCATGCCCATTGGCGCCGCGGTCACTTCGCCTACTACCCGCTCGGCACGCAGATGGCCGACCGGCTCGCCGAACGCGACGTCACCAAGCTGGTCGACCGCCCGGTGAAGGGCCTCTGCCGGAAGGTCTACCGGCCGCCGACGATCGTCGGCGCCACCGGCCCGGGCGGCGAGGAGCGCGAGCCGGTCGCCAAGAGCTACGTGTGGGGGAGGCCGGCGGAGCGGAGAGCCGCGGCGGCGGCGGAGCGCAGGCGGCGCGGCCGGCTGGAAGCCGACGCGCTGCTCGAATCGGTGCGCGAGCGTGGTCGCGCGGCGGTGCCGGACCTCGCCGAGGATCTAGGTGTCTCCGGGCAGACGGTCCGCAAGGTCGGAGACCGACTGGTCGAGGAGGGGCGGCTCATGGTGATGCCCGGCGAGCGCGGTCGCGGCGGGCGGCCCCGCGAGTACATATATATGGAGCCGACGGCATGAGAAGCCGCGGGCAGATGCGATCCACCCTCGCCGAGTACCCGGCGGTCGAGGAGGCGCTCGACGGTCTGGGCGATGAGCACGGGGAGTTGTTCGTCTCGACTCTCGAGGACTTTTGCGATCGCTACCCCGACTCGGCACCGCTCCGCCGGGCCGCGGTCCGGGTCTCGGGCTCCCTCGCGGGCTGGTTCCTCGTCACGGCGAGAGGGTCCAGGGTCTGGATGGTGGCGGCCGAAGGCCAGGCCGTCGAGATCACCGAGGGTCTGCCTCGAGGGTTCTCGGGGAGGAGGGATCAGCTATGAACTGCCCGACCGCAACGCCGGACGCTCACCAATGCGAGGCGAT
>MKSH01000170.1:7349-10645 GCA_001898095.1 Solirubrobacterales bacterium 70-9 | reverse complement strand
CCCGCCGGGCCAGCGGATGCCCTGCGATCGCCCCGGATGCCCCCGGATTCCCCGCGACTTGACTTCCGGCGGCGAGCAGAGCTACCACTTGGTGAACGCTGAATTATCAAAGGAGAATCAGCCATGAACGACACAACCGCAACCGCAACCGCAACCGCCGCCGAGCCGGAGCGCCGGACCGCCCCCGACGAGGGGATCGACACCGCCCTGCTGCGCGGATTCCTGAAACGGGCGCTCGGCGACGAAGCCCTCGTCGACCGGGTCAACGACCTGCTCTTCGACCATGTGGTCGGGGGCCGCTGCCACCCCTCGGTCGTCGCCGAGGAGCTTTCCCGCCAGATAGGCGAGGTGGTGTTCGCCGCCAGGCACGAGGACTGGCAGGCGGTCGCCGACGACCTGATCGCCGAGGCGCGCGATCTGGAGGGCGCCCCGGAGATCGGGCCGCTCCGCTTCATCGACCACCATCGCCAGCGCTATGCGGCGAACGTGCCGATCGCCGAGGCGGCCGAGTTCATCATCGGCGCCCAGCGGGAGGACGGCACCAACGACGAAGGTGAATTCAGGGTCACCCTGATCGAACTGACGGCCGGTCGCCGTTGGAGCCTCAACCCGCATCTGGAGGCGTTCGGTGACGGCGACGGGGCACTGCTCCGGGCGATCGACGCCGGGATTCTGGACGCGCTCGGCCCGGTGGCGAGCCGCGACGAGTTCGCCCGACGGCTGCTGGCGATGGGGATGATCGACGACTCGGACGAGCCGCTCCCGGGCGGCGACGGGGCCGAGTCGTGAGGGCGACCATGACGGCCACACGAGAGATCGTCGTCTACCTGCCGGCGGGCGGCCATCCGGCCACGGAGGGGATCGCCCGCGGCTCGGCCATCGTCGGGGTACCGGAGCCGGGCACCGAGGAGGTGAGGATCTATTCCGAGGACTCGCTCTACGGGCAGAGCAACATGATCACGCTCGCCGACCGTGCCCTGGTCGCCTACGAGCGCCTACGTGACCGCGCTCCGACCGTCACCATGAGGGTGGTCCCGCGCGGCGCGCTCGTCACTGTCGGGACCTTCGACGAGGCTGCCGGCCGGATCATCCTGACCGGCGATCAGTCGGCGGCCGCCGTGGCGACCTGGCTCGGCGTGCCGACCCTCGACCCCGCCGAGCTACGCCGCTCGACGCCGCCCCAGATGGATGCCGCCGAACTGGCTGCCCGTCTCGCGCCCGATATACGGGCCGACGTGAACCGGGGGCTGGCCGCCGCGCTGATCAGGCGCGCCGGGTTCCGGCGCGAGGGCGGGGAATGGATCGCCCCGGACGACCGGCGCACCTCCGCCGACGCCGAGGCGTTGAACTGGGCGCTTGTGGCGATCGCCGCCGGGGAAACGGGATGAGGACGATGAGCGACCTTCACCGAAGCCCCTACACCGACCGGATCATCGAGGTCAGCGGGGCCGACCACCGCGAGGCGCTGATCCTCGAGACCGCCCTTCGTTGGGGGTTCGGCAACAGCGGCACCCTCGACCATCTCGACGCCGGTGAATTCGACAGGCTGGTCCGCAACGCGATGTACACGTTCGCCGCCGATCCCTCCGAGCGTGAGGAGAGCGAAAAGCTGGCCGAAGTGGAACACCAGATCCCGCCCGTCCCGAGATCGGATGGCCCCCCGAAGGCCGGCGACCGGGTGAGGGTGTGGTTCACCGGCAACGGCGTCGTCGTCGCGGAGACCGACGATCCGAGGATGAAGCCCTACAGGATCCGACTCGACGGCGCGGACGCCGACACCTATTACCACGCGGATCAGGTCCGACCGGAGGTCGTCGACGAACGTCGTCCGAGCGGGGCGGGGTCGGGGAGATGAGGGCGATGCCGGCCCCCGGGGAGCGCTTCGTGCTGACCGCCGATGTCGAGCGCTTCCCGCACTTCGTCGCCACCCGTGGCTCGAAGGGGACGGTTGCCGACGTCTCGCATGGCAGCGTCAGCCTCCGCCTCGACGACCCGCCGGCGGGCGCCGAGGAGTGGGACAACGAGATCGTCTGGGGCGACGGCGTCGGAAGGGATTTCTGGGAGGAGGTGGAGAGGCTGTCGCCGGGCGACGACCGGCCACAGGGCAGGGCCACGGACGAGGAGGACGAGGCCGGGTGGTTGGTCGAGTGGGACGGCGGATGGGAGACCGCCGCGACCCCAGAGGCGGCCGGGAAGATCGTCGAGGCGAAGATCGCCAAATGGGGCGATGTCGACCAGGACGACTTCAGGATCGTGCCGAACGTGCCGCCTCCCGAGGACATGGCGGGGCGTGCGACCTGACTCCTTCGGCGTGGCATCTGGCGGCGTCCGGGCGTGCGGAGCGGCCTGGTCCGTCCATTCCGCGCCGGTCGGCTCACGCCGGGGCCGGGTCGAGGCGCTCGCGCGATCCCGGCGGGAGGCGACACCCTGCGCGGCCCCCGGCGCCGCCGCGTCCGAGCAGCGGCGAAGGGGGGTCCAGTTCGCCCGATCGGCCCACTGTCCGGATGGATGGCGAAGGAAGAAGACACCACTTGACCACCGGCCCTGTCGGCCGCCGGAAGACCGCGGCGAGGCTCGACCGCGTCGACGCCGAGTTCGTGGAGGCCGTCGCGCGCCGCGTCGCCGAACTGCTCTCCGATCGCGCGCCGGACGAGCAGGCGATGGTGGATGCGGCCTTCGTCGCCCGCGAACTCTCCGTCGAGCGCGATTGGGTCTATGACCACGCGACCCAGCTCGGTGGTGTGCGGCTGGGCGGTCCACGAGGGCGCCTGCGGTTCGACATGAACGTCGTACGAGAGCGCCTCGGTGGCGCGGAGCCTTCCTCCTGGCGGGCCCCCGCGCGGAGGGCGCGCCGTCATTCCGGCGACGGAAGGCGGGCCGCGAGGCAGGGGAAGGCCCACTCCGAGAGCGCGAGGAAGAGCGGGCGTCGTCGCGCCGCCGCCCCGCCCACGCCGCGAGGTGGCCGCGATGCATGACCGGGCCCTTCCCGGGGGGCCGGTCTGATGGCCCGCGAGACCAAGGGCGGCTGCAAGCCGCGGCGCCTGGCCGACCGCACGCAGGCCTTCGACCTTCGCTTCCAGGTGAACGGCGAGCGCGAATCCCTCGTCCTGCACGAACGTCCCGCCTGCACCTGCGGCTGCGGTGGGGGTTGGGACGAGCCGGCGGCGCGGACCCACCTCGGCAACGTGCTCGCCGAAGTGCGCCTCGGCATCTGGGAGCGCCCCGAGCCGCCCGAGGCGCTGGCCGAGTTCGGCGAGCCCGACGGGGTGATCTTCTACGGCGACTACGCCGACGGG
>MKSH01000170.1:1502-7331 GCA_001898095.1 Solirubrobacterales bacterium 70-9 | reverse complement strand
GGGCCTTCTTCGGCGGCATCCCGGTGGAGGAGATCGACGCCGACCTGAACCTCGCCTACAAGGAAAAGCTGCTGAAGGAATCCCGTAGGCAGCGCGAAGCCCTCGAGGCCGGCGCCGACCTGCGCGACCGCCGGCACCGTCCGCTGCGACCGCTCGGCCTGCGCATGATCAGCCACATCCTCCAGACCCACAAGGCGATCCTCGAGTCGGCCGTCGAAGACCGGATCGTCGACCACAACACCGCCGCCGGGAAGCGTATGCGGGTCAAGCCGCCGAAGCCGAAGCGCACCTTCCTCGAGATGGACGAGCTGGCCTATCTGATCGACGCCGCCGCCGACCAGGACGCGGCGATGTTGACCGCGCCCGCGCCGGAGGGCGCCGGGGCCACCGCCACCGCCGTCGCCCAGCTGGCCGCCAAGGGGCTCAGCGCCGGCCAGATCGCGGAGGAGATCGGCCGGGCCAAATCCACCGTCACCTACCACCTGCGGAACCTCGGCGCCGACATCGGCCGCGGCTATGTCGGGCGGCGCGTCATCTGCGAGATCCTGGGCCGTTGCGGGCCCCGGGTCGGGGAGGTGCAGGACCTCCGCATCGGCCAGGTGCGGCTGCACGGCAAGGACGGCCCCCGCTTCCGCATCCCCGACGCCAAGACCGAGGCGGGGGAGAGGGAAGTCGAGATGAGCCCGGTCACGGCCGAGGCCGTCAGGGAGCACATTGACCGCCTCCGTCGCCTCGGACTGCCGACCGGCCCCGACGACTACCTGATCCCCAACCTGCGGGGCGGCCGGATGACGCGAAAAAGGATCGGCCAGATCGTCCGCGAGGCGGCGGAGCTCGCTTCCGAACGGCTCGCCGAGAAGGGCCTGCCACCGCTCCCGAACACGACCCCGCACACCCTGCGCCGCACCTACATCTCGATCGCCCTGATCGCCAACAAGTTCGACCTCAAATACGTCATGGATCAGGTCGGCCACGCCGACTCGACGATGACGATGGACGTCTACGCGCAGTTGCAGAAGCGCTTCAAACGCTCCCACGGCGTCAGCTTCGACCGCCTCGTCCGTGAGGCCTCCGAGCAGGTCAAGGCGCTGCCGGCCGCGGTGGCGGGCGCCGTCGGTTCCGTGGCTGTCCGGCCGCAGGACGCCCTGGTCGGCCCGGAGCGGTAGCGACACGGCCTCGTCGGGCCCGTAGGACCCGCCGCCCTCCGGCGGTCGCCCCCCGGGTCGTCCTCCCTTCGATTTCGGCTATACAATGCCCCGGCGCGGGACGGGGCACCAGCCTCCTGACGCCCCGTTTCGGGACCGTGGCGAGGTAGCTCAGGCCGGTAGAGCACTCGACTGAAAATCGAGGTGTCGCGGGTTCAAATCCCGCCCTCGCCACCTTGATTCCGAAGTGGCAATGATCCCCCGTTTCATTGCCACTATCCGCCGGAAACCACCCGAAACAAACCGAATCCAGGCCCGTCAGAGACCGCTTCCGGCGCCCTGACAAGGGCCTGATATTTGGCTCTGTAGTACGGTTTGAGCCGCCTGTACGACATCGAAATCGAAGGCGCTTGAGCACGCCTGAAAATCGCGGTGTCGCCGGTTCAAGTCCGGCCCTCGCCACTAAAAGCCCTGCAATGCGAGGCTTTTCTTGGGATTCTTCTCATTTCGTGTTTTGGAGCTGACCGGATCCGCTGCGTGGCAATGGGTCACCATCGGGTCACCAACCTCGCCCGCGAAGAGCGTCGGTCTTTCAAGCCGAAGGTCGCCAGTTCGAATCTGGTCGGGCGCGTCACTGGTTTGGCGATTTATAGGGCCGAATCTGGCTTTGCGACTGGCTTTGAGGGTCATCGACCCGGCTCTCTCCAAGAGGTCAGGAGAGGTCAGCAGAAGCCAGGAAAAGTCTCTTTTCCGACCCTTTCGGTCCCTTCACGGTCCCTTCAGGCGAAGACCACAGTGACCTACTCGCCCCCCTTGACGCCGGGTGTCGCTCGTCTCCGTAGGTCCCGCAAAGTAACGATCCTCGATACAGGGGGAGTCACGGAGGCGCCTTACCGGCCCCGGGCCTCGATCCGGGCGGCGAACTCGTCGTCCGAGAGGGCGGCGCAGTCGTAGTCGTCATCGTCATAGACACGCCACCCGCCCGGGAACGATTCGTCCGGCTCCATCCTGTGCGCCGGGCTGACCAGCGCGCAGTTCGGGATGAAGATCCTGCGGACGATCGGTTCGTCCTCGGCGTCAAGTGAAAGGTAGGAGTTCCCGGAGATTCCGTCGATGTAGCGAGGTGGACCTCCGTGAGGCGCAAGCACCCGCTCGACGATCTGTTGAAGGTCCAGCAGCGCGGCGAGCGCGGACTCCCGCCCTACTGCCTCCGGGCGGGGGTCGAAGTGGACGGCGGCGTGGCGGCGATCCTCCAGATCCCGGTAGGCGTCTGCCGTCTCGTCATCGAGGACACCCCAACCTTGGAGGACGTCGATCAGGGAGCCCCACTCGTTCTTGAGATTTCCCGACTTGACGGCCTTGGTCGATGCAGAGTGATTGATGTAGTCGCGCCGTAGGGCGTGGACCAGCTGGTGCAGCAGTCGCTCGCCCAACGCCGACGCGCCGACGAGAGCGGGATAAAAGTCGCCATGGGCGAAGGCGTTACGGACCTGCCGAAGCAGAACGGAGTGTTCGAAGACGATGGACCAAGGCGCCGATCCCATCGCACGGTAGTTGTCCAGCTTCGCCTCGGCGTCGATGGTGCCGAACTCGGCTTGCAGTTCGTCACGGACCTGCGCCTTGTTGCGATCCCAAGACGCTTTGATCTGCCCGTCCCAGTCGTCTTGGATGTCAAGGTCGAGGACGAGGTTTCGCGTGTCGAAGGTAACGATGATCGGTAGATAGCGACGGCAACCATCTGTTGCCCCGCGGTCCAGGCCCAGAGGCACGAGCGACTCAGTCACACGGCGAACATTCGCGCATCGGCTTCGCCGGCAGGGCCTCGGCGGAGGTTTGCCTACTGTCGGATGCACGGCCAGAGGGCGACGGCCATCACCATCGGGAGCCACCACCAGGCGTTGACGCCGATGGCGACCAGCGCAGCCGCGCCGCCGATGGCGACGACGGCTGCGAGGGCGAGGCGCGAGCCGGCGGTCGCGAGTCTGGCGGCCCCTTCCTCGCCTCCAAGGCCTCGCTTCGCGCCCTCCGCCGGATGCGAACGTCTTGGGCGCAATGAAGTGGAGCGGTGGTCAGGTGGTATAGTGGCTGGACCAAATGTCTCGAACGACGCCCCTCCACGATCGACATCACGCTTTGGGAGCGCGATTGGTCGACTTCGCCGGCTGGGAAATGCCGGTCCAATACGTAGGTCTGCGGGCCGAGCACGACGCGGTGCGGGACGCCGCCGGCCTCTTCGACGTTTCACACATGGGGCAGGTCGAGACGGTCGGCCCCGACGCGCTCGCCTTCCTCCAGCGGGTGCTCTCCAACGACGTCGCCAAGGTCGCTGTCGGCGGCGCCCAATACTCGGTCCTCTGCCGCGAGGACGGCGGCGTTCTCGACGACCTCTTCACCTACCGGCTCGCCGCCGACCGCTACCTGACCGTCACCAACGCCGCCAACCACCTCAAGGACCTGGGCTGGATGCGCGAGCAGGCCGCCGGGTTTGAGGTCGAGCTCACCGATCGCCTCGACGACTACGCGATGCTCGCCCTCCAGGGCCCGCGCGCTCGCGAGCTGGCCGCGCCACTCGCCGTCGAGCCGCTGCCGGCGCGAATGACCGCGCTCGACACCGAGTTCGCCGGCGCCCCGGCGCTCGTCTGCGGCACCGGCTACACCGGCGAGGATGGGCTCGAGCTCCTGGTCGCTCCGGCGGACGCCACCGCGGTCTGGGATTCGCTGCTCGCGGCGGGCGCCGTCCCGGCCGGCCTCGGCGCCCGCGACACCCTGCGGCTCGAGGCGTGCTTCCACCTCTATGGCAACGAGCTCTCCGAAGAGCGCGACCCGATCACCGCCGGGCTTGGGTGGTGCTGCAAGGAGGAGACCGGCTTCATCGGCGCCGAGCGTGCCGCCGCGGTGCGCGAGGCCGGCGCCGCCGAGAAGCTGGTCGCCTTCACGCTGGCCGAGGGCATCGCGCGGGCGGGCAACCCGGTGCTCGGCGGCGGCGTCGTCACCAGCGGCTCGATGTCCCCGTCGCTCGGCGTCGGCGTCGGCATGGCCTTCGTCCCGGCCGCGTGCGGCGGCCCCGGGACCCCGATCGAGATCGATGTCCGCGGCCGCATCCGCGCGGGCGAGATCGTCAGCAAACCCCTCTACCGCCCCGAGGAGAGATAGATGGCCGAGCCAAGCTACCCGGACGACCTGCTCTACAACGCCGAACATGACTGGGCGCGGGTCGAAGGGGCAGAGGCCACCTTCGGCATCACCTGGTACGCGCAGGAGCAACTCGGTGAGATCGTCTTCTGGGACGGCGCCGAGGTCGGCGCGGCGGTAACAATGGGCGCCAATTACACCGAACTCGAGTCGGTGAAGGCGGTGTCGGAGGTGATCGCGCCGCTCAGTGGCACCGTTCTCGCGGTCAACGACACGGTGCTCCAGGATCCGGCCAAGGTCAACGAGTCCCCTTATGAGGACGGCTGGTTGGTGCGGGTGACGCTCACCGCGCCCGACGAGGTCGCCCGGCTCCTCAGTCCGGCCGCCTACCGGGAGCTGATCGGATGACCGCCCTGCCCACCGACTTTTTCGACCGGCCGCTGGCCGAGGTCGACCCCGAGGTCGCCGCCGCCCTCGAGGCCGAGCTGGGGCGCCAGCGCGGCACTTTGGAGATGATCGCCTCGGAGAACTTCGTCCCCCGTGCGATCCTCGAGTGCCAGGGCAGCGTGCTGACCAACAAGTACGCCGAGGGCTACCCCGGTCGCCGCTACTACGCCGGCTGCGAGTTCGTCGACGTCACCGAGCAGCTCGCGATCGACCGGGCCAAGGCGGTCTTCGGCGGCGACCACGTGAACGTGCAGCCGCACTCCGGCGCCCAGGCGAATGCCGCCGCCTACCACGCGCTGATCGAACCGGGCGACCGGGTGATGGGGCTCTCGCTCGACCACGGCGGGCACCTCACCCACGGGATGAAGCTGAACGTCTCCGGCCGCCTCTACGACTTCCACTCCTACGGCGTGCGCGGGGACACCGGCCTGATCGACATGAATCAGGTCGCGACCTTGGCGGCGGAGGTGCGGCCGAAGCTGATCGTCGCCGGCTGGTCGGCCTACCCGCGGCAGCTCGACTTCGGTGGCTTCGCGGCGATCGCCCGCGACGTCGGCGCGCTGCTGATGGTCGACATGGCCCATTTCGCCGGCCTCGTCGCCGCCGGGCTCCATCCCTCGCCGGTCCCGCACGCCGACGTGGTGACGACGACGATCCACAAGACGATCGGCGGCGCCCGCGGCGGGATGATCATCTGCCGTGAGGAGCTGGCGAAGAAGGTCGACAGCGCCGTCTTCCCCGGCCAGCAGGGAGGCCCACTGGAGCACGTGATCGCGGGCAAGGCTGTCGCCCTGCGGATCGCCGCATCTGACGCCTTCCGCGACCGCCAGCAGCGGAGCCTCGACGGCGCCCGCGCGATCGCCGCCGAGCTGCTCGCCGCCGAGCGAGGCCTCAGCGTCTGGTCGGGCGGCACCGACGTCCACCTCGTGGTCGCCGACCTGCGCGACTCAGAGCTCGACGGCAAGGTCGCCCAGGATCGGCTGGAGGAGGTCGGGATCACCGCCAACCGCAACGCGGTGCCGTTCGACCCGCGGCCGCCGATGGTCGCCTCGGGTGTCCGCATCGGTACCCCGGCGCTCGCCTCTCGCGGTCTCATGGTGGAGGA
>MKSH01000170.1:528-1452 GCA_001898095.1 Solirubrobacterales bacterium 70-9 | reverse complement strand
TACCCGGGGCTCGGGTACCTGGCGGCGGGGGCCGGGCGATGAGCCACTACACCGCCGCCGCGCCCGACGATATCCGCGAGATGCTGGCGACGATCGGGGTCGACTCGGTCGACGAGCTCTTCGACCGGCTGATCCCCGCCGGGGTCCGCCTCGGCCGCGACCTCGACCTGCCCGCCGGGATGACCGAGCAGGACGTCTACGGCCGGCTTCGCGAGCTCGCCGGCCGCAACGTCTCGGCCGAGGACGAGGTCAGCTTCCTCGGCGCCGGCATGTACGACAACTACGTGCCCGCCTTCATCGACATGCTTACGTCGCGCTCGGAGCTGCTCACTCCGTACACGCCTTACCAGCCGGAGGTATCGCAGGGGAACCTCCAGATCATGTTCGAGTACCAGACCGCAATCTCCGAGCTGACCGCGCTGCCGGTCTCCAACGCCTCCGTCTATGAGGCCCCGAGCGCGCTGGCGGCGGCCGGCTACCTGGCGAAGCTCGCCAACGGCAAGGGCCGCTTCGTCGTCTCCCGCGGGGTCCATCCGCACGGTCGGGAGACGCTTCGCACCGTCGCCCGTGGTTACGGGATCGAGGTGACGGAGGTGGCTCTTGCCGACGGGGTCACCGACGCTGCCGCCTGGGAGGCGGCGATCGACGACGACACCTGCGCCGTCTTCTTCCAGAACCCGAACTTCCTCGGTGCGGTCGAGGACGCGGCGGCGCTCTCCGCCGCCGTAGCCGAGCGTCCCGCGCTGGCGGTCGGCCAGTACGACCCCGTCTGCCTCGGGATCCTCGCCCCGCCCGGCGAGTGTGGCGTCGACGTCGCCGTCGGCGAGGGCCAGCAGCTCGGCAACCGGCTCGACTTCGGCGGCCCCTCCTTCGGCTTCTTCGCCGCCACCACCGAGCACCTGCGGCGGATGCCGGGGCGGATCG
>MKSH01000170.1:0-468 GCA_001898095.1 Solirubrobacterales bacterium 70-9 | reverse complement strand
AGCAGCACATCCGCCGCGAGCGGGCGACCTCGAACATCTGCACCTCGCAGGCCCTGAACGCGCTCGCCGGGGTCGCCTACCTCGTCTGGCTCGGCCGCGAGGGGATCGTCGAGCTGGGCGAGCTGCTGTTGCGCCGCACCGCTTACGCGCGCGAGCGCCTCGCTGCGGTCCCCGGCGTCCGCCTCGTTCACGAGCAGCCCGCGATCCGTGAGTTCGCGGTCGTCCTCGATGCTCCGGTCGAGGCGGTCATCGAGTACTGCGCCGAGCGCGGCATCAACCCCGGCCTCGCCCTGGCGCCCCACTACGAGGAGTACCCCGAGGGCCTGCTCGTCGCGATCACCGAGCAGCGCACCCGTGCCGACATCGATCGCCTCGCCGACCTCCTCGCCGAGGCGATCCCGACGGTCGCGACGGCGGTGGCGGCATGAGACGTCCTGTGTCAACCCCCGGCGGGTTTGAGCCGACCGA
>MKSH01000169.1 GCA_001898095.1 Solirubrobacterales bacterium 70-9 | reverse complement strand
AATACTGTCTTGGAGAGGGCTGCGGGTTACACGGGCATGGCCCGGGACCTTCTTAAAATGGAGAAGGGCCTTATAACAAGGATTTCCGGAGAACCGGTGATGACTTGCGGTGAACTGGCCGCCAGGGCGGCGGAGTCCGGAGAGACGGTGGAGGCCTCCTATTATTATACCGCGCCCAAAACCTACGCCCTGGCTGACAAAGAGGCCAAAAAGAACGTCCCTCCGGAGGAATACAGGAATTACCCGGCCTATGCCTACACCACCCAGGTGGCCGTGGTGGAGGTGGATGCGTCCAGCGGACGGGTGAAGGTATTGAAAATCATCGCGGCCCATGACTGCGGCCGGGCCATCAACCCCCAGAAGATTGAGGGGCAGATAGAGGGAAGCTGCCTTATGGGCCTGGGTTACGCCCTGTCCGAGGCCTATGTTTTAAAGGAGGGCATACCGGTCACCAGAACTTACAGGCAGCTGGGTGTTCCCACCATAGAGGAAACGCCGGAAATAAGCTGCCTCTTGATAGAGGACCCGGAACCCGGCGGCCCCTTCGGGGCCAAGGGAGTGTCCGAGGTGGCCACGGTGCCTGTCACCCCGGCCATTTTAAACGCTATTTACGACGCCGCCGGGGTTCGCCTCAGGAGCCTGCCGGCCACTCCCGCCAAGGTGCTGGAGGAACTGAGAAAAGTAAAACCATAAGCAAATAAATAGTACTTTGTTAACAACCTGGAGGCGCCATCGGCGCCTTTTACACTTTATGGCGGGGGTATAAGCTTGTTGTAAATACTCGAAATTTGACAGTAATATTGGAATAGTGAAACCAACTGGAACAACCTGGTAATTTACGGAAGAGTGTAAGCTAAAAGGCTGTTCATTTGTTTAGGGATAACTTGGAAATGAATCACTTAATGTTGTTTCATTCAGTTAGAACAATAATTATTTACTTATCTGAAGGTTAATGTATAATTGAGTAGTAAAATACTATAAACACAAAAAAGGGATGGTTATGAATTTACCCCACAGGGTGTCGGTGGTGGAGGTGGGCCCCAGGGACGGCCTCCAAAACGAGCCCTTTATAATGGATACCGCCTCAAAAATAAGGTTGCTGGAGTTGCTGGCCTTATCAGGTTTAAAGCGTATTGAGGCCACCTCTTTTGTCCGCCCGGACCTGATTCCGCAATTGGGGGATGCCGAAGCGGTAA
>MKSH01000168.1 GCA_001898095.1 Solirubrobacterales bacterium 70-9 | reverse complement strand
GAGGTCCAGCGCGCCGGCGAGTCGATCGAGCTGACCGCGCTCGAATTCAATCTGCTCCATTGCTTTCTGCGCCATCCCCGACAGGTGCTCAGCCGCGAGCAGTTGCTCAACACCGTCTGGGGCTACGCCGCCGGCGTGACCAGCAACACGGTCGATGTCTATGTCGGCTATCTTCGCCAGAAGCTGGAAGCAGGGGAGAAGCCGCGCCTGATCCATACCGTCCGCGGCGTCGGCTATGTCTTCCGCGACGGGTCGCCCCGGTGACGTTGCGGCGGCGAATCGCCCTCTCCAGCGGCGGCGTGCTCCTGGCCGCGCTGCTCGTGCTCGATCTCGTGCTGCTCGGCCTCGTCAATCGGGGCCAGGCGAACCAAATCGACCGCACGCTGAACTCCCGCGCCCGCTCGGCGGCGGCTGCGCTCGCCTCAGCGTCCGCGCCGCCAAGCGAGGCAGTGGCCCCGTTCGATCTTCAGCAATCGGACAACGCGACGGAGACCTTCGTCGAGGTCTTCGACGCGGCTGGGAGGCCGCTCGCCAGCACGGGCACGATCGCAGGCGCGCCGCCGGCCGTGCCGCTCAGCACGCTCCGGCAGGTGGCGAACTCCGGCGCGCCGATGAATCTCTCCGCCGCCGGCGTGGCGCTCCATGTCGTCGTCTTCGCGTGGGGACGAGCTGGACAAGCCGGCGGGTACGTGCTTGCCGGACAGCTCGCGGCCCATCTTGACCAGCAGCGGCGCGGCTTCGCCGGACTCCTCTTTATCGCCTCCGCGTTCATCCTGCTCGCGGCCGCCGCGGCGAGCTGGTGGGCGGCCGGGCGGGCGCTCAAGCCGCTGAAGGCGATGGCGCGGGCGGCCGACCAGATCGGCGAGACCCAGGATGTCAGCCAGCGCCTGCCCGAAACGCGACGGCGCGACGAGATCGGACAACTGACCGCCAGCTTCAACCGCGCTCTCCAACGGGTGCATGAGGCGCAGCGCCGCTTGATCGAAACGGCGGAGACGCAAAAGCGCTTCGTCGCCGACGCCTCGCACGAGTTGCGCACCCCGCTGACGACGATCCGGGCGAACGCCGGGTTTCTGCTCGCCCGGCCGGATGTCCAGCCCAACGATCGCGAGGCGGCGCTCCAGGACATCGCCGCCGAGAGCGAGCGGATGGGCCGGCTGGTAGAGGACTTGCTCACGCTGGCTCGGGCCGACG
>MKSH01000167.1:18854-20965 GCA_001898095.1 Solirubrobacterales bacterium 70-9 | reverse complement strand
GCGGCCACGGGCGCTCGAGGTGATCACGACCCCGCGTTTCACCGACCTCGAGGCGGATCTGCTGCACGCGCTGCGCGAGGAGAACCGCCAGCAGGAGGCGACGGCAATTGAGTAGCTCGCTCTGCGACCGCCTGAAAGCGGCCTGCCTGCCGATCTGGACCGCGCTCCACGAGCACCCGTTCCTGATCGAGATGGCCGCGGGGACGCTGCCGGAGGAGAAGTTCCGCTTCTACCTCGAGCAGAACCTGATGTACCTGCCGGAGTACTCGCGCGCGATCGCCCTCGGCGCCGCAACCTCCCGCGACGACACCGAGCTGAAGGCGTTCGCCGCGGCGTTGGAGAACATCGTCGCGGTGGAGATCCCGGAAAACGAGGCCCTCCTTGCCGGGGTGATCGAGCTCGGCGCCGAGGACCGCGGCGGCACCCTGGAGATGGCGCCCGGGACCCTCGCCTACACGAGCTACCTGAACGCGGCGGCCTTCCGCGGCGGCCCGCTCGACGTGATGACCGTGATCATGCCCTGCGCCTGGAGCTACGGCGAGATCGCCCGCGGCCTCGACGTCTCCGCCAACGAGCACCCGGTCTACCGCAAGTGGGTCGAATTCTTCGCCTCCGACGAGTACGACGAGCTGATCGAGAAGATGAAGTTGGAGCTCGAATCCTTCGCCGGCGACGCCCCGGCCGACGAAGCCCACCTGGTCGAGCTGTTCAAGAACGGCGCCCGCCTGGAGCTCGGCTTCTGGGAGATGGCCTACGGCCTCGAGCAGTGGGCGGACCTGGGCCTGGACGCCCAGGTCGCCTAGGCGCGCCCTCGCTTTCGCGGGGACGGCGTGCTGCGGGGCCCTTGCGGCCGGGGACGCGAGGCTTCCGGGGGGAAGCGCGCAGGCTCCGCGCGCTTACGGGGAGAGACGCCACGCCTCCGCGACGCCCCCAGGTCGATGGGCCGAAAAGCGCTGATATAGAGCGCTTTCCGGCCCATCGACATCTCGGCCCTCGCGGAAGGGTCACCTGGCGGCGCCTTCCCTTGAGGAACGCGGAGTTCCGCGCCGGACCCGCGTACTTCGTCACGGACCTCCCCCGGGACCCGCACCCCCGCCCCTCTCCCCGTGACCCGGCCCTCTCGTAGGCGGTCACAGCCTGCCCGGACCGCCTACGAGAGGGCCGGGTCCCTTGCTAGTCCCTTTCCGTCCCCAGCAGGCGCTCAGCCGCTGCCGCGCTCGAGCGCGGTCACCATCGGCAGCGCCTCTTTCAGGAGGCGGACCAGCTCGGCGTGGCGCTCCTCGCCGAGGGCGGCGGCGAGCTCGCGGTCGAAGGCGTCCTTGCGTTCGTTCGCCTCGGCGAGGGCCGCTTCGCCGGCCTTGGTGACGAAGAGGCGGACGCCGCGGCCACGGGTGCCGCCGCTGCGCTCGAGGTAGCCCGCCTTCTCCATCCGCACCACGACCTGGCTGACCGCCTGCGGGCTGACCGGCAGCCGGCGGGAGATCTCGGCGATCGAGGTGCCGGGGTCGCTGCTGACCGCTTCCAGCATCCCGGCCGAGCGGGGCGTCAGCGGCGTGCGCGAGAGGGCGGCTTCGCTGAGCAGGCTGACCCGGGCGCCGACCTCCCAGAGCAGGTGGCCGAGCAGCTCGCGGTCGGGAATCTCGTCGGGTGGCATCGGGGAATCGTATTCGGCGCGGGCGGGGAACGGCGGTGCGTCTCAAGTGCCGCACAAGTCCTGGCCAAGCAATTGACAAGTATTTCACAAGACCTTGTGATACAGTGCCGCGCCATGAATCAGACCGGACAGACCCAGACCGCCCAGACCGACGACAGGACCGGGATCCAGCCACACGCCTGGTGGACGCTCGTCGCTGTCTCGCTGGGGACCTTCATGCTGCTGCTCGACATCACGATCGTCGTCGTCGCCCTCCCCGACATCCAGAAATCCCTCGGGGCCGGCTTCTCCGACGTGCAGTGGACCGTCGACGCCTACTCGCTCTCGCTCGCCTCGCTGCTGCTCGCCTCGGGCTCGGTGGCCGACCTCTTCGGCCGCCGCATCGTCTTCGCCGGCGGGCTCGCCATCTTCACCACCGCCTCGCTGCTCTGCGGGCTCGCCCAGTCGCCGGAGATGC
>MKSH01000167.1:17641-18836 GCA_001898095.1 Solirubrobacterales bacterium 70-9 | reverse complement strand
CGCGCAGACCTTCCACGGCAAGGCGCGCGGCGTCGCCTTCGGCGTCTGGGGCGCGGTCGTCTCGCTCAGCACCGCGCTCGGCCCGCTGCTCGGCGGGCTCCTCACCACCGGCATCGGCTGGCGCTGGATCTTCTTCGTGAACATCCCGATCGGCGTGCTCGCCGTGATCGTCACCCTGCGCTACGTGCAGGAGTCGAAACCACCGCAGGCGCGCCGCGTCGACTTCGCCGGCTTCGCGGTCTTCACCGTCGGCCTGGTCGCCCTCGTCTACGGGCTGATCCGCGCCAACGAGCACGGCTGGACCAACGAGGTCTCGATCGTCGCCTGGGCCGTCGCCGCGGTCCTGCTCGCCGCCTTCCCGCTCGTCGAGCGGGCGGTGGAGCAGCCGATGTTCGACTTCTCGCTGTTCCGCAAGCCGACCTTCGTCGGCGGCTCGATCGCCGCCTTCGCGATGAACGGCTCGCTCTTCGCGATGCTCCTCTACTTCACCCTCTACCTGCAGGAAGTGCTCGGCTACTCGGCCCTGCAGACCGGCCTGCGCCTGGCGGTCATCACCGGCGCGACGCTCTTCACCGCGATCCCGGCCGGCCGCCTCTCGGCCCACGTCCCGGTGCGTTGGCTGATCGGGCCGGGACTGTTGATGGTCGGCGCCGGGCTGCTCCTGATGCGCGGCCTCGACGCGGGCTCCGACTGGACCCACCTGATCCCCGGCTTCCTCGTCGCCGGCCTCGGCAGCGGCCTGGTCAACCCGCCGCTCGCCTCGACCGCGGTCGGCGTGGTCGAGCCGCGCCAGGCGGGCATGGCCTCGGGGATCAACAGCACCTTCCGCCAGGTCGGCATCGCCACCAGCGTCGCGGCCCTCGGTTCGATCCTCGCCACCCACACCGCGGGCGCCACCGGCCCCGCCGCCCGCGCCGCCTTCGTCAGCGGCCTGAACGAGCTCCTCCTGATCGCCGGCATCCTCGCCCTGGTCGGCAGCGTCGCCTCGATCGCCCTGATCCGGCGCAAGGACTTCGTCGTCCACGAGCCGGAAGCGCGCGGCCCGGCGGCGAGCGCCGGGGGCGCGGCGCGCGAGGCAGAGCCCGCCGTGGTCTAGGGACGGAGCGCCGAGGCCGGCGTTCGCACTTTCCCGTAGCCCGTACGGGGAACTGCGAACGCATCTGAGGGGACGGCGTGCTTCGGGGTCCCTGCCGGC
>MKSH01000167.1:11651-17609 GCA_001898095.1 Solirubrobacterales bacterium 70-9 | reverse complement strand
GTGACCGCCGCGAGACGCCCGGGACGCGAGGTTTCCGGGGGGAAGTGCGCGGGGTCGGGCGCAGGTATGGGGACGCGGTCGGCCTTTTCCGGGCCGGAGGGCGGAAAGAGCCGGTTGCACGGGTCGCAGGGCGCGGTCGACCCGCTCGGCGGGTCGGAAGATCGGGCCCTGCATGAGTTGAACACACCAGGGTGTGTTCAACTCATGCAGGGCTCCGGAACCTCCTTAAGGAACGCGGAGTTCCGCGCCGGACCCGCGCAGATCGTCACGGATCTCCGCCGTGACCCGCACGGGACCCGCACCCTCGCCTCTCCTCACAGACCCGGCCCTCTCGTAGGCGGTCACAGCCTGCCCGGACCGGCTACGAGAGGGCCGGGTCCCTTTCCCGTCCCTTGCCCGCCCTCCGTCAGGCGCTCCCCCGCCCCTACCGCTCACCCAGCGCCACCAACGCCCCGACGGTCTCGCGCATCTGCGCGATCGCCTCGGCGCCCACGGCCTGCTCGAGTTCGCGATCGATCCTGTCGCTGGCCTCCCAGCCGATGTCGGCGGCTTCGCGACCGCGCTCGGTCAGCTCGAGGGCCAGGCGGCGGCGGTCCTCGGGGTCGGTGCCGCGCTCGACGTAGCCGCGGATCACCAGGGTGTCGACGAGTTTGCTGGCCGCCTGCTTGGAGATGCCGAAGTCCTTGGCCACGTTGCCGACGCTGCCGACCGCGCTGCCGTTGCGGCGGATCCCGCCGAGGAGGCGGGGGCCGAGCTTGGGGATGTCGTCGAAGCCCGCATCGGCGTATCCCTGGCGGATCGCCCGTCCGTAGGTCATCCGCCCCGCGCCGAGGAGCACCGGGAGGACCAGCTCCTCGTACCAGCGCTCGTTGCCCTCGTCGTTCGTCTTGCCCTCGCCGCTGGTTTTGCTGTCGTCAGCCATGAAGCTCCTCCCGTCTCGATTTGACGGGAGGAGCATATCGTCAACTAAATTGACTGTCAACTAATTGGACGACTGGCCGGCACCGGTCGCCGGGACGCCGGAGACACCCGGGACGCCGCTCTGGCTGAACCCCTGTTGCGGACCGGCGGTGTGGGGGGCACCGGGGCCGCCGCTCTGCTGGGTGACGGCGCCGGGCGGGAGGTCGCCGGCCGGGACCGGGTCGCAGGGCGAGACCGCGCCTTCGGCGATCTGGACGCCGACCACGTCGCCCGCACCTTCGGGGCCGGGGGAGGCGGTCACCACGAGGGTGTCGTCGGGGCCGATCCCGTTCGGGGTGATCGAGAAGACGACGCCCGAGTCGGTCTGCCGGATCGAGCCCGTCGTTTTGCCTTTCCGCGCCGCCTGGTCGTCAGGTGCCGGCTGCGCGGGTTGGCCTTCCCCCGGCACCGCGGCGGTCGCATGCCAGCGCGGTTCGCGGCAGGCCATCCCGGCAGCCGTGTAGCTGACGTCGGCCTTCACCCCGGCTTCGGCGAGCGCCTTTTCCAGGCCCGCGGCGTCGCTGAGGCTCGAGATCTCCACCCGCACCGTGCCATCGCCCTGCGGTTCGACCGCGAAGGCGGAGCTGGTGTCGCCCGTCCCCGAGCTGACCGCGAGCACCCCGGCCGCCACCGCGGCGACGGCAGCGCCGCCGAGAGCAAGCCGCGGCGCGAGGCGCCGCCCACCTGCGGGCGGGGTGTGGAGACTTACTCGGTCATAGACCGAGCTTCGCTCCACATCCGCGGCCTCCGGCATCGCCGCGCGCTCCTCGACCACCGCGCGCAGCTCGGCGAGCAGCCGCTCCTCGAAGCTCGCGTCTCGGTCCTGTATCTCGTTCACGATCCTTCCTCCTCGATTGGTTGTGGTTTCGTCCGACGGGCCTTGATCGCCTCGGGCCGCGCGCTCGTCCTCGGCCCCTCCAGCTCGGCGCGCAGCTTGCGCCGCGCCCGGTGCAGGCGGACCCGCGCGGTGACCGGGCGCACTCCGGCCGCCGCCGCGGCCTCGCTCACCGAGAGCCCGTCGAGCACGACCAGCTCCAGCACCGCGCGCTCGCCCTCCGCCAGGCGGTCCATCGCCGCGTAGAGCTCGCGCGAGCGCCGCTCGGCGTCGATCCGCGCGTCCATCGCGGCGATGTCGTCCTCGGAGATCAGGGTGCTGCCGCGGACCCGCTCGATCCCGGCCCGCTCGCGCCCGCGGCTGCGCCCCTCGGCGGCGACCGTCACCCGCGCGATCCCGTAGAGCCACGCCTGCGGCGACCCGAGCCGCGGGTCATACGTGCGGGTCGAGGTGATCGCGGCGAGGAAGATCTCTGCCGTCAGGTCGGCCGCGCGCTCGCGCTCCCCGACCCGGCGGGCGACGAACCGCTGGACGCCCTCGACGTTCTCCCGGTAAAAGGCCTCAAAAGCCTCCGGGTCGGTCCCGATCCGTTCAAGCTGTTGCGTCTCCATGCCCCTTCTTGGTCGGAGGGGCACAAAGCGTTACCGACTCGCGCGCGCCACGCCCCGCCGCTAGTGCCGGAAGTGGCGGTGGCGGGTGAAGACCATCGCGACGCCGAGGGCGTCGCAGGCGGCGACCCCCTCGTCGTCGCGGATCGAGCCGCCGGGCTGGATCACCGCGGTGACGCCGGCCTGGATCCCCAGCTCGGGGCCGTCGGCGAAGGGGAAGTAGGCGTCGGAGGCGAGGGCGGACTCGGCGAGCAGGGCGCCCGCCTCCTGGCCGCGGGCCTCGCGGCACTTCTCGACCGCCAGGCGGACCGAGTCGACGCGGCTCATCTGGCCGGCGCCGATGCCGAGGGTGGCGCCGTCCTTGGCGATCACGATCGCGTTCGAGCGCACCCGCCGGCAGACGGTCCAGGCGAAGAGCATGTCGTCCCACTGCGCCTCGGAGGGCTTGGTCTGGGTGACCGCCTCCATCGACTCGCGCAGGTCGGCCTGGTCGTCGAGCTCCTGGATCAGCACCCCGCCCTGGACGCGCTTGTAGTCGCGTTCGGCCGGGTCGGGACGGCGGTGCTCCTCTTCGGAGAGGATCCGGATCGGCTCCTTCTGCTGCAGGATCGCCAGCGCCTCGTCGTCGTAGCCGGGGGCGATGACGACCTCGACGAAGGTCGCGTGCAGTTCTTCGGCGAGCTCCACGTCGATCGGCCGGTTGAAGGCGAGCACGCCGCCGTAGGCCGACATCGGGTCGCAGGCGCGGGCCTTGCGGTGGGCCTCGGCGAGGCCGTCGCCGATCGCCACCCCGCAGGGGTTGTTGTGCTTGACGATCACGCAGGCCGGCGGCTCGAAGTCGGCACAGAGCGAGCGCGCCGCGTCGAGGTCGAGCACGTTGTTGAAGGAGAGCGCCTTGCCGTGCAGCTTCTGCACCCGCGAGAGGATGTGGCTGCGGGCGCTGGCGTCCGAGTAGAGCGCCGCGCGTTGATGCGGGTTCTCCCCGTAGGAGAGGTCGAGCACCTTCTCGTAGGCGACCGCGAGGTGTTCCGGGAAGTCCTCGTAGGACATCGAGAACCAGCGGCTGATCGCGGCGTCGTAGCGGGCGGTCTGGGCGAAGGCCTCGTTGGCGAGCCAGTGGCGGGTCGTCGCCGACAGCCATGCGCCGCCGCTCTCCTCGAGCTCGGCGATCACGGCGTCGTAGGCCTCCGGCTTCACCACGACGGCGACGCCTTCGTGGTTCTTCGCCGCGGCGCGGATCATCGTCGGCCCGCCGATGTCGATGTTCTCGATCGCGGTGCGCGCGTCGACGTCCTCGTCGGCGACGGTCTGCTCGAAGGGGTAGAGGTTGACCGCGACGAGGTCGATCGGCTCGATCGCCTCGGCCGCCAGCGTGTCCATGTGGGCGGGCTCGTCGCGCCGCGCCAGCAGCGCCGCGTGGAGGCGCGGGTGCAGGGTCTTCACCCGCCCGTCGAGGATCTCTTCCTGGCCGGTGAACTCGGAGACGTCGGTGACCTCGAGCCCGGCGTCGCGCAGCGCGGTGGCGGTGCCGCCGGTGGAGAGGATCTCGACCCCGAGCGCGGCCAGCGCCCTGGCGAAGTCGGCGACCCCGGTCTTGTCGGAGACCGAGATCAGCGCCCGGCGTACGCGGATCGCCCCGGCGCTCTCGGCGCCGTCGACCTCGCTGTTCGTGTCGGCGGTGGTATCGCTCATCCGTCGGCGATCCGGAGCGGATCGTCCGTCCCGATCTTATGGGTGTCCCGGGCCAGGGTGCGTATCGCCTCCGGGTAGAGCTCGTGCTCGACCGCATGGAGCGCGTTTTCGAGCTCCTCGCGGTCGCGGCCGGGCGGCACCGGGACCTCGCGCTGGAGGATCGGCGCGCCGGTGTCGACCCCCTCGTCGACGAAGTGGACGGTCACCCCGGTGACGTCGACGCCCGCCGCCAGCGCCTGCCCGACCGCGTCGAGGCCGGGGAAGGCAGGCAGCAGGGCGGGGTGGACGTTGACGATCCGGTCGCGGAAGCGGCCGACGAAGGCGGGGCTGAGCAGCTGCATGTAGCCGGCGAGGGCGACGAGGTCGGGCGCGAGGCCCTCGATCCAATCGCCCATCGCGAGGTCGCGGGCCTCCCGGTCGGCGAACTCCTCGCGCGGGAAGACGGAGGTCGGCACCTCGGCCTCGCGGGCGCGGCGGAGCGCCCGCGCCTCGCGCTTGTCGGAGCCGACGCCGACGACGACGAAGCCGTCGCGCCCGTGCAGGCGGTCGATGAACGCCTGCAGGTTGGTGCCGTTGCCGGAGGCGAGCACGACGATGCGGTATTCGCTCACCGCCTGATCTTTGCGCACTGACCCGAAACGGGTCACAGCCATCCGGTCGATGGGCCGAAAAGCGCTGATATGGAGCGCTTTTCGGCCCATCAACATCGTTAGGCTCGGCGGCATGAGCGACGGCTGGCGTCTGGTCCTGTACCTGCACCTGCTGGCGATGGCGTTTTTCGTCGGTGGGCAGCTCGTCTTCGGCGCCGCGGTGGTGCCGCTGCTGCGCGGCGACGAGGACCGCGAGCGCCTGCGCGCCGTCGCCCGCCGCTTCGGCTACGGGTCGCTCGGCGCCCTGGTCGTCCTCGTCCTCACCGGCTGGGCGCTCGCCTCGCACTTCCGCCTCTGGGGCAGCTCGACCCTCCACTGGAAGCTGGCCTTGGTCGCCCTTGTCATCGCCCTCGCGGCGGCCCACCTGCGCTGGGCAAAAGTCCACGCCCTCCAGGGCGCGATCCTGCTCGCGTCCCTGGCGATCGTCTGGCTGGGAATCCAGTTGGCGACGGGCGGCGCGTAGCCGCTAAGAGCTCGCAGGCACCACGGCGATGTCCTCGAGCGCGTACTTGCCGTTCGCGTCCTCGGGGTCGCCCAGCGGGTAGTGGCCGCTGAAGCAGGCGTCGCAGTGGTCTTCGGGGCTACCCCCGATCGCCTCGTAGACGCCGTCCATCGAGAGGTAGGCGAGGCTGTCGACGTCGAGCTCGTCGGCGATCTCTTCGACCGAGCGCCCGTGGGCGATCATCTCCTCGCGGGTCGACATGTCGACGCCGTAATGGCAGGGGTTGCGGATCGGCGGCGCCGAGATCCGCATGTGCACCTCGCGGGCGCCCGCGTCGCGCAGCATCCCGACGATCTGCCGGGTGGTGTTGCCGCGCACGATCGAATCGTCGACGACGACCAGCCGTTTGCCGGCGACGATCTCCGGCAGCGGGTTGAACTTCAGGCGCAGGCCGTGTTTGCGGAGCTCCTGGCCGGGCTGGATGAAGGTGCGGGCGACGTAGCGGTTCTTGATCAGGCCGTCGTCACGAGGCAGCCCCGAGGCGCGCGCCAGCCCCGCCGCCGCCGGGTTGCCGGAGTCGGGCACGCCGATCACCAGGTCGGCGTCGACCGGCGCCTCGCGCCAGAGGATCTCGCCCATCCGTCCGCGCGCCTGCTGCAGGACGACACCCTCCATGCGGCTGTCGGGGCGGGAGAAGTAGATGTGCTCGAAGACGCAGGTCGAGCGCCGCACGCCCTTCACCACCTGCCGCGTCTCCAGCCCGCGCTCGGT
>MKSH01000167.1:5797-11417 GCA_001898095.1 Solirubrobacterales bacterium 70-9 | reverse complement strand
GCTCACCCCACAGCTCGACCGCGTTGGTCAGGTTGCCGTTGTGGGCGAGCGCCACCTCGCGCCCGTCGTCGCGCCAGACCGGCTGCGCGTTCTCCCAGGAGCCACCGCCGGTGGTCGAGTAGCGGACGTGGCCGATCGCCATGTCGCCCTCCAGCGCCCGCAGCTTCTCCTCGTCGAAGACCTGGGACACGAGCCCCGCGTCGCGCAGCGTGGTGATGTGGCCGCCCTCGCAGGTCGCGATCCCGGCCGACTCCTGGCCGCGGTGCTGCAGCGCGTAGAGTGCAAAGTAGGCGAGCCGGGAGACGTCGTGGCCCGGCGCGTAGACGCCGAACACCCCGCATTCATCGCGGGGGCCGTCGCGGTCATCTGGGAACCGCTCGAAGGTGGTCAAGGAGCGCGCTTTCCTCAAAGGTAGAGACGACGTGACGCGCAGGCGACCGGCTGGCGATCGCCTACCAGCGGAGGGTAGCAGCGGGCGAGGGCGCGCTTTGCGAACGCGATTTCCGCGGAGTCGGGAGTTTTCACGCGTTGAACGACGCCCTCGACGCAGGTATGACTGGGGAGGCCGATGTCCGTCCGTGTCTCCGTCCGGCGAGTGAGACGCCGCGCCGCCCTGGTCGCGGCGCTGGCCGCGTCCGCGTGCCTGGCGGTCGCGGGCGCGGCGAGCGCCGCCACTCCGTTCGGCGGCAACCCCAATGGCACCGTCACCCCGGGCCTCAACTGCGAAAATTCGGCCGGGCCGTACTTCCAGGGGGCGCCGACCTGCACCTGGTGGTGGAGCCACGCTGGCGTCGGCAGCGATATCGCCCCGCTCCCGGTTACCGGCGGCTCCGACACCATCACCAGCGTCACCCTGCCCGCGATGTCGAACCCCGGGACGATGCAGGTGGTGATCCTCACCGCGGCCCTGTCGGCGACCAATGAACCGTCGCGGCCGCAGTTCATCTGCTGCCAGGTCAAAGCCCTGGGACCGACCTTCACCGTCCCCGCCAACCAGGTGACCACGGTGCCGCAGAGCCTCGCCGTCTCCGCCTCCAAGGAGGCGAACCTCGAACATCCCGGCGAAACCTCCTTCGGCGACATCGCGGCGATCTCGGTGCTCACCCCGGGCGCCTCGCTGCCGCTCCGCTACACCGGCCAGACGCCGATCACCAGCCCCAACTCGTTCGACGTCGACGAAGCGTATTTCCCGGCGCCGACCGCGCCCAACGGCGAGTTCACCCCGAGCGTCGATCCCTCCGGCTTCGAATTGATGGCCCAGTTCACCCTCGGCGGGGCGCCCGCGGCGGGTGCGGCACCGACCCCTGCCCCGACGCCGACCCCCGGCCCGGCGGCGAAGGGCGGCGTGAAGCTCGGCGGCGACGTCTTCCGTCCCGGCGCCGACGGCAAGACCCTCGGCCTGGGCAAGGCGACCAACCCGCCCACCGCCGGGACCACCCAGACCCTGACCCTGCCGACCGGTGCCGCCCGCGCCTCGGCGACCGGCGGCAAGGCAAAGAAGCCGGTCGTCCTCGGCAAAGGCAAGACGACCGTGCCGAGCGGCAAGTCGGCGCCGCTGAAGCTGACGCTGAACTCGAAGGCGCTGGCGAAGCTCTCCAAGGGCCACCAACTGAAGGCGACCCTGACGATCGTCGCCACCAACCCGCAGGGCGAATCCCAGACCGTGACCCGCGCGGTGACGGTCAAGCCGGCGAAGCCGAAGAAGAAGAACTAGCGCCCGGGCGGGGGGACGGCGTGCTCCGGGGCCCGGTCGATTGGGGACGCGAGGCTTTCGGGGGGAAGTGCGCAGGGTCCGCGCGTATGCGGGGAGGGACGTGACGCTTCAGTGACGCACCAAGGGGACCTGTGGCGGAAGGCTCACGTCCCTGTGGCGTTCCCATCGCCTTCGTCGCGGATCTTCCCGTGACCCGCACGGGACGCGCACCCTCGCCTCTCCTCGGAGATCCGGCCCTCTCGTAGGCCGGTCACAGCCTGCCCGGACCGCCTACGAGAGGGCCGGGTCCCTTACCCGCCGTGGCCCCCGGCCGCCCCGCGCTACCCCACCTCGTACGCGGGCAGGCCGTCGATGCTGACGGTGTTCTTCTCCGCCATGTACTCGTCGAGGGCCTTGTCGCCGCCGACGCGGATCTTCTTCGCCGCCCAGGCCTCGGCGTGCTCGCGCTCGCCCTCGTAGGACATCAGCGGCACGCCGTAGCCGCAGGCGTCGGCGATCCGCTCGACCTCGACCAGGATCACCGCCCGGCGGGCGGCCTCGATGTCGTGCGGGGCGTCGAAGTCGGCCCGCTCGTAGAGGTCGGCGAAACGGGGGTCGTCGGCCGGGACGATCTCGCCGCGGCCGTGCAGGCGGAGGATGCGGGGCGGCCCGTCGAAGGCGCAGAACATGACGACGATGCGCCCGTTCTCGCGCAGGTGGGCGACGGTCTCGGCACCCGAGCCGACCATGTCGAGGTAGGCGACGGTGTGGTCGTCGAGGACGCGGAAGGTCCCGATCGGCCCCTTCGGCGAGCAGTTCACCCGCTCGTCGCCGGCGAGTGGTGCGGTGGCGACGAAGAAGAGGTGCTGCCGCGCGATCCACTCGCGCTGATGCTCGTCGAGGCGCTCGAAGACCGTTGCCATGGGAAGACGGTACACCGGTCCGTGGCGCCCTCCGCAGGAAGTCGGGCAGGCGCACGCCCATCTTGCGCGTGGTCAGGTGGCCGATCACGTCGGTGGCGACCGCCGTCGTTTCCAGCGCGCTTTCGCCGACCACCTGGTATTCGGTTTCGCTCGAGGCGCGGAAGGCGACCAATTTCTCCTGGATCAGGTGATCCCGGCCGGCCCGCATACGCCCCATCAAATCGGTGCGGGGCCGCGGGTTGCGGGGCGGGCACCGCGCCCTCAGGGTCGGCGTCGCCCCGCCGATCAGAGGCGCTCGCCGCTCTCCGGGTCGAAGAGGTGCAGTTTGCGGGTGTCGGCCCAGAGCTCGGCGGTCTGGCGGCGGCGGACTTTCGAGGTCGGCTCGAGGCGGGCGACGATCTGCTCCTCGCCCTCGCGCAGGCCCGCGGCGCCGGTCTCGGCGAGGCGCTCGCCGACCAGGTCGGCCAGCTGGTCGGACTGGACGCCCTCGGACTCGATGTGGAAGTAGGCGTAGAGGTCGGAGCCGAGCGACTCGACCAAGTCGATCTCGGCCTCGAAGGTCAGCCCGCGTTCGGTCTTCACCGAGTCCTGGACGATTGCCGCGTCCTCGAAGTTCTCCGGCCGGATCCCGGCGACGACCTTGCCCGAGGGCGGCGCGTCGAGCCCATCGACCTGGGACGGGTCGACTTCGCCCAGCGGCAGCTTGATCTTGCCGTCGACCACCTCGGCGGGCATGAAGTTCATCGCCGGCGAGCCGATGAAGCCGGCGACGAAGAGATTGCGGGGCTTGGTGTAGAGCTCTTCCGGCGAGCCGACCTGCTGGAGGACGCCGGCCCGCATCACCGCGACCCGGTCGCCGAGCGTCATCGCCTCGGTCTGGTCGTGGGTGACGTAGATCATCGTCGTCCCCAGGTCCGACTGGAGGCGGGCGACCTCGGTCCGCATCTGCACCCGCAGCTTCGCGTCGAGGTTGGAGAGCGGCTCGTCCATGAGGAAGACTTTCGGGTCGCGGACGATCGCCCGCCCCATCGCCACGCGCTGGCGCTGGCCGCCGGAGAGGTTGGCGGGCTTGCGGTCGAGGTGCTGGGTGAGGTCGAGCGTCGCTGCCGCCTCCTCCACCTTGCGGTCGATCTCGGCCTTGTCGACCCCGGCGAGGCTGAGCGCGAAGCCCATGTTCTCGCGCACGGTCATGTGCGGGTAAAGCGCGTAGTTCTGGAAGACCATCGCGATGTCGCGATCCTTCGGCGAGCGGTCGTTGACGACTTCGTCATCGATCTTCAGCTCCCCGGCGGAGATGTCCTCGAGCCCGGCGATCATCCGCAGCGCCGTCGACTTGCCGCAGCCGGATGGCCCGACGAGGATCACGAACTCGCCGTCGGCGATGTCGAGGTTCAGGTCCTTGACGGCTTCGTAGCCGTCGTCAAACACTTTGGTCACACCATCGAGGACTATCTCTGACATTGCGGGGGCTCCTTTATCCCTTGACGGCGCCGGCGGTGAGGCCGGAGACGATCCGGCGCTGGAAGATGAGGACGAAGACGATGATCGGGATCGTCACCACGATCGCCGCGGCGGCGATCGAGCCGGTCGGTTCGGTGAAGGTCGATTCGCCGGTGAAGAAGGCGAGCGCCGCGGGGACGGTGCGGCTGTTGTCCGACGAGGTCAGCGAGATCGCGTAGACGAAGTCGTTCCAACAGAAGATGAAGACGAGGATCGCGGGGGTGAAGATGCCGGGCGCGGCGAGCGGCATGATCACCTTGCGGAACGCCTGCCAGGGGGTGGCGCCGTCGACCTGGGCGGCCTGCTCGAGGTCCCAGGGGATCTCGCGGAAGAAGGCCACCAACACGTACACCGCCAGCGGCAGGGAGAAGGTGAGGTAGGGGATGATCAGCCCCAGGTAGGTGTCGTAGATGCCGATCGCCCGCCACATGTCGAAGAGCGGGCCGACGGTGGAGATCGGCGGGAACATCGCGATCGCCAGGGCGCCCGCGAGGATCAGCCGCTTGCCCGGGAATTCCAGCCGCGCGATCGCGTAGGCGGTGAAGGAGGCGAGGAAGATCGCCACCACGGTGGTGATCAGGGCGATCGCGATCGAGTTGATCAGCGGTCGCAGGAAGGGGCCGCTCCAGCCGCCTTCGAACAGCGACTTGTAGTTGTCGAAGGAGATGCTGCTGGGGATCAGCCGCTGGTCGGTGATCTCGCTCGGCGGTTTCAGCGAGATCGACAGCAGCCACAAGACCGGCACCAGGGCGAAGATCAGCACCAGCGCGATGGCGATCGTCCACAGTGAGTACTCGCGGGCTCCTACCTTCATCTCAGCCTCCCGGTCGCCCTTCTTCGACCTTCACGCCGAAGCCTTTGATGAAGAGGAAGGCGATCAACACCACACCGAGGAAGATCAGCACCGAGATCGCCGAGCCGAGCCCGAGGTTCAGCCGGTTGATCAGCTGGTTGAAGCCGAGGATCGACACCGATTCGGTGTTCTGCGCGCCGCGGGTCATGATGAAGATCGAATCGAAGACGCGCGAGGCCTCGAGCGTGCGGAACAGCACCGCGACGAGGATCGCCGGCTTCATCAGCGGCAGGGTGATCTTGCGGAACCGCTGCCAGGCGGAGGCGCCGTCGACTTTCGCCGCCTCGTAGAGCTCGTTCGGGATCGTCACCAGCCCGGCCAGCAGCAGCAGCGCCATGAACGGCGTCGTTTTCCAGATCTCGGCCATGATGATCACGGCGAGCGAGGAGATGTGGCCGCCGAACCAGTTTTTTTCGTCGGCGATGAAGGGCAGGTTGTTGACGAAGCCGGTTTCGGTGGCGAAGGCGAACTGCCAGGCGAAGGCCGCGACCACGGTGATGATCCCGTAGGGGATCAGGACCACGGTGCGGACGACGCCGCGGCCGAAGATCGCCCGGTGCATGACCAGCGCGATCACCATCCCCAGCACCAGCTCGATCCCCACCGAGATCACCATGATGATCAGAGTGTTGAAGACGTCCATCCACCACA
>MKSH01000167.1:5243-5787 GCA_001898095.1 Solirubrobacterales bacterium 70-9 | reverse complement strand
TCTGCAGCGAGAGGATGAAGGCGTAGACGATCGGATAGGCGGTGACGGCGAGCATCACCACGACCGCCGGCGCGCACAGCATCCAGGCGAGTTTGCGTTCCGACCGGGTCCGCGAGCTCTTCTTGCCGGGCTGCGCCGCTGGAGTTCGGGCGCTGTGTGCGCTCGCCTCCATCAGAGGAGCCCTTCCCGCTTGACTGCCTCTTCGAGGTCTTCCTTCAGTTCTTCGTACTTACCTTCCACGCCTTCGGCGGGGATGCTTTCCGGCGGGTGCAGGGCGCGCTGGATCGCCGAGGTGACGTCCTGGTAGGCGGGGGTCCCCGGCCGCGGCCCCGCCGCTTCGACCTCTTCGCGGACCAGCCCGGCGAAGCCCGGATACGCCTTCTTCACCACCTTGCTGTCGTAGAGGTTCTCGTGCGAGGGCGGCAACCCGTCGAGTTCCACCGCGGTTTCCTCGCTCTTTTCGCCGGAGAGGCAGAGCGCCGCTTCGAAGGCCTGCTTCTGATGGCTCGAGTAGGCGCTGACCGCGAGGTTGAAGCCGCCGAGC
>MKSH01000167.1:4636-5171 GCA_001898095.1 Solirubrobacterales bacterium 70-9 | reverse complement strand
AAGGCCAGCCGGGCGCTGTCCTCGTTGGAGGTCGGGAGTTCCGGCGAGGCGGCCGAGGAGTGCGCCAGCCTGCCGATCACTTCCAGCGCTTCTTCGGTCGGCTTCTGTTCGAGGTCGACTTCTTCGGGGCCGGAGAGGATCGGCGTGCCGGCGCTTTCGATCAGCGCGTTCACCCACACCGTGTAGCCCTCGTAGCGTTCCGCCTGGACCTGGACCTGCCCAGCTTCCGGCAGTTCTTCGGCCATTTCGATCATTTCGTCCCAGGTTTCCGGCGGCTTCGGGACGAGGTCCTTGCGGTACCAGAGCAGCTGCGTGTTGGTGTTGAACGGCGCCGCGTACAGTTCGTTTTCGAAGGTCGCCGTGCGCAGGACGCTCTTGAAGACGTTCTTCGACGCCTCTTCTTTGTCCTTGCCCTGCCAAGGCGCGATCCAGCCCGCGTTGGCGAATTCGCTGGTCAGGATAACGTCGAGGCCGATGATGTCGATCGAGGAGTCCTTCGCCCCGAGGCGGCGGACCAGCTGTTCGCGGGCCTGGC
>MKSH01000167.1:4080-4618 GCA_001898095.1 Solirubrobacterales bacterium 70-9 | reverse complement strand
TTCGATCGTCCCGCCCGGCTGGATCGCGACGAAGAAGGTCAGCTGCGGCGGCCCGCCGCTCGATCCGCCGCAGGCGCTCAGCACGGCGCCTGCCAAGGCGGCGGCCAACACCGCCGCCAGAGCATGCTTCGCCCGGCGGGTTTCGAGTCTCTCTCCCATAGACGAGCTCCCGGCGTCGGGCCGGAGGCCTTCTTGATGAATCCCCTGGGACCGCGGTTGCTAAACGTTTCTCGGAAGGGACGAGGTGAGGACGGGGAAGGGACGGGAAAGGGACGCGGCCCTCTCGTAGGCGGTCCGGGCAGGCTGTGACCGCCTACGAGAGGGCCGTCCTTCGGGGAGAGGGGCGAGGGCGCGGGTCCCGTGCGGGTCACGGGGGAGGTCCGTGCGGAGTGCGCGGGTCCGGTGCGGAACTCCAGGTTCCTTAATGAGACGTCACACCTGTCCCATCGGTCAGCCCTTTGCTGTGGAGAGAAACTCTCTCTATGCGAGAGAAAAGCTCCACAGCGGGTCGCGGAGCCCTGTCGCGCCACCTCGAAGG
>MKSH01000167.1:0-4042 GCA_001898095.1 Solirubrobacterales bacterium 70-9 | reverse complement strand
GCGGCGGCCACAGCCTGCCCGGGCCGCCGCGAGACGCCCAGGACGGGACCGTCCCCGGCCGCAGGGGCCCCGAAACCCGCCGTCCCCGGCCGCAAGCGCCCCGAAGCACCGCGTCCCCGGCCCGCCTCGTCGTCACCCGCCACGCGCTCCGAGCCCCGCGGCGGAAGCCGGAGGCGCGTCATCCCTTCGAAGCCTGCGGTGCGCTGCTGTCGAGCCCTAGGCGACGGCTTCGGCGCGCGCGTCGAGCGAGCGCCAGGCCTCGGTCGCGTCGACCAGGCCGATGACGAGGCTGCGGTCACCGGCGGCGAGCTCGATCGTGGTGCTGCCGACCTCGCCGATCACCAGCGCCCCGAGCGCCTCCAGCTCGGTCCGCTCGCCGCTGAGGACGAAGCCGCCGGTGCCCTCGCCGAAGAGCGCCTCCTCGGGCGAGCAGCCGCGCTCGCGCAGGTCTTGCAGGTCGGCGCGGAAGCCGAGGCCGGAGGAGATCGCCGACTCGGCCAGCGCGCAGGCGAGGCCGCCGTCGGAGACGTCGTGGGCGGAGGCGACGCGCCCGGCGCGGACCGCCTCGCGCACCGTCGCGCAGGCGGCGGCGACCGCGGCGACGTCGGGTTCCGGCAGTCCCATGGCCAGCTCGCCGCGCTGCTTCGCCAACTCTGAGCCTTGCAGGGTGGGGGCGAAGGGACCGAGCAGCGCGATCGCGTCGCCCGCCTTGGCGAAGCCCATCGGCGCCGTCTGGGCCGGGTTGGGAAGTTCGCCGACCATCGCCACCACCGGGGTCGGGTAGATCGGCCCGTCGGGGCCCTCGTTGTAGAGGGACACGTTGCCGCCGACGACCGGCACGCCGAGCTCCTCGCAGACCACGGCGAGGCCGCTGATCGCGCGGTCGAGCTGCCAGGCGGGCACCGGTTTCTCCGGGTTGCCGAAGTTCAGGCAGTTGGTCAGGCCGAGCGGCTCGGCGCCGACGCAAGCGAGGTTCTGGGCGCACTCGAGCACCGCCTCGACGGTGCCGTTGTACGGCTCGCAGGCGACCCGCCGGCCGTTGCCGTCGATCGAGACCGCGATCGCGTTGCCCGACTCGGGCAGCTGCAGGACGGCGGCGTCGGCGGCCTCGGGACGGCGCACGGTGCGCGATCCCACGATCGAGTCGTACTGCTGGAAGATCCACTGCTTCGAGGCGATGCTTGGCGCCGCCAGCAGGGCGAGCAGGGTTGCCTCGGAGTCGGCGCTCGGGGCGAGCGTCTGGCGGTTGCCGTAGATCCAGCCGGCGGGCGCCTCCGGCTCCAGGTCATACAGCGGGCAACCGTCCACCAGCGCCTCGACCGGCATGTCGCCGACGACCTCGCCCGCCTTGAGGATGCGCACGCGGCCGCTGTCGGTGACGACGCCGATCTCCGCCGACCCGGTCTGCCACTTGTCGCAGATCGCCCGCACCTCGGCGACCCGGCTCGGTTCGACCACCGCCAGCATCCGCTCCTGGGACTCCGAGACCATGATCTCGAAGGGCTCCATGTCGGCCTCGCGCAGCGGCACCTTCGCCACGTCGATGTCGATCCCGACCCCGCCCGCCGAGGCCATCTCACCCGCCGAGGAGGTAAGGCCGGCGGCGCCGAGGTCCTGCAGCGAGACGAGCAGCCCCTTCTCCAGCAACTCGAGGCAGCACTCGAGCACCTTCGACTCCTCGAACGGGTCGCCGACCTGCACGGTCGGGCGCTTCGCGTCGTCGCCCTCGCCGAGCTCGGCCGAGGCCAGCACCGAGGCGCCGCCGATCCCGTCGCGGCCCGTGGTCGCCCCCATCAGCACCACCGTGTTGCCGATCCCGGCGGCGGCGGCGCGCACCATCGCCTCGGTCTTGGCGAAGCCGATGCACATCGCGTTGACCAGGCAGTTGTGCTCGTAGGGCTCCTCGAAGTAGATCTCGCCGCCGACGTTCGGCACCCCGATCGAGTTGCCATAGTGGCCGATCCCGCGCACCGCGCCGTCGAGCAGGTGGCGCGAGCGGACCGAGTCGAGCTCGCCGAAGCGGAGGCTGTCAAGGACGGCGATCGGACGGGCGCCGATCGCGAAGACATCGCGGAGGATCCCGCCGACACCGGTCGCCGCGCCCTGGAAAGGCTCGACCGCGCTCGGGTGGTTGTGGGACTCGACCTTGAAGGCGACCGCGTAGCCGGAGCCGACGTCGACCGCGCCCGCGTTCTCGCCCGGCCCCATCACCACGCGCGGGCCGTCGGTCGGCAGCCGGCCGAGCAGCTTGCGCGAGTGCTTGTAGGCGCAGTGCTCGGACCAGAGCAGGCTGAACATCGCCAACTCGACCGCGTTCGGCTCGCGCCCCAGCTTCTCGACGATCAGGTCGTACTCGGAGTCGGTGAGGCCGAGCTCGCGATGTCTGGGCATGGTGGAGTCGCCCGTCATCAGGCGAACCCTTCCAGCGCTTCGAAGACCTTGCGCCCGTCGATCGAGCCGGTCAGCGGATCGACCGCGTGCTCGGGGTGCGGCATCAGCCCGACCACGTTGCCCCGCTCGTTGCGAACCCCGGCAATGTCACGCACCGACCCGTTCGCGTTGTGCCCGTCCGCATAGCGATACGCAACCTGCCCCTTCGCTTCCATCTCGTCCAGCATCGCGTCCGGCGCGTAATACCGCCCTTCCCCATGCTTCATCGGAATCGACAGCACTTGTTGATGGGCCGAAAAGCGCTCTATATCAGCGCTTTTCGGCCCATCAACGACGAGGAGGTCGGCCTGCTTGCAGATGAAGCGGAGCTCCTGGTTGCGGAGCAGGGCGCCGGGGAGGAGGCCCGCCTCGCAGAGCACCTGGAAGCCGTTGCAGATCCCCAGCACCGGGCCACCCGCCGCGGCCAGCTCGGCGACCGCCTCCATCGCCGGGGAGAAGCGGGCGATCGCCCCGGCACGCAGGTAGTCGCCGTAGGAGAAGCCGCCGGGGACGACGATCCCGTCGACGCCGCCGAGGTCGCGCTCGTCGTGCCAGATCAGCCGCGCCTCGCCGCCCACCACTTCGCAGGCGTTCAGCGCGTCCCGCTCGTCACAGGAACCCGGGAACTGGAGGACGCCCCAGATCACAGGGGCTGGATCTCGTAGTCCTCGATCAGGGGATTGGCGAGCAGCTTCTCGCAGAGCTCGCCGAGCTGGTCCAGGTCGTCGGCCTCCAACTCCACCATCCGCCCGACGTGGACGTGCCCGATGCCCTCGAAGCCGAGCGCCGGCAGCGCCCGCTCGACCGCCTTGCCCTGCGGGTCGAGGATCCCCTCCTTGGGACGGATCAGGACCCGCGCCTTCAGAAGCTCTGCCCCGTGATCCGCTCGTAGGCCTCGACGTATTTGGCCCGGGTCTGCTCGACCACGTCCGGCGGCAGCTCCGGCGCGGGCGGCTTTTTGTCCCAGCCCTGGGCGGTCGCCCAGTCGCGCACGTACTGCTTGTCGAAGGAGGGCGGCGTCTTCCCGGGCTCCCAGGAGTCGGCCGGCCAGAAGCGCGAGGAGTCCGGGGTCAGCACCTCGTCGCCGAGGACGATCTCGGCGCCCGCCGACTTGCCGAACTCGAACTTCGTGTCGGCGAGCAGGATCCCGTGCTGGGCCGCCTGCTCGGCGCCCGCCTTGTAGACCTCGATCGAGACTCGACTCAGCTCTTCCAGCAGCGCCCGGTCGCCGATGATCTCGGCGGCGCGGTCGAAGTCGACGTTCTCGTCGTGGTCGCCGATCTCGGCCTTGGTCGAAGGGGTGAAGATCGGCTCGGGCAGTTTGTCGGACTCGATCAGGTTCGGCGGCAGCTCGATCCCGCAGACCGATCCGCCCTCCTTGTATTCCTTCCAGCCGGAGCCGGTCAGGTAGCCGCGGACGATGCACTCGACCGGGAACATCTCCAGCCGTTTCACCCGCATCGCCCGGTCGACGACGTCCCCGGGCACGTCGTCGGAGATGAAGTGGTTGGGGACGATGTCCTTGGTCAGGTCGAACCAGAACGCCGACATCCGGTTCAGCACCTTCCCCTTGTCGGGGATCGGCGTCGGCATCGCCGCGTCGTAGGTGGAG
>MKSH01000166.1:621-1200 GCA_001898095.1 Solirubrobacterales bacterium 70-9 | reverse complement strand
CCTGAGCCACGAGGTCGGTTCCCGTGGGCTGTGCCGGCGCTCCGCGCTCGGCTGGGCGGTGTGACGCCGCAGGCGAGCCCACCGAGGAGGGGTCGCAGGACGTCGCACGACGTTGAGATCAGGCACCGAGGAGCGCGGCCGGGATCACAGCGATCCCGTCGGGCCGTCGGTAGGCAGCCGGCCCGGTGGTGATCACCGCAGCATCGAGCAGGTCGTCGCCGACCCGCTCCTTGAGCCACCTGAGATGCCGGACGTCCTCGTCCGTCGGAACCGGAGCGAGCTTGACCTCGAGTGCCACGAGCCGCCCGTCGTCGCGGGTGACCACCAGGTCGACCTCGTGGTCGCCCCCTTTCGTGCGCAGGTGACTGACCCGTGCACCGACCACAGCCGCGTAGACCTGGACCGACAGCGTCACGAGCCCCTCGAAGAGTGCGCCGAGCAGTGTGCCGTCGCGCGGGATGAGCGGGCCGTCCGGGCTCGGAGAGCTGACCAGCGCCGCCGCGTTCACGCCGAGGAGCCGAGCGGCGAGGGCAGGGTCGGCGAGGTGATGCTTGGGGGCCTGGCCGAGCGAGGCGATCG
>MKSH01000166.1:190-440 GCA_001898095.1 Solirubrobacterales bacterium 70-9 | reverse complement strand
ACGACTGATCCGCGGACGACTCCGCAACCGCTGGTCGAGACCTGGTCATGGGCGCGGACGCTCTTCGCCTCGCGGAACCCGGTCTCGGGGACGTTCTGGCTGATCGTGCGGGTGCTGCTGGGATGGCAGTGGTTGGAGGCGAGCCTCGAGAAGTTCGGCAGCTACGGCCCCTGGCGCAGCGGGGCGGCCGTGCAGGGGTTCGCCAAGGGCGCGCTCGCCGGCATGAAGGGTGCCCATCCCAGCGTCATCG
>MKSH01000166.1:0-178 GCA_001898095.1 Solirubrobacterales bacterium 70-9 | reverse complement strand
GCTGGAACAAGGCGTGGCTGCAGTACGTGGCCGACGGCGGCTACCGCTGGATCGGGCCGATCATCCCGTTCGTCGAGCTCACGATCGGCACGCTGCTGGTGCTCGGGCTGCTGATGAACGTCAGCTTCCTGTTCGGCGGCAGTGCCGGCGTCAACCCGGCGTTCGCCCTCACCGCGGG
>MKSH01000165.1 GCA_001898095.1 Solirubrobacterales bacterium 70-9 | reverse complement strand
TCGGGACGATGAACTACGAGGGCTTCCCGAACCGGGAGCGCTGGCCCGAGGTCGGCTCCGACTGGGAGCGCGCCGTGCTCGAGACCTCCGGCGACGGCACCTTCGTGAACACCCTGAGCACGCTGCGCGAATTCGCCGCGACGCTGCGTGAGCTCGGCGTGACGCCGGAGCTCGAGGCCTACGACCTGGGACACATCGCGATGGCCCGCTACCTGATCGACGAGGGGACGCTGGAGCCGCCGGTCCGCCTGCAACTGGTCCTCGGCGTGCTCGGCGGGGCGGGCAACGCGACCGGGGACTTCGGGCTGATGGCCGACGCGGCGGAGCGGATCCTCGGCGACGACCTCGGTGCGCTGGCCGTCGCCGGGCTCGGCTTCCCGACCCAGTTCCGCTTCGCCGCGATCGCCTTCTCCTCCGGGATGGACTGCCGGGTCGGGCTGGAGGACAACATCCGCCTCCGCCGCGACGCGCAGGCGACCTCGAACGCGGAGCTGGTCCGGGTCGCGGTCGAGCTCGCCGACCGCGTCGCCCGCCCGATCGTCACCCCGGACCAGTTGCGCGGCGAACTGGGTCCGTGGGCGGCCAAGGCCGGGGTGGCTGCATGAACGGGCCGATCGAGCGGGTCGCGATCGTCGGCGCCGGGCTGATCGGCCTCGGCTGGGCGGTGGTCTTCAGCCGCGCGGGCTACCAGGTGACGGTCACCGACTCCGACCCGGCGCAGCTCGACGCGTTCGGCGAGCGGGCCCGCGCCGAGCTGGAGCTGTGCGCGGCGGAAGCGGGCGCCGGCGAGGGGGTGGACGTCGAGGGGAGCCTCGAGCGGATCGCCTGCGAGGCGGACCTCGCGGCGGCGGTCGGCGACGCCGACTACGTGCAGGAGTGCGTGCCCGAGCTGATCGACCTGAAGCGCGAAGTCTTCAAGACGCTGGACGAATTCACCCGGCCCGACGCGATCCTCGCCTCCAGCGCCTCGGCGCTGCCGCCGGATGAGATCTTCGAGCAGGTGAGCCCGGAGAGCCGGGCGCGCTGCCTGGTCGCCCACCCGACCAACCCGCCGCACATCGTGCCGCTGGTCGAGCTGGTCGGCGGGTCGGCGACGCCGCCGGATCTGATCGAGGCGGCGCGCGCCTTCCTCGCCGCGGTCGGGCAGACGCCTATCGTCGTCCTCAAGCCGGTCTACGGCTTCGTCCTCAACCGGATCCAGCTGGCGCTGCTGCGCGAGGCGGTGAGCCTCGCCCGCGAAGGCGTCGCCTCGGTCGCCGACATCGACCGCGCGGTGAGCGAGGGCCTCGGCCTGCGCTGGGCGCTGCTCGGTCCCTACGGGGTGGAGGCGACGAACGCCGACGGGGTCCGCGACGACCTCGAAAAGTTCGGCGACTACACCGCCGCGGTCTGGCGCGAGCTGTCGGTCGTGAACGACCCGATCAGCGAGGCCGACATCCAGCTCGCCGTCGACGGGGTGGCCGAGCTGTGGGGCGACTTCTCCAACGAGGAGCTGGCCGAGCGCCGCAACCGCTTCGTCCTCCGGGTCCGGGCGCTGAAGGCGGCGATGGCGGAGTCGACGCCCCCGGTCAGCTGACCGGGGAGGCGCCCTTGGCGGCGCTGCGCTGCGCCTCGACCAAGTTGGCGCAGGCCTCGTCGAGGTGGTCTTCGAGCAGCTGCTTGGCCTGATCGGCGCGCCGGTCGAGCAGCGCCTGGAGGATCTCCTTGTGCTGGCCGGCAACCCGCTCGTGTTCCTCGTACTCCGACCGCAGCTGGCGCAGGCAGAGCCGCGACTCGGTGATCACCGCATCGTGCGCGCGCGACACCCGCGGGTTGCCGATCGACTCGACGATCGCCCGGTGGAAGGCCATGTCGGCGTCGCGCATCTCGCCCCAGGTGGCGCTGGCGGGCATCGCCTCCAGCGCCTCGACGCTCGCCCGCACCGGCTCCACCGCGCCGGCATCGGCGACCGCCAGCCGTTCCAGCGCCCCGCACTCGAGGATCGACCGCAGCGCGAAGAGGTCCTGGATGTCCTGGGCGTCGAACGAGGGCACGAAGGCGCCGCGATTGGCGACCAGCCGCACCAGCCCTTCGTGGTTGAGCTGCTGCAGCGCCGTGCGCAGCGAGTGCCTGCTGACCCCGTACTGACTGCAAAGTTCCGGCTCCCGCAAGGCGGCTCCAGGCTCGAAAGACCCGTCAAGCACCCGCCCCCCGATGGCCTCCACCAAGGCGTCGACGGTCGAGACCCGCTTGAGCTCCCCATCCTCGACGTTCACCCCTGAAGCCACGCCCAAATCCTACTCGATTATGTTCAATCGGCCTATCGATCATCGGTTGGACGATTCTCGACGCGGCGGCGTCGTGTGGACGGTCGGGGTGCGAGGGACGGCAAGGGACGCGGCCCTCTCATAGGCGGTCCGGGCAGGCTGTGACCGCCTATGAGAGGGCCGTCCCCTGGGGAGAAGGAGAGGGTGCGCGTCCCGTGCGGGTCCCGGGGGAGGTCCGTGAGGAAGGCGTCGGGAACGTCACGTCTCTTCAGGGAATACGTCACGCCTGTCGCAGGTCCCCGCGCTCCGTTCGCTGCTTGTACGGGTATGGCGAACAAAGAGCGAACGGAGGTCCGGGACGGTGCCGGAGCCCCCGCGAAGGCGCACGTCCGGGCGACGTCCCCCTCATCTCCCTCAAGGAAGTGAGGAGATCGTCAAGCCCGCGACCCTCCCGCCGCCCCATCCCCCGGTGCGTTCGCACTTTCCCGTCCCATGTACGGGAAAGTGCGAACGCACCGCCCTCGGCGCCCTAGAGGTGCGACGGATCCCCCGCAAACACGCCGAACCTGCGCACTCCCCCACGGAAGCCTCGCGTCCCGGGCGTCTCGGAGGCGGCCACAGCCTGCCCGGGTCGCCTCCGAGACGCCCGGGACGGCCGGTCCCGGCCGCAGGGCCTCCGGAGTACGCCGTCCCCGGCCGCAGGCCCCTCGAACCGCGCCGCCCGTCCCCCGCCGCAGGCCTCCGGATTTCGCCGTCCCCGGCCGCGGGCGCCTCGAACCGCGCCACCCGACCCCGGCCGCAAGCCCCCCGAACCACGCGCTACTGGCACTGGGTCCTTCCGCTTCAGTGATTGAAAGCTCTCTCTGACTGATGAAACGTATGGGAGGAGTTCGGCTGAGCGCGGATGGAGGGCGGCACCTCTATATTTCGGAGTTGGATGGCTGCTGAGGGGGGCAAGAAGGGGAAACCGGTGACGCTCGAGGGCGTGGACCGGACGGTGCGGGTCCTGCAGGCCTTCGACTCGAAGGAGAGCTTCAACCTGGTCGAAATCTCGCGCAAGGTCGGGCTCAGCGAGGCGACCGCGCTGCGCTACCTGACCAGCCTGGTCAGCGCCGGGTTCGTCGAACGGACCGAGGCGGGCCGCTACCGCCTCGGCTGGGAGCTCTTCCGCCTCGGCCAGACCGCGGTCGCCAACCGGGTCCCGCGCCAGGCGGCGCTGCCGGTGATGGAGGGCCTGCTCGACCAGTACAACGAGACCGTCAACCTCGCCGTCCGCGAGGGCGACCGCCTGGTCATCGTCGAGGCGCTGGAAGGGGACCGCTCGCTGAAAAAGGTCACCCAGATCGGGCAGCGGGATCCGTGGCACGCTTCCGCCCTCGGCAAGTCGATGCTGGCGCTGATGCCCGAGGACGAGCGCAAAGCGCTGCTTGCCCGCACCGGCACGCCGAAGCTGATGAAGAACACGCTCTCGACGCGGGCGGCGCTGGAGGCCGACCTGGCGAAGACGCGGGAACGCGGCTACGCCGTCGACCTGCAGGAGTCGGAGGAAGACCTGACCTGCTTCGGCGCCGCGATCGCCGGCCGCGAAGGCGAGCCGCTGTTCGCGATCAGCATCAGCTTCGTCGCCTTCCGGGTCGACGAGGCCGACTACGACTCGGTCGGCGGGGCGGTCCGCGACGCCGCCGCCAAGCTCCGCGCGCGGCTGGGGCTGGAGCAGCCCGTCGGCGTCTGAGTCGGCCCGCCGGGGCGGATACGGAGACTGATAGGGTCTTTCATTCAGTGGCGACGAATGGGACCAAGCGTCCGACGACGCTGGAGGGGGTGGACAGGACCGTCCGGGTCCTGCGCGCGTTCGACTCCGAAAACACCTTCACGCTCGCCGAGATCGCCCGCCGGGTCGAGCTCAGCGAGGCGACCGCGCTGCGCTACCTCTCCAGCCTCGTGAACACGGGGCTGGTCGCGCGCACCAAGGAGGGGCGTTACCGGCTCGGCTGGGAGCTCTTCCGGCTCAGCCAGCAGGCGCTGAACAACCGGGTCCCGCGCGAGTCGACGCTGCCGGTGATGCGGCGGCTGCTGGCGCAATTCGACGAGACCGTGAACATGGGCCTGCGGAGCGGCGACCAGCTGATCATCGTCGAGACCCTGGAAGGGACGCGGAACCTCCGCAAGGTCACCGAGATCGGCCGACCCGACCCCTGGCACGCCTCGGCGCTGGGCAAGGCGATGCTCGCGCAGATGCCGGTCGACGAGCGCCAGGCGCTGCTCAAGCGGGTCGGGATGCCGAAATTCAACGGCAACACCTTGACCACCTTGAAGGCCCTCGACGCCGACCTGGCCGAGGTGAAGAAGCGCGGCTACGCGGTCGATCGCCAGGAGGCGGAGGACGACCTGATCTGCGCCGGCGCCGCCGTCTTCGGGCCCGACGACGACCCGATCTTCGCGCTGAGCGTCAGCTTCGTGGTCCACCGGATCGACCCGGCCGAAGTCGAAGCGGCGGGCGCGGCGATCCGTGACGCCGCCGCCGAACTGCGCTCGCAGCTCGGCCTCGAGCGCCCCGCCGAGCAGCTCGTCGCCGGCTCCTAGCGACCCGTCTTCGCACCTCTTCGCCGCCGCGTTTCGGCCTCGAAGCGCATCGACGCCCCTCTGGTTTGACAGCTATCGGCGCGCACGTTACGCTGGCGCCCGTTGTTACTGAGCGTTAGAGTCTTTCACTGATCGCAAGCCCACCAGGAGTGATCGATGCCACCAGCCGCAACCTCGCCCGCCGACGCCGATCTCGACCTCTGCTACATGTCGGCGACCGAGGCGATCGATGCCTTCAAGGCCGGGACGCTCTCCCCGGTCGAGCTGCTGGAGGCGGTGATCGCCCGCACCGAGGCGGTCAACCCGCGGCTGAACGCGATCACCACGCGCTACTACGAGCGGGCCCGCGTGCAGGCCAGGGCCGCCGAGGCGGTCTACCGCGACGGCGACCGGGAGCCGCGACCGCTGGAGGGGATCCCGGTCGCGATCAAGGAGTCGCACCCGATCGACGGCGAGATCACCACCGCCGGCTCGCGGATCAACAAGGACTTCGTCGCCGCCAACACCGCGCCGACCGTCGAACGCCTGCTCGACGCCGGGGCGATCATGCACATCCGCACCACGACGCCGGAGTTCACCCACTCTTCGATCACCAACAGCCCGCTCTGGGGGGCGACCCGGAACCCCTGGAACGTCGACTACACCTCGGGCGGATCGTCGGGCGGCTCGGGAGCGGCGGTCGCCGCCGGGATGACGATCCTCGCCGACGGCACCGACGGCGGCGGCTCGATCCGCATCCCCGCCTCCGCCTCCGGGATCGTCGGCTACAAGCCGCCCTTCGGTCGCAACCCGACCGACCGCGAGCACCCCTACGAGACCCTCGTCCACCACGGGCCGATGACCCGCACGGTCGCCGACGCCGCCCTCGCCCAGAACGTGATGTCGGGGCCGCACGTCGCCGACGGGTGCTCCCTGCGCGAAACGCTCACGCTGCCGCTGGAGTACGGGTCGATCGGCGACTGGAAGGTCGCCTACACGATGGACTACGGCTACTTCGAGGTCGACGAGGAGGTGCGGCGGAACACCCTCGACGCGGTCGAGGCGTTCCGCGAGCTCGGCTGCACGGTCGAGGAG
>MKSH01000164.1:886-1128 GCA_001898095.1 Solirubrobacterales bacterium 70-9 | reverse complement strand
GACCAGCTCGCCTCCGGCAACGCCGAGGCGATCGTCCCGCTCCTGCAGCGCCGGCTGGACGCCCTGACGGCCACCGGCGCCGGGCTCGACCTCACGCGTGTCTGCGCCGAGCAGGTGCCGTTCACCGCGGCCGAGGGGCTTCCCCTCACGGCCGAGTGCGAGGCCTGGGGTGTCCCCGCACGGGACGGCAGCGAAGCGGAGCGGGTGACGAGCGGCATCCCGACGCTCCTTCTGACCGGCAC
>MKSH01000164.1:0-871 GCA_001898095.1 Solirubrobacterales bacterium 70-9 | reverse complement strand
GGCACCCGCCTGGTCGGATGCCGCGGCGGAAGGCCTCGAGCGTGGAACGGTGGTGCGCGTCCCCCACGCCGGGCACGGCATCCTCACCGGATCCGGAACGCGCGCGGACTCCCTGGCCCGCAGCTGCGCCGCCCGCGTGGCCGCGGATTTCCTCCGGGACCCCGCCGAGGTGCCGGATGCGGAGTGCACCGTGTCGCTGCGGCCGCCCGCCTTCCTCACCACCGCGCAGATCGATCCGACGACGGCGCTGTTCCGGGCCGATCGCGACCTCGTGCAGCAGCGCGCGCCGCTGCCGCTGGCGATCCTCGGCGCCGCCCTCCTCGCGAGCGTCGGGACGCTGGTCTACGCCGCCCTGTACGTCCTCCGCGGCGCCGCACGCCGGTCGGGCGACGCCCCTCCGGGGACCATCCTCGCCGCGAGCGCGGCGGCCGGCGGGAACCTCCTGTACGCCGGCATCCTCGCCCTGATCGCCGCGAACGCGGACCCGCTCGCCCTCGCCTTCGGCCTTCCTCCGGCGGTCTGGCCGGTCCTGCTCATCCCCTTCGTCGCCGCGGGCGCGGGCATCCTCTTGGCGGTGCTCGTCGTGCGCGCGTGGATCCTCGAGGAGGGCACCCGAGCGCACCGGATCGCGGTCACCGCGTCGGCGGTCGCCTCGCTGGGATTCACACTGTGGCTGCTGGCCCGCGGGCTGCTGATGCTCTGAGGCGCGTGCGTCGCGCCGGCACTCAGGCGCTCGTGTCGTAGCGCCCGTGGTAGCCGAGGAGCACCGGGTGCGGCAGCTCCGCGCGGGCGATCTCGGTGAACCCCTCGGCGTCGAGCACCAGGAGGAAGGAGGTGCCGCGCTCGGAGTCCAGGACGACCGAGAGCACGA
>MKSH01000163.1 GCA_001898095.1 Solirubrobacterales bacterium 70-9 | reverse complement strand
GGGCCCCTGCGGCGGGGGACGGCAGGCTTCGGGGCGCGGTCGATTGGGGACGGTCCCGTCCCGGGCGTCTCGCGGCGGCCCGGGCAGGCTGCCCGCTTGCCGCGAGACGCCCAGGACGCGAGGCTTTCGGCAGGAAGTGCGCAGGTCCCGCGCGCCTCCCGGGGAAAGACGTCACGCCTCCACCACGCCCCCAGGTCGATGGGCCGAAAAGCGCTGATATAGAGCGCTTTTCGGCCCATCGACATCTCGGCCCTCACGGAAGGGTCACTTCGTGACGCCTTCCCTCGGGGGACGTTGAGTTCCCGGCGTCCCCCTCGCGACTCTCCGCCGTGACCCGCACGGGACCCGCACCCTCGGCCTCTCCCCGTGACCCGGCCCTCTCGTAGGCGGTCACAGCCTGCCCGGACCGCCTACGAGAGGGCCGGGTCCCTTGCCCGTCCCTTTCGCGGGCGCCGGGCGTCGACTTCCGGGCTCCTCGATCGCCTTGCGCCATTGCGATGACGCCCTAACATCTCGAGGGCGAGCCAAGCGGACGCGGGGGGAGAGACAACCCTTCGAGGAAAGTCCGGACACCACAGGGCAGGGCGGTGGGTAACGCCCACCCGGCGAAAGCCGCGGGAAAGTGCCACAGAAACATACGGCCGATGGCGCGGCCACACGTGAGCCGCGTACAGGCAAAGGTGAAAAGGTGCGGTAAGAGCGCACCGGCGTCGTGGTGACACGACGGCCAGGCAAACCCCGCCCGGTGCAAGGCCAAGCAGGACCGTCGACCCGGCTCGGCGAGGTCCAGGTAGGTCGCAGGTGCGCTTCGGCGCCCCGCCAGGGTTTCGGCCCGGCGAGATAGATGTCCGCTCGCGACAGGATCCGGCTTACAGGCTCGCTGTCGGAAAGCCCCGCCTCGGCGGGGCTTTCCTATATCCGCGGTCGCTTCGCCTGTCCTCCTGCGTCGATGGCCGAAACTCAAGCGGATCTTGAGTTTTCGGCCATCAATGCAGGAGTCAGGCGGCGCACGTCGGCGTGCAGGAATTTGGCTCCTGGCGCGGGGAGTCGATGGGAAATTGCGCTCTTTGCGGGAGTCTCGACGGCGGCGGCCGGCCCTGGCGCAATTTTTCTGTCTTAGCGTTTGCTAATCTGCCGCCAACTTCCGCTGAATCTTCGCCTACATATCGCGAAGAGCGGGGGACCCAATTAGTTGGGGCGAGTCGCCGGCGTCGGCCGGTGTAGCGCAGCTCTTTCAGCGCGAGCCCGTCAGCTAACCCCGCAAGCGCCTCGAAAGAGCATGAACGACAGCCCCAACCGCCACGCGCGGACAATCAACTTCTTCACGGCATTCTCCGGCCCCGGCCGGACGGCCAACCTGCTGCGCGCCGTCGTGCTCGCAAGCGCCCTTGCCGTCCTCGCCCTCGCCGTCGCGCCGGGCGCCCAGGCCGCCACCGGCGGTGCCTCCAGCGCCGCTCCGGTCCCGGTCGAAGAACCGACCGAATCGACGACGCCCACGGCCGCGACCTACAACGAAGCCGAGCTCACCTTCCCTCCTTACCGCTTCGCCGGCGCCAGCTGGTACGGCGGGACCAGCATGTGGGGGCGCTCGACCGCCTGCGGGCAGGTCCTCCGCCCAAGCACGATCGGCGTCGCCAACAAGACGCTCCCCTGCGGCACCCCGGTCAAGTTCGTCTGGCACGGCCGCTCGATCGTCGCCCCGGTCATCGACCGCGGTCCCTATGTCAAAGGCCGCGCCTGGGACCTCACCTCCGCCGCCGCCGAAGCGCTGGAATTCGAAGGTATCGGTCGGATCCGCTACGCGGTCGCGATCGAATACGCCTCCAAGGGCCTCTAGCCCCTCCTCGCAGCCCCCCGAACGGCCTCGGCACCGCATCTTTCTCCGCTCCCGGCGGTTAAAGTTCCCTGCTCAGTAGCCGTTTCGAGAGAGGAGCTGTACCCATGCCGAGGACTTCCGACCGTGCTTTTACCGCGCCCGTGCGGCGGGGACGTCGGGTCGCCCTCGTCCTCGCCGGGGCCCTCGTCGCCGCGATCTCGCTCGCGGCGGTAGCCACCGCCGGCCAGGTCGAAAAGACGACCGTGACCCTCGGCGGCACCTCCAGCACGCCCGACCCGTCCTGCCCGGACCTGCCCTGTCAGGCGGTCGGCAGCGTGACCGGCTTCCAGGTCTCCAACGGCCAGGCGCAGAACCCCTTCCTGGTGCAGACCAACGGCACGATCAAGTCCTGGACGCTGACTCTCGCCCAGCCGACCAACAGCCAGCGCAGCTTCTTCAACGGATTCTTCGGCACGCCCCCGGAGGCTCGGTTGGCGATCCTCCGCCGCGTCCCCGGCACCAACCCGCCGCGCTACAACCTGCGCCGCCAGGGCGCGGTCAAGGTGCTGACGCCCTACCTCGGCCAGACGGTCAAGTTCGGCTCCTCGCTGAAGGTCGAAAAGGGCGACATCATCGGCATCACGGTGCTGACCTGGGCGCCGATCTTCTCCCAGGAACTGAGCGCCAACAACGTCTGGCGGGCGAGCCGCGAGCCGGGCACCTGCACCAACTCGACCGACATCCGCCAAGGACAGCCGCAGGAAGAAGTCGGCAAACGCGCCACCTATGGCTGCAAATACTCCACGGCGCGCCTGCTGTACACGGCGACGCTGGTCGAGGAAGACTGACGCGAAGCGAGTTCGCAGTCAGCCACGCATATCGTGGCTGACTGCGAACTCACCGCCTGAACGACAGAGGCCCGACGCTCTCGCGCCGGGCCTCGTCGATTCCTGGTGGATTCAGCTTTTAGGCGGCCGCAGGGAGGACCCGTGGCGTCGCCTGTTCCTGCGGAAGCGCCGCCGCGCTCGCGATCAGGCTCTGGAACTCGTTGAGCGCCAGGTGGCCGACCGCCTCGAGGATCTCCTCGTCGGTCCAGCCGATCTCACGCGCCTCCTCGTGGAGGTGGAGGGGCGGAGGACCTTCGGCGTCGAGCGCCTCCTTCAGATAGAGCAGGAGGGCCGCCTCCTTCGGGTCGGCGGAGGTGAAGGAGCGGGCGCGGGAGACCTCGTCGAGGCCGAGCCCGGCGCGGCGCGCCGACTTGGCGTGCTGGGCGATGCTGTAGCTGTCCTCACGGTGCTCGGCGACGGCCAGGGCGATCCGCTCGCGGGTCGCCTGAGGGAGCACGCCGCCGCGCAGCTCGGAGCGCATGCGGGTATAGGCCCGGAGGACGGCGGGGGAGCCGGCGAGGACGCCGACGAACTTGGTGACCGCCCCACCGGCCGCCTGGATGGACTTGATCAGCGGGGCGCTCTCGTCGGGCGCCGTCAGCTCATCATGGATCTGGAATCTGCTTACTGCCGTTTTTACCGTCAACTTGCTTCTCGTCTCTGGCTCGTGGATTGGCGGGGATGTCGCTTTACAGAGCCTTTACGTGGCCTTTACTTTACTTTGAGCCTCTTACTTACGTGTCGTAAGTTATACCGACATTTGTGACCGGTTTCAAGCCAGCTGAAACGGCAACGGACTACGGCAACCGACTACCCGATTTACGGCGCTCTGCACATCGGCGGTTCATGCTTTGGCTCAAATCTGCAACAGCCGTCCGCCGACGACGCGCGCCGCGCCGGATCATCCGTCCGCGCCGCCGCCGCGCGGTTCGCCTATCGTTGCCCGCTCACCACGCCCAGAGCCAAGGAGGCAGCGCAACCAATGGCAGACCGACCGCAGACCGCTGAGGATGTCATCCAGCTGGTCAAGGACCACGACGTCCGCTTCGTCCGGCTCTGGTTCACCGACGTCCTCGGGCAGTTGAAGAGCTTCTCGGTCAACGCCTCCGAGCTCGACGACGCCTTCGAAGGCGGGATGGGCTTCGACGGGTCCTCGATCACCGGCTTCAACCCGATCGAGGAGTCCGACATGCTGGCGGTCCCGGACCCGACCACCTTCGCGCTGCTGCCCTGGCGCCCGGAGGAGCGGGACGCGGTCGCCCGCATGTTCTGCGACATCCGCGTGCCCGGCGGCGGTCCCTACGAGGGCGATCCGCGCTGGATCATGCAGCGGGCGCTGAAAAGGGCGGAGGAGATGGGCTTCGAGGCGTACAACATCGGCCCCGAGCTGGAGTACTTCTACTTCCGCTCCTCGAAACCGGAGTCGGGCGTGCCGGAGGTGCTCGACGAGGGCGGCTACTTCGACCTGACGACCCTCGACGCGGGCTCCGACCTGCGCCGCGAGACCGTCCTCGCGCTGGAGAAACTGGGCATCCACGTCGAGTACACCCACCACGAGGTGGGGCCGTCCCAGCACGAGGTCGACATGCGTTACAAGAACGCGCTCGAGATGGCCGACGACTGCATGACCTACCGGATCGTGGTCAAGGAGTACGCGCTGAAATACGGGTATCACGCGACCTTCATGCCGAAGCCGCTCTTCGGCGAGAACGGTTCCGGGATGCACGTGCACCAGAGCCTCGCGAAAGATGGCAAGAACGCCTTCTACGACGCCGACGACCCGTACTTCCTCTCACCGATCGCGAAGTCGTTCATCGCCGGCCAGCTGAAGCACGCGCGCGAGATCTCGCCGCTCTTCGCCCAGTGGGTCAACTCCTACAAGCGCCTGGTGCCGGGCTTCGAGGCGCCGGTCTACCTCGCCTGGTCGCGCCGCAACCGCTCGGCGCTGATCCGGGTGCCGCTCTACCACCCCGGCAAGGAGTCGGCCACCCGCGCCGAGCTGCGCTGCCCGGACCCCGCCGCCAACCCCTACCTCTGCTTCGCCGGGATGCTGCAGGCGGGGCTCGAAGGGGTGGAGAAGGGCTACGAGCTGCCGGAGCCGATGGAGCAGAACCTGTACCACCTCTCGCAGGAGGAGCTCTCGCACCAGGGGATCGAACAGCTGCCCGCGACGCTCGGCGAGGCGATCGAGGTCGCCGCCGACTCGGAGCTGGTCCTGCGCACGCTGGGCGAGCACACCTTCCGCCGCTTCGTCGAGATCAAGCGGCAGGAATGGGACGACTACCGGGTCCAGGTCACCCCGTACGAGATCGAAAACTTCCTGCCGATCCTGTGACGGGGGAGTAGCGGGATGTCAGAGCTTCACGTTCTGCGCGTCTTCTGCAACGCCCAGTGGGGGTTCGGCAACCCGCTCGGGGTGTTCCTCGACGGTCACGAGGTCCCCGAGGAGCGCCGGCAGGCGATCGCCGCCGAGCTCGGCTTCTCGGAGACGGTCTTCGTCGACGATCCCGAGAGCGGCCGGATGCGGATCTTCACCCCGGGCCTCGAGCTCGACTTCGCCGGGCACCCGAGCGTCGGCACCGCCTGGCTGCTCGGCAAAGAGCGGGCGCCGGTGGCGACCCTGCGCCCGCCTGCCGGCGAGGTCGCGGTCCGCGTCGACGGCGGCCGCACCTTCGTCGCCGCCCGGCCCGAGTGGGGCCCGGAGTGGAAGCTGATCCAGCTCGAGGACGCTTTCGCGGTCGAGGAGACCACCGAGCCGCCGGAGGGCGAGGAACTGGCCTGCGTCTGGGCCTGGGTCGACGATGCCGAGGGCACGGTGCGCTCGCGCTGCTTCTCGCTCGAGGACGGGATCGGCGAGGACGAGGCGACCGGCTCCGCCGCGATCTGCCTCTGCGCGGCGCTGGAGCGCGACATCGAGATCCTGCAGGGTCGCGGCTCGCGCCTCGACGCCCGTTACCTGGACGAGGGCCGCGCCGAGGTCGGCGGGCGAGTCGTGCTGGACGCGGTCCGGGACTTCCAGGTCTAGCCGTCC
>MKSH01000162.1:11857-15682 GCA_001898095.1 Solirubrobacterales bacterium 70-9 | reverse complement strand
GGGCGGCGGAGTTCGGGCTGCCCCGCCTCGACGAGCGCCGCGGATCGCGTCGGGTCTGGACCGATGATCGGATCGAGGCCGAGCTCCGCGGGCTGATCGGGAGCGGCGACCGATGGCCTGAGGTCTCCGAGTTCAGAGGAGCCGGAAGGACCGCGCTGCTGGCCGCGATCTATGCCCACGGCGGCCCCGACCACTGGAGCATCCGGCTCGGGGTGATGCGCCCCGAGGGGCGAAACCGGAACCGTCCCATCCTCTGGGGCGAGCAGCGGATCGCCCGCGAACTGCGCGAGGTCTGCGCCGAGTACGGCGGTTGGCCCCGCTTCGCCGAGTTCGAGGCGATGGGCAAGGGCGACCTCTACCGGGCCGCCAGCCGCAACGGCGGCGTCGAGCGCTGGAAGCGCGAGCTGGGGATCCGCTGATGACGCGTCGCTACGAGGTCGCGGGCGAGGAGCCCTTCGAGATCGAGCACCTGCTGCTCGACGTCAACGGGACCCTGACCGACCGTGGCTATCTGTTGGCGGGGGTGCGCGAGCGGATCGGCGCGCTCCGCGCCGAGCTCGACGTCCGGCTGCTCTCGGCCGACACCTTCGGCACGCTGGAGGAGCTCGGGCGGGAGCTCGGTGTGGAGACGACCAGGATCCAGACCGGGATGGAGAAGGGAGACCTGGCACGAGGGCTCGGGGGCGAGAGTTGCGCGGCGATCGGCAACGGTCGCAACGATGCCGAGATGCTCGCCGAGGTCAGGTTGGGGATCGTCGTCCTCGGCCCCGAGGGGCTGAGCCCACAGGCGCTGTCGGCGGCGCGGGTCATGTGTCCCTCGATCGCGGTCGCGCTCGACCTGCTGGCCGACCCGAAGGCGCTCGAGGCGACGTTGCGGCGATGATCCGGAGACCTTGACCCGAGAGGGCGGGCGTCATCGCGCGGAATGCCCCCACAGGAAAGGGGGGCCTCCATTCCCGCAAATGACGGGGTGACGGGGCCGCCGAGCGTTTGGCGGCCCCGCCCTGTCGGAAGGTCGGGCCGGTGAGCGCCGCTTCGGGCACGCGCCGCGCCCTGCGCTTCGTGTTGCTGATCGGGGCGGTCAGCCTCTGCGCCGACGCCACGTACGAGGGCGCCCGTTCGATCGCCGGCCCCTACCTCGCCTTCCTCGGCGCCGGCGCGCTCGCGGTCAGCCTGATCGGCGGCCTCGGCGAACTGCTCGGCTACGGCCTGCGTCTCGTATCCGGTCGCCTCGCCGACCGACCGCGCAACCTCTGGCCGGTCACCCTCTGCGGCTACGGCGTGCAGATGGCGGCGGTGCCGGCCCTGGCGCTGGCCGGCAGCTGGCCGGTCGCGGCCCTCCTGATGATCGTCGAGCGGATCGGCAAGGCGACGCGCAACCCGCCTCGCGACGTGATGCTCTCTCACGCCGGCGCGCGGATCGGCGGCTTCGGCTGGGCCTTCGGGATAAACGAGGCGCTCGACCAGGCCGGGGCGGTGGTGGGACCGCTGGTGCTGGCGGGGGTCCTCGCCCTGCACCAAGGCGGCTACCGGCTCGCCTTCGCCGTGCTCGCGCTTCCGGCGGCGCTGACGCTCTGCCTGCTGACGGTCGCCCGGGTGACCTACCCGCGTCCGGAGGAGATGGAGGCGGAGCCGACCGACACCGACGAGGGGCGCTTCGCGCCGGCCTTCTGGCTCTACCTGGGGGCCGCGGCACTGATCGCCGCGGGATTCGCCGACTTCCCGCTGATCGCCTTCCGCCTCCACCAGGACGGCACGATCTCGCCCTCGCTCGTGCCGATCTTCTACGCGGTGGCGATGGGCACGGGCGGGCTCGGCTCGCTTCTCTTCGGTCGTCTCTACGACCGACACGGCTTCGGCGTGCTGGTGCCACTCACCCTCGTGTCCGCCGCCTTCGCCCCGCTCGCCTTCCTCGGCGGCCCCTGGCCGGCACTCCTCGGCGTCTCGCTCTGGGGCCTCGGGATGGGCGTGCACGAATCGCTGATCCCGGCCGCCGTGATCCCGATGGTGCCGGCGCATCGGCGCGGCTCGGCCTACGGCCTCTTCACCGGCGTCTACGGTGTCGCCTGGTTCGTCGGCAGCGCCGTGATCGGCCTCCTCTACGGCGTCTCGATCGGCTCCCTGGTTGCGTTCTCGGTCGCCGCGGAGCTGGCGGCGGTGCCGCTGCTGGTACTCATCTCGCGGAAGCGAGGAAACAGTCGTTAGATCATGGCTTAAACGCTGGTTGCCGGTGCGGGGCAACCAGCGGTCATGATCTTCGAGCAGAATGCCGACGGTGAGCGACGACAAGATCCGGTGGCTGCTGCTCGTCTACCGCGTGCCGAGCGAGCCGACTCGACTGCGTGCCGCCGTCTGGCGACGGTTGAAGGCTCTCGGGGCGATCTACCTACAGAACTCCGCGGCGGCGATGCCCGCATCCGAGACGGCAGAGCGTGCACTTCGGACCCTCCGAAATGAGATCGGACAGATGGGCGGTACGGCACACCTGATGCGTTGCGACCCGCTGGTCGCGGGCGCCGACATCGTCGCCGCCTACAACGCAGCCCGCGACGACGAGTACGAGGAGATCGAGGACCGCTGTCACGACTTCCTTACCGAGATCGAGACCGAGACCGCCGCCGCACATCTCACCTACGCGGAGCTTGAGGAGAACGACGAGGACCTTCGGAAGTTGCACGGATGGCTCGAGAAAGTCGTCGCCCGTGACGTGCTCGGGGCGAGCCGTCAGAACGAGGCGCGGGAGGCCCTGGTCCGATGCGAGGAGGCGCTCTCGGGATTCGCGGCCAGGGTGTACACCGCCGAGGAGGAAAATAACGGTGGTTAGCTTTATGGAATGACTGCTGTTATTCTACTCCGCCATGAGAGGCAGCACCCATGTTCTGCCCCCCGCCGCCGAGAAGGGCGCGCAAGGTCGTGCCGTCCTATTGGCACGCGGCATCCGGCTCGAGCTGGCGACGCTCGCCTGGAACGTCGTCGGCGTCGGCGTGGTCTTCGCGGCGGCGTTCGCCGCCGGCTCCGTTGCGCTGGCAGGCTTCGGCCTGGACACCGCGATCGAGATCCTCGCGTCGACGGTGGTGATCTGGCACCTCAGGGACACCGGCGATGAGCGGCGCGAGCGGCGCGCGCTGCTGGTGATCGGCTGGGCCTTCGTCGGCCTGGCTATCTACGTGACCGCGCAGGCGCTCTACACCCTGATCGTCGGCGATCATCCCCACCACTCCCCGCTGGGGATCGGCTGGACGGCCGCCACCTTCGTCGCGATGCTGGCACTCGCCCGTGCCAAGGGCGCAACCGGGAAGGCGCTGGGGAACGTGACCCTCGAAACCGAGAGCAGGGTCACCATGGTCGATGCCTATCTCGCCGGTGCCGTCCTCGTCGGACTCGTCCTCAACGCGGCCCACGGTTGGTGGTGGGCGGACCCCCTTGCCGGCCTCGTGGTCGTCTACTACGCGGTCCGTGAGGCGGGCGCCGCCTTCGCCGAGGTGCGCGGATGAGCGGCGCCGGCCTCGGCCTCGTCGTCGCCGTCTTCCTGGCCTGTACCGTCGAGGCGGTCGAGGCTGTGACGATCGTGCTGGCGATGGGGGTGACCCGCGGCTGGGGCTCGGCCTTGGCGGGTGTCGGAGCCGGGCTGATCGTTCTCGCGATCCTCCTCGCCGTGCTCGGGCCGGCCCTCACCGCGGTGCCGATCGGGACGCTTCGCGTCGTCGTCGGCGGCCTCCTGCTCATCTTCGGCCTGCAGTGGCTTCGCAAGGCGATCCTGCGGGCGAGTGGCCGCAAGGCTCTCCACGACGAGGCGGCGATCTTCGTCGAGGAGCGCAAGAGGGC
>MKSH01000162.1:11765-11842 GCA_001898095.1 Solirubrobacterales bacterium 70-9 | reverse complement strand
CGCTCGGGCCGAGGGGATCGACGGATACGGCTTCACGGTCGCATTCAAAGGGGTCCTGCTCGAGGGTCTCGAGGTCG
>MKSH01000162.1:10861-11756 GCA_001898095.1 Solirubrobacterales bacterium 70-9 | reverse complement strand
TCCTCACCTTCGGCGCCAATCAGGGCCAGATCGGGGTCGCCGCGGCCGCGGCCGGCGCCGCGGTGCTCGTCGTCCTGGCCGTCGCGGTCGCCGTGCGTGCGCCACTCAGCCGCGTCCCGGAGAACACGATGAAGTTCGCCGTCGGCGTGCTGCTGACGTCGTTCGGCGCCTTCTGGGGAGCCGAGGGCGCCGGGATCGAATGGCCCGGCGGTGACGCCGCCCTGCTGGTCCTGGTCCCGGCGATCCTGCTCTGGTCGCTTCTCCTCGTCAACCTTGCCGGGCGCGCCCCCGATCCGAGGCCGAACACCGCATGAGCAGCGCGCGGAAGCTTCCCGAGGCGGTCTGGGAGTTCGTCGTCGGCGACGACTGGCGCCTGGCCGCCGCCGCGGTCGCCGCGATCGGCGGCGCCGCCCTGCTGGTCGCGCTCGGGGTCAACGCCTGGTGGTGGGTGCCGGCGCTGGTGGCCATGATCCTTTGGCTCGCCGTCACTCGCTGATCCTTCGGCGTGCTCGTGACCGGCGGCGCGGACATCGCCCTCCAGGGTGGCCTTGGATTGCTCAGGCTGGTGGTGGCCGTCCGCCATGCGGTCCGGAGGGATTGACGTAGTAACTGCGGGATTCGTCCGCGCGCCAGGAATGCAGACGCCCGAGAATGGCTCTTATGTAGACCCATTTCGTCGCCGCGACATGCCCGACGTGGGTCATCGATTCCGCCTCAGCGGCGACCACGCGACGGCGCCTTCCTGTGGGGTGCCGCCGGTCGGTCACCTCGCGGCGCGGAGGTCGCCAAGGGGATCGACATCCCGGCGACCGCAAGCATCGGCTCGATGAGCTCTCGGGGGGCCCTGCTCTCCTACACCCCGGACGTCGGCGGCTCGCCGCAGCAGCCGATCCGA
>MKSH01000162.1:4734-10743 GCA_001898095.1 Solirubrobacterales bacterium 70-9 | reverse complement strand
CGGCTTCCAGTACAGCCATCGCCTACCGTCGTGACTCCATGTCTCGGCGGCGCTAATCGGCTGTGATCACCCGCGCCATGCGCCTGCCGACGAAAACCGTGGGTCGCGGCTGTCTATGAAGACGAAACGGGGCCGATCGGCCCCGTTTCGTCTCAAGTAGCCGCCATCTGGGCGACGGCTGATTTCCCCTTTACAGGGCTTCGATCGACTTCAATGCTGCTTGCTTCACGATCTTCGGCAGCGGCGCGAAGTCGAGCGCGGCACCGTATTTCTGGCCGATCGTGACGCAGTACTTCGCGAACTGTTTGTCGAACTGGAGCTGCGTGGCGTTCTGCGGGATGATCCCGTAGGTGAACGTCGAGATCGGGTAGGCGTTGGTGGCCTTCTTGGGCGGATCCGAAATCGTGATTTCGTTGTTCGCCGGTATCTTCTTGACGACCGCAGCGGCTTCTTCGATGTTTTCGATATTGGGATAGACGAATTTGTGGGCGTTGTTTTCAACCGCGGCCGCGCCGATCCCCGCCGCGATGATGTAGGAGGCCTCGATGTAGCCGATCGCACCGGGGGTTTTGGTGACGACCGAGGTGACACCGGCGTTGCCTTTACCTCCGACGCCGGCCGGGAAGCCGACCGAGGTCGCGTAGCCGACTTCGTTCTTCCAAGCAGGACTGATCTTCGAGAGGTATCGGACGAAGGCGTAGGTGGTACCGGAGCCATCGCTGCGGAAGACCGGCGTAATCGCCAGGTTCGGCAGCTTCAGGGTCGGGTTCAGCTTCGCGATCTTCGGGTCGTTCCAGTTGGTGATCTTGCCGAAGTAGATGCCCGCAAGGACCTTGCCGCTCACTTTCAATTTACCCTTCGGCACACCCGGCAGGTTGTAACCGATGCCGACCGCCGAGAGACCCCACGGGATCTGGACGCAGCCGTTGCAGGCGGCGGCCTGTTCGGGAGTCAGCGGAGCGTCGGAGGCGCCGAAGTCGACGGTCCGATTCGTGATCTGTTTGATGCCTTCGCCAGATCCGACGGAGGCGTATTTCACCGGAATGCCTTCTTTGATTTCGAAGCCATTGATCCAGTTCGCCATCAGTGGTGCGACGAGCGTGGACCCTGCACCGGTGAGGCCCGCGGAGGCGGCCGCAGTCCCTACGGTTGCGAAGCCTCCGAGCGTGGCGGCTATCGCGATGAAGACACCCACGAACCTATTGCGAATCAAGGGGCGATCCTTTCGACTAAGTGGAGTAGTTGCACTTCCAGCCCGGTGCAGGACGCACCGGTCTCGGCAGCAGGATCGCTCGGCGCCTCCCCGGGTTTGTGACTTTGTTGTGAAAAATCCTTATCGACGGGTGAACTGAGCGACGAAGCGTTCTACATTGGCGGCGATGAGCGCCACCCCGCCCGCCGGCTCCACGTCGCTGAAGCTTGCACGATCCAATCGCCAGAGCTCCGCCCGCAAACGCGCCGACCGCTTCGGCGATGTCGCGCTGCGCCTGATCTGTCTCGGCGCCGCGGTGCTCGCGGCGATCGTCCTCGTACTGATCGCGAAGGAAGTGATCGAAGGCGCGCAGCCGGCGATCTCAAAATTCGGCTTCAGCTTCATCACCCATCACGAATGGGCGCCACCGCTCGAAAAGTTCGGCGGCGAGGGACTGATCCTCGGCACCTTGATCACCTCGACGATCGCTCTGGTGGTCGGTGCCCCGGTGGCGATCTCGATCGGGATATTCCTGGCGTTGCTGGCGCCGACCGGCATCCGCAACGTGATCTCGCCCCTGGTCGAAATGCTGGCCGCGATCCCCAGCGTGATCCTCGGCTTCTGGGGCCTCCTGATCTTCGGCCCCTTCTTGCAGAGGAGCGTCGAGCCCTTCCTGCACGACACCTTTGGATTCATCCCGCTCTTCGGAAAGCCCGAAACGACCGGGGCCAGTGTCTTCACCGCGAGCCTGATCCTCACGATCATGGTGATCCCGATCATCGCCTCGGTCTCCCGCGACCTCTTCATGGCGGTCCCGCAGGACCTCCAGGACGGCGCCGCGGCGCTCGGCTCGACCCGCTGGGAGGTGATCCGCGGCGTCGTCCTGCCGAGCACCCTCTCGGGGATGATCGCCGCCTCGCTGCTCGGTCTCGGTCGCGCCCTCGGCGAGGCTATCGCCGTCTCGCAGGTGATCGGCGGCGGCACGGATTCCCATCTCTCGCTGTTCAAGACGGGCGGCACGATGGCGTCGATCACCGCCCTCCAGTTCTCGAGTGCCGTCTCGGCGATCCACACGGCCTCCCTCTATTACCTCGCCGCGCTGTTGCTGGTCATCGGGGTGGCTTCCAACCTGCTCGCCAGCTGGGTCGGGATGCGATTCGGAAGCGCCGGGGGGGCGATGCGGTGAGCCGCGAGCAGCAGCCGTTCGATCCGACCCAGCCGCTGGTGGCGACCGGCAACCTGCGCCGCCGCCACCTGGTCAGTCGGGTCGCCCAAGGCCTCGCGATCGCCGCCGCGGCGGCCGCGGTGGCGGTGCTGGTCATCGTCATCTGGGCGGTCGTCAGCCACGGCATCAAGGCGATCAGCTGGGACTTCATCACCAAGGGGGAACCGGACGGGATCGCCCCGGACCTGGTCGGGACCGGGATAATCGTCGGCATCGGCACCCTGATCGCGGCGCCGATCGGCGTGTTGATCGCCCTCTTCCTCAGCGAGTACGCCGGCCGCCGCGGCTCGCGCGCCGTCCAGCTCCTGATGGACGTGATGAACGGCCTGCCGTCGATCATCATCGCCGTCTTCATCTACATCTTGATCGTCGCACCGACCCATAAGCAATCGGGGCTTGCGGCCGCGATCGCTCTGTCGATCATCGAGGTGCCGCTGATCGCCCGCGGCACCCAGGAGGTCCTGAACCTCGTTCCCGCCGCCCAGCGCGAAGCGGCCGATGCGCTCGGCGTCGCCCGCTGGCGCAGCATCCTGACGATCATCCTCCCGTCCGCGCTCGGCGGGATCGTCACCGCGACCCTGCTGTCGGTGGCGCGCGCCGCCGGTGAGACGGCGCCGGTGCTGCTGATCAGCTCGATCTTCAGCGGCGACACCCTCCAGTTCAACCCGTTGCAGCCGCTGCCGAACGTGCCGGTGCGTATCTTCCAGCTGTCGGAAGAAGCGAACCCCGAAGGCTTCACCGAAGCCTGGGGGCTGTCGCTCGTCCTGATCGTGATCATCCTCGTCCTCGGCCTCGGCTCCCGCGCCCTCCTCAACCGCAGCAAGAGAAAGTTGACCCGATGAGCATCGACGACCAGACCTTCGGCGTCCCCCCGGAGACGAACGGCAACGGGAAGCGACTTGCGCCTGGCCGCGTGCGGATCCGCACCGAGCCGCTGCCCGGCGTGATCGGGTCCCCGGCGGCCACCGAGAGCGCAGCCGAGGCCCACTTCCACGTCGCCCCCGAGGCCGTCTTCGAGGCCGACGCCGTGAACATCTTCTACGGCTCCAAACAGGCCTTGACCGACGTCTCGATGCGGATCCGCCGTGGCCAGGTGACGGCCCTGATCGGTCCTTCCGGCTGCGGCAAGACGACCTTCCTGCGCAGCCTCAACAGGATGAACGACTCGATCCCGGCGTTCCGGATCGAGGGCCGGATCGATTACCACGGCCACGACATCTACGGCTCCAACGTCGACACGGTCGAGGTGCGCCGGCGGATCGGCATGGTCTTCCAGAAACCGAACCCCTTCCCGAAGTCGATCTACGACAACGTCGCCTGGGCGCCGAAGAACCTCGGCATGCGCCAAGCCATGCACGAGCGGGTCGAGAAAGCGCTCCGCGGCGCGGCCCTCTGGGACGAGGTCAAAGATCGGCTGAAGGACTCCGCCCTCGGCCTCTCCGGCGGCCAGCAGCAGCGTCTCTGCATCGCTCGCGCGATCGCGATCGAACCCGACGTGCTGCTGCTCGACGAGCCCGCCTCGGCCCTCGACCCGATCGCCACCGGCGCGATCGAGGATCTGATCCACAGCCTCAAAGGCCGCTTCACGATCTGCATCGTCACCCACAACATGCAGCAGGCGGCCCGCGTCGCCGACCGCACGGCGTTCTTCAGCCTGGAGACGCGCGGTGAGAAACCGACCGGCACCCTGATCGAGTTCGACGACACCGAGAAGATCTTCGGCTCCCCGCGCGACCCGCGGACGCGGGATTACGTCACCGGTCGCTTCGGGTAGCGCCCCGCCGCGTCAGCGGCGGAGGATGGTGTCGCCCGAGACCTGCTCGAGCAACGGTTTGCCGCACTGCCAGCAGAAGGTGGCGCCGCTGGAGTGGGGGGCGCTGCAGGAGGGGCAGCTGCCGGCGGTCGCCGACTCCTCCATGCGAAGGATCCGTTCGACCTCGTTCAGTTCGGCGTCGGCGTCCTGGAGCTCGGCGGAGCGTTTGACCAGCACCTCGACCTTGATGCTGTCGCGGATCGCCATCTCGTAGGTCAGCCCGCCGAGGTCCCACTGCAGCTCGGCGACCCGGGCGACCAGCTGTTCGCGGCGACGTCTGAGGTCGACGATGAACTCCTCGCCCTGGGCCGAGCCGAGCGTTTTGCCGGGTGGCGGCCCGCCCGCGCGGACTGTGCCCGCGGCCGAGGGCGCTGCCGGGCGGCCGGCGGGCGGCGGCGCACCGGGCGGCGGCGGCGATTTACCCGCGCCGTTCGAGGAGGAGGCCTTCGATTTGGATCCCGGGAGTCTCATCGGATCTGCGTCCTATTCGCCGAAGAAGTTACCGGTGAATTCGCCGCCTTCGCTGCATCCCGCGGCGCCCTTTTTGCACTTGCCTCCGACTTCCGCTTCGGTTTCGATTTCCACGCCGTTGCTCGTGTGAAGAACTTCTGCGGTTTTTTCCTGGGCCAATTCTTCTTCTTGCTTCGAACCTTCTTTGATTTCGGAAGTCTTGGGTTTCCCCTGATTCGTCTTCGCCTTCTTCTTCTTCGCAGAGCTGCCGCCCTTGCTCGACTTCGCGCCGCCGGTCGCCGTTTCGGTCGACGCCGTTTCGGTCGATTCACCACCACCGCCTCCGCCTCCGCCGACTTCGATCACCTTGATCGGGGCCTGCGCGGCGGCGTTGCTCGAGTTTTCGTGGCCGGAGCGGCCGATCAAGAAGCCGACCCCGATCGCCAGGACCAGGGTCGCGACGCCCGCGATCAGGGCGGCGTTGGCGTTCATGCGGTTGGAGGACCTCGGCTCGGTCGGCGGAGGCGGGGGAGGTCCGGCGGCGCCCCCGGGGGAGTTCATCGTCTCCATGAAGACGACGGCATCCATGAACGGCAATCGCGGCTCGCCGCGGCGGTGACCGCATTCGAGGCAGTAGCGCTGGTCGGCCGCCAGCCCGGCGCCGCAGTTGGGACAGGAGTCGCTGCCGCCGAAGGCGGCCATCGACGGCCCTACGGGCTCATCGGGCACTGTTGCTCCTCAGAAGGGTTGGGGGAGCCGGCGCCGCCGGCTCGGTTCGCTCGGGACCGGCACTCACGCGACAATCATCAGATGGCGCCCTGCCGCCCGTGTTTAAAGATTGTGAATTTCGCCAGGAGTTGCGCGAATCTCTTGAGATAGGGACGGACGGACGGATTCTGGTCCGCCGGTTCGGTCACAAATTTTTACATTTTCGGAACGGCCCTACGTCAACCTTCCGGTGAAGATGGTCTCACCCCCGTCGAACCGCGAAAAGGAGGTCACTTGAGCACCCTGACGCCAAGGCACCGAGGTCTGCGCGAGATCGCGGAGGTTCCGAGCTACGACGACGGTCGCCTCGAGATCTATCCGGAAAAATTCCTCGCCTTCGGGGACGGGCGACTGCTTGAGCTCACGAGGCGCGAACTGGCCCTGCTCGTGGAGCTCCGGAAGCACCCAGGGCGAACTCGTACCCGTGAGGAGCTCGTCGAGGCCGTATGGGGTCACCCGGAAGCTGTTTCATCTCGTTCGGTCGATGTCGTGATACTGCGGTTGCGAGACAAGCTCGAGGCGGCGATCCCGGATATCTCGTACATCCAGACCTCACACGGG
>MKSH01000162.1:4223-4651 GCA_001898095.1 Solirubrobacterales bacterium 70-9 | reverse complement strand
ACGAGAAGCGGTACCCGATCCCTGGGTGGGTGTGGATGGTCTCCGCCGCCGGTAGCGCCGCGGCCAGCTTCCCCCGGAGCCTGCTCACGTAAACGTCGACCGACCGCTCTCCGTCGTCCGCGGTCTTGCCCCAGATCGTCTCGTAGATCGTGTCTCGCGGCATGATCCGATCCGGGCGTGAAGCCAGGAGCGAGAGAACTTGCAGCTCGCGTCGCGTCAGGTCTAGCGGGCGGCCATCGACGAGCGCGGTCTTCTCGTCGGGTTGGATTTCCAGTCTGCCAATCCTGATCCGAGAAGTTGTCGCCAGGTCATAGCTCACTCCCACATTGTCCGAGGCAGCGGGGCATGTCGCCGTAAAAAGATTGTGAAACTTGTGAACCCTGTCCCCGCTCACGGCTGAGCGCGCCGCACCGGCGACAGCCCATCGA
>MKSH01000162.1:303-4184 GCA_001898095.1 Solirubrobacterales bacterium 70-9 | reverse complement strand
GCTGGCGACGAACTCGCCGCTCCCGGTCTCCGGGCTGGTCCGCCGGCTCACCAGCCGACCGCTCGCAGCTGCATGACCTGATTGGCTCCTCCGGATTCTTCGGCCGCACCCTCGGCAACCCCTTCCGGGGCCAGGGCCCGAAAGAAAAGACGACCCCGGCTGCGGGGCCGGGGTCGCTCTCGTCTCGTTTAGCTCGTCTCCGACACGTTGGATCGTGTCGTCAACAGGAGAAGGACGCGGTCCAGCTCAGAGCACGTCCGAGCGCGGACAATAAAGGTCTCGATCTCCATCCGGTTACTTTCTTGGGAAACCGGCACAGCCTGGGAGGGTGTCAGTCGATCTCAACGTCGAAGTCCCAGGAGACGATCGGCCTTCCGCCTGTCAGGGACCAGCTGAGGCCGCCGTCCCCGGTGGGCAGCACGCCGTGGATCAGCAGGGACACCGTCTGGCCCGGTGCCCACCCGCGTCGGCGGTGCACCTCCACCGAGAGCGGCGAGCGGCGAGCGGCGAGCGGCGAGCGGCGAGCGGCGAGCGGCGAGCGGCGAGCGGCGAGCGGCGAGCGGCGGGGGATGGTGACCCTGGTCGTCGGTCACGGTGAATGCGACCGGCGAGATAGGAATGGTCCCGGTGGCCGACTCAAGGGTGAGGACGAAGGTGCAAAGGCTGGTCGCGGGGACAGGGAAGTCGCCCTCCTCGGGCACCTGAGGGCCGACCGCGGTTGCCGGCACATTTCCGGCCGCCGTCCGGCGGACCGGGTCTTCCGTTGTCGCCACGCTTGCGAGCGACGTGGGTGGACGTGGGACGAGGCTCGGACAGACCCGCGGTCTCGCTCAGTGGGCCATCGGGTGAGACCGCCGGCTGCCTTCGATCTGCCTCGTCAGCTCCTGCGTCCCCGCCTGCACCGGATCCCAGGGCGAACCGAAGGGAGGCGTGTAGGAGAGGTCGAGATCAGAGAGTTGATCCGCGTTCATCTCGTTGAATATCGCCGTCGCAGGGATGTCGATTCGCATGGCGATTTCCGACGTCCGGCCGCCGACCATCTGGACCCCGAGTAGGCGACCGTCGCGAAGGTCTCCGGTGAGACGCATCTCGACCGTTCTTGCCCCCGGATAGTAGGCCTTGTGGTCGTCGGCGCTCACCGAGACGGTCTCCGGCTCGAGCCCTGCGGCCGTCGCCTCGTGGTCGCGCAGCCCGGTCCGGGCGGCGACGAGGTCGAAGACCTTGACGACCTGGGTGCCGAGGATCCCGGCGAAGTCACGGGTTCCGCCGACGGCGTTCTCGCCGGCAACCCTCCCCTGCTTATGGGCGGTCGTACCGAGCGGCAGGTAGGTCGTGCCCAGAAGTCGATGATGGGTGACTGCGCAGTCGCCCGCGGCAAAGACACCGGGAATGTTCGTCCGCATTCGCCTGTCGACCGCGATCGCTCCCTTGACCCCCAATTCGACTCCGGCCGACGCGGCGACCTCGACCTCCGGTCGGACGCCCACCGCGACGAGGACGAGGTCGGCGGGAAACGAGGATGAGTCGCCTGCCGGACCGCTCGCCCGGACCATCAGACGCCCGTCTACCTCCTCGGGCGCCGCAGCGACGGACTCGACCCGAGTCCCGCAGCGGACGTCCACACCATTGCGGGCGAGCTCCTCGCGGATCAGCGCACCGAGGTCGGGGTCCACGGTCGGGAGCACCTCGGGCAGTTGCTCGATCTGTGTCACCTCGAGACCTCGCGTGACCAGCGCCTCGGCCAACTCAAGACCGATGTAGCCGGCACCGACGATCACCGCCCGGCGGACCAGCGGCCCATCGAGCGTCCTCATCAGCTCGAAGGTGTCGCCGATCGAGTGCAGCAGATGTACACCCTCGGCCGGCCCGAGCCGGTCGAGGCCGTCGATCGGTGGGCTCATCGGCACCGACCCGGTCCCGATGACCAACGCGTCGTAATCGATGGTCTCCCCGCCTTCGGCCATGATCCTGTGACCCCGAGGATCGATCTCGGCGACCGTCGTCCCGAGCCGGAGCTCGATGCCGGCGGCTTCGAGGTCGTCGACGGTCCGGTGAGCGAGTTCCCGCCAGTCACCCACGTCGCCCGATACGTAGTAGGGGATACCGCAGATGGAGAAGTTGGGGAAGGCGTCGGCGACGACGACGGTCGCTTCTACCGCTGGATCCAGTTCGCGAGCCCGCAGTGCCGCGCTGATGCCTGCATCACTGCCGCCGAGCGCGACGAGGCGCACGTCAGTCGGCCTCCCAGCTCATCCGCAACCGGCCAGCGGGGCGAGTGTCGGAGGCGAGCCGGGCCCGATCCAAGGACGTCATACCGTCAGCGGTTCCTTCGCCTTGCCGGTCGTCGGCCCGGCTGGCGTCGGCGTCTTGTTCGGCAACATGAGTGAGATCAGGGCGGCAGCCACGACGAAGGCAGTCGAGGCCCACAGGCAGGCTTCAAGGCTGCCCCACTCGTAGAGCAACCCGGAGAGCACGGTGCCCGCGAGCCGCCCGCCCGCGTTGGCCATGTAATAGAAGCCGACGTTCATCGTCGCCTTGTCATTCTCGGAGTAGGCGAGGATCAGGTAAGAGTGAACCGCAGAGTTGGCGGCGAAGACGATGCCGAAGACGATCAGGCCGACGACGATCGTCGCGGTCGGATCGATGCCGGCCACAAGGCCGATCGCGATCGCCGCCGGGAAGACGGCGAGGACGAAGGCGAGCCAGGTCGCGGTGCGGCCCTCGGGCTCGGCACCTCCCTCGGTGCCCCGGCCATGGATGAACCGCGGGACGACCGCCTGCACGATCCCGTAGCCGATGACCCAGATCGCCAGGAACCCGCCCGAGGCGATGAAGCTCCAGCCGAGCACGGTCTCGAGGTAGACGGGAAGCCCGACCACGAACCAGACGTCGCGGCTGGCGAAGAGGAAGATGCGTGCCGCCGCGAGTACGTTGACGGCCCGGGTGTTGGAGAACATGTGCTTGAACTTCGCCTTGGCATCAGGCTTGCCGAGGTGGCCGTGCATCAGCGAGGAGACGATCAGGAGCGTCGCCAGCACCGAGCCGGCGAGGATCAGCATCGAGGTCTGGAACCCGGCGACGGTCAGCATCGCGGCGCCGAGGAAGAAGCCGACACCCTTGAGTGCGTTCTTCGAGCCGGTGAGGACGGCGACCCAGCGGTAGAGAGAGCCTTGGTCGCCTTCCGGGACGACCAGCTTCACCGCGCTCTTGGAGCTCATCTTGGTCAGGGCCTTGGCGATCCCCGAGAACGCCTGGGAGACCATCACATAGGGCACGACGAGCCAGGCCTCCGGCGCCAGGCCGACCATCGCGGTCGCAAAGACCTGGGTGGCCAGACCGGCATAGAGGGTGGTGCGCAGCCCGAACCTCGCCGCCAGCCAGCCGCCGACCAAGTTGGTGATGATGCCGAAGATCTCGTAGAAGATGAAGAGCGAAGCGATCGTGATGGCGGAGTAGCCGAGTTCGTAGAAGTAGAAGAGGACGAGCATCCGCGTCGCCCCGTCGGCGAGGGTCTCGACCCAGTAGGCGGCGGTGACCAGGATGTAGTTGCGCAGGTCGCCGCGTCGGTCGGTGGTGGCCCTCACCGCGCTTGCCATCAGCCCTCGGTCCCCCGTGGACCGGCAGCAGCTGCGGCGAGCTCGACCAGGCGGTTGGCGTAGCCCCACTCGTTGTCGTACCAGGCGAGCACCTTGACCTGGGTGCCGGCGACGACCATCGTCGAAGGGGCATCGACGACGGAGGAGCGCGGATCGTCACGGTAGTCGACGGAGACCAGCGGTCTGGTCTCGTACCCGAGGATGCCGTCGAGAGACCCGGCCGCGGCCTCCTCGAGCAGTCCGTTCACCTCCTCGATCGAGGTCGGCCGGGATACCTCGAAGACG
>MKSH01000162.1:0-285 GCA_001898095.1 Solirubrobacterales bacterium 70-9 | reverse complement strand
TTCAGCATCGGCACCCGGACCGCCAGGCCGTTCAGCTTGCCCTGCAGCTCGGGGAAGATGAGCCCGATCGCGGTCGCCGATCCGGTCGTCGTCGGGATCAGCGAGAGACTGGCGGCGCGCGCGCGACGAAGGTCCTTATGAGGAGCATCGACGACGACCTGGGTGTTGGTCATGTCGTGGAGGGTGGTGATCTGACCGTGGCGGATGCCGATCCCCTCGTGGATCACCTTGACCACCGGCGCCAAGCAGTTCGTCGTGCAGGAGGCGGCGGTGAGGATGTCGTGT
>MKSH01000161.1:14019-16930 GCA_001898095.1 Solirubrobacterales bacterium 70-9 | reverse complement strand
TCGCCGGTCACGACGGTGTAGGTGAACAAGGTTCCACGTCCGTCGACCGGCTCCCAGGTCCACGAACGAGAGTGGCATTTTGGGCACATCGGCTGGGGCGGGAACCGGTGGCGGCCACAGTCGGCGCACCGCCGCACCGACAACACCCCGCGGCGGCAGAACTCCCAGAACTCCTCCGTTTCCGCCGTCACCTTGGGGACCACCGTCGTTCTCACCGTTCACCGATCCTTGGTCAGGACGAGCGCGCTGGTCGGTCCGGGGGCCCCGCCGGTGACCAGGGCCACCTCGGCGTCGGCGACCTGGGCCGTCGAGGTGCCGCGGATCTGCCGGACACCCTCGACGATGTGGTTGAAGCCGTGGATGTACGCCTCGCCCAGATGCCCACCGTGGGTGTTGACCGGCAGGCCCTGCCCGACCTGGATCCCGATGTCTTCGATGAAGGGGCCGCCTTCGCCCTTGCCGCAGAACCCGTAGTCCTCGAGCTGCGCCAGCATCGTGTAGCTGTAGCAGTCGTAGATCTCGGCGACGTCGACGTCGGTAGGACCGATTTCCGCTCGCTCGTAGAGTCGCGGCGCCAGGGTCCGCGAGGCGTACTCGGTGATCGGCCCGTCGCGCAGCGGCCAAAGCTCCCAGAACGGCACCGAACGCCGGGCGGTCGCGCCGAGGGCGGCCGCGATCAGGGCCGGCGGCCGGCGCAGGGTCCGGGCGCGCTCCTTCGTGGTCACGATCACCGCGCAGGCCCCGGCGCTCGGGAAGACGAAGCAGTCGTCTTCCCGCAGCGGCGCCGCGACGTAGGGGGACGACGCGTACTCGGTCATCGTCATCGAGGAGCGGAGCGCGTTGGGGTTCGTCGCCGCGTGCGCCCGCATCGCCTGGACGGCCCGGCCGAGCTGCTCCTCGGTCGTGCCGAAGTCGTGCATATGGCGCTGGCACTGCAGGGCGTAGGTCTGCGCGAGCTGTCCCCACCCGTAGGGCCTGACGAACTCCCGCAGGCCCGCCTGCCGCGCCGCGATCCACTGTGGATTGTGGCGCGCGGTAGGACCGAAGTCAGCGGCCGTCATCGCCCGAAAGCAGAGGACGACATCGGCCATCCCGCTCTCCACCGCCATCGCCGCGGTCGCGATCGTGGCGCACGAGGAGGTGCCGCCGTGCGGCAGTTCCGCCCACAGCCCGATGTCGGCGCCGAGGTTGGCCGCCAGCATGTCCGGCGCGGTCGAGGTGTCGATCGAGTACATCACCACGCCGTCGATATCGGCGAGGCCGAGCCCGGCGTCGGCGACGGCGGCTTCGATCGCCTCGAAGGCGAGGTCGGTGCCCGAGACGTCGAGATTTTCGCTGAACGCGGTGCTCCCGATCCCGGCTACCGCCGCCTGTCCACCGTCCCGGCGGGCTCTATGTATGAACGTTCGTTCGTTCATGCCGCCGGCAGCATGGTCCATGATTCGAGGTTTGTCAAGCACTGCTCGTCGGCTCGCCTCCACCGCGCGCTACGATGGGACGCAAGGACGATCGGACGTTCGCTCACCGGCGTCGCGGCAGGTCTGACTCACGAGGCGACGGGGAGAACACTTATGGCTACCGATAAGAGCGACATGTCCCTGAAGGTCCGCGAAGCGGCGGTCGAGCTCTTTTCCCGACAGGGGTACGACGGCACGTCGATGCGTGACATCGCCAAACGTTCCAACATCAGCGTCGCCAACCTCTACAACTACACGGACAGTAAGGAGACGCTGTTCTGGACCTTGATGAAAGCGGCGGTCGAGGACTTGATGCACGAGCAGCGTGAGGCGCTGTCCCACGAGACCTGCTCGGCGGCGCGTTTCGTGGTGTTTGCCTACACCCACGCCAAGCACCACACCACCCATGCTCGAGAGGTGGTGAGACTCGGAAATACCCCGATGGAGAGCCTTTCTCCCGACCGGGCCGACAAAGTTCGCGCCGTGCGCGACGAGTACGAGGGCATGTTCCGGGCGGTGATCGGCGAAGGCTTGAAAGACGACTTCCTGAAGACCGATCACTACGTCTTGGCGAACCGGGCGATCCTGCAGATGGGTGTGGGGATCAGCCTCTGGTTCCATCCCGAGGAAGTACTCACCAGTGAGTCGGTGGCGAACGTGTACGCAGCATTCGCGATGGCGATCGTCGGGTACGACTCCGACGCCCACGACCGCACCTGCGCGGCCGGAACCGAGTGCGTCGCGGCCACCACCTGGATGAAGTGGGCCCCGGGCCGCTAGCCCGAGGCGCCCGCGGACGACGTTGCTCCTGACCCGCGGGGGGCGGGTCTCTGCCCGGTCGATCCTGGGCTCGCGCGCCGATCCGTCGAGGCTGCCGGCGGCGGGTAGCTTGACAAGCTCGGAGACGTGCTGCATGCTGCGCCTCGCAGTCGCTGAACGAACGAACGTTCAGAGGGTTCTCAGACACGATCTACCGGCTGGACCCGGGGAATGGAGCAAGCCATGGAGAGCAGCTCAGAGCTCGATTTCGTAGAGCTCCTGAAGGACGCGCCGACCAACTGGGGCCGCTGGGGACCCGACGACGAGATCGGCTCGTTGAACTTCTTGACCGCGGCCGAGGTGTTGCGCGGCGTGGGCGCGGTCCAACACGGCCGGACCTTCATGCTCGGCATCCCGGTCGCCCACCCCACCAAAGGAGACCCCCTGCATCCGCTGCGGTCGCAGCCGATCCACACCTTCACCCATGACGAGGGCTCCTACGTCAGCGGGGCGGACGAGCCGCTGCCGCGCGGCCTCAAATACGCCGACGACGTGATCGTGATGTACCCGCAGGGCACCACCCAGTACGACGCCCTCGGCCACGCCTGGTGTGGCGATCAGCTGTATAACGGGTTCGACTCGAAGCTGACCATCGGCGGCATGCAGCGCTGCTCGGCCGAGCCGATCGCCGATCA
>MKSH01000161.1:5753-14005 GCA_001898095.1 Solirubrobacterales bacterium 70-9 | reverse complement strand
GGGCGAGGGCGTCACGCTCCAGGACATGTTCGACACCGCGGCCCACCAGAAGGTGGAGATCGAGAAGCACGACATCATCGTCGTTCGCACCGGCTGGCTCCCACGTTGGTATGAGGGTGGTCCCGACGCGTTCTTCCCGGAAGGACAGGTCGTCGACCCGGGGCTCCAGTACAGCCCGGAGCTGGTCGAGTGGTTCCACGAGATGGAGATCCCCTCGATTTCCGCCGACAACCTCGGCTGCGAGATGGGCGTCGACCCGAACCTCGGTTGCCACGGCGCCCTCCACTGCGCGCTGCAGCGCAACCTGGGCATCCCGTTCAACGAGGTCGTCTGGCTCGAGGATCTGGCGGCGGACTGCGCCGAGGACGGTCAGTACACCTTCCTCTTCGTCGGCGCCCCGCTGAAGATCTGCCAAGGCGCCGGTTCCGCGGTCAATCCCGTCGCAATCAAGTAGGAGGGGTGTCGTGTCGAACGCAATGACGGACGAGCGGTTTGCGCTGCTCGAGATGCTGTACCGCTGGTGCTACGTAATCGACAAGGGCCTTTGGGACGAGTACGAGGGCTTGTTCACGCCGGACGCCAGTCTTGATTTCTCGTCGGTCGGGTCGGAAGGCAACGATCCGAAAAGCCATCGGGAATTTCTCGAGCACAAAGCCTGGCCGGCCACCAAAGCCCAGCATCACCAGACGACCAACACGGTGTTCTTGGAGCTGTCCGAGGATGCGGCGCGCACGCGCTCTACCTGTGTTGCCTCGATCGTGATGTCCGACGACACCTTTTTCTCGGTCGGCATCTACTACCACGACACCTTCGTGCGGACGGCGGACGGCTGGCTCTTCAGCGAGCGCCGCTGCGAGAAGGTCTTCTTCAATCCTGCCGGGGACGTAGCGGGCCTCGCGCAGGGCACGGAATAGCCGAGCAGGGCGACATCGATATGGACGAGCTGTTCCGCCTCGATGGCAAGGTGGCCGTGGTCACCGGTGCCTCCAGCGGCCTCGGCGTGGCTTTCGCCCAAGGGTTTGCGGAAGCCGGCGCCGATGTCGCGCTCGGCGCCCGCCGGGCGGATCGCCTGGCCGATACCGCCCGGCTGGTCGAGGACGCCGGGCGCCGCTCCCTGGTCTTCACCACCGACGTCAGCGACCCCGCCTCGTGTGAGGCGCTGGTCGGGGCGACCATGGAGCGGTTCGGTCGGGTCGACGTCCTCGTCAACAACGCCGGCGTCGGCACCGCCATGCCGGCCACGCGCGAGACGCCCGAGGAATTTCGTCGGGTCATCGACATCAACCTGAACGGCAGCTACTGGATGGCGCAGGCCTGCGGTCGCGTGATGCAGCCGGGCTCGAGCATCATCAACATCTCCTCGGTCCTGGCGATCACCACCGCGGACCTGCCACAGGCCGCCTACGCCTCCTCGAAGGCGGGGATCACCGGCCTGACCCGCGACCTCGCGGTCCAGTGGGCGACGCGCAAAGGGATCCGGGTCAACGCGGTCGCGCCGGGATTCTTCGAGTCCGAGATGACCGAGCAGTACGCGCCGGGCTACGTCGAGTCCCAGACGGCCCGCATCCCGATCGGGCGCAAAGGCGACCCGCGGGAGCTCGTCGCCACCGTGGTTTTTCTGGCCTCCCCGGCGGCGGGGTACATCTTCGGGCAGACCCTGCCCGTCGACGGCGGGCGCTCGATCGCCTGAGGGGGCGCGGCCCGGCGCGCGGCGTTCAGGCCCGTTAGGTGTGCTGCCCGGCCGTGCCCAGCATCCGCGCCATCAGATCAGCGTAGAGCGCGCCGAGACCTTGCGGTGAACGACTTCCGGAGGGCGAATACCAGCGGGCCACGTCAATGCAGAGGGAGAGGATCGCCAGGGTCGCGCCGGAAGCATCGAGGGCGCTGAATTCACCGTTCTCGATTCCCTCCTCGATCACCGCCTCGATCGGCTTGCGAAAGCGCTGGCGGATCGCGTTCAGTTCCCCGCGGCGCTTCGTCGGCAGCGCATCGAGCTCGTACTGGACGACCTTGGCGAGTCGGTGGTTGCGGGCGTGCCATTCGGCGAAGCCGGAGACCATCGCCTCGAGGCGGCGGGCGGGTGGCTCCTCGACCGCGCTCGCCCTTTCCAGGGTCGCCAAGGCGTCTTGGTGGCCGAGCTTGCTGATCGTGAAGAGCAGCTCCGCTTTGGATGGGAAGTGGACGTAGACCGCGGCCGGGCTGAGGCCGACGCGGTTGGCGATGTCCCGCGTCGTCGTCCCATAGAAGCCCTTCTCGGCGAAGCACTCGACCCCGGCGATCGCCAGCTCGCGAGCTTTCGCTGCGGGCAGCTCCTCGAAGAGGGTGTCTTCGACCGTGGCCGCGGGGGTCATCGCCCGATCCTAGGGATCGCTACCGCTGTCGCGGCTCGCCGAGGCCGAGGGACCGGCCGATGACCTCCTTCATGATCTCGTTCGAACCCGCCCAGATCTTCGTGACCCGGGCGTCGGCCCAGGCGCGCGCGACGCCGTACTCGTCCATGTAGCCGTAGCCCCCGTGCAGCTGCACGCAGGCGTCGATCACCTGGTTCTGGACCTCGGCGCTCCACCACTTCGCCTTCGCCGCGTCGATCGGATCGAGCCGCCCGGCGACGTGTTCGGCGAGGCAGCGGTCGGCGAAGGCGAAAGCGACGTCGACCGCGGTGCTCGCCTCCGCCAGCACGAAGCGGCTGTTCTGGAAGGTGCCGACCGGCCGGCCGAAGGCGCGGCGCTCCTGCACGTAGACAAGCGTGTCGGCGAGCGACGCGGCGGCGTGGCCGAGATTGGCGAAGGCTGCGCTCAGCCGCTCTTGCGGCAGTCGCTCCATCATGTAGGCGAAGCCCTTGCCGACCTCGCCGAGGAGCGCCTCCGCCGGCAGGCGCACGTCCTCGAAGAAGAGTTCGGCGGTGTCGGCCTCGGGTTGGCCGACCTTGTCCAGCGGTGCGCCCTGGACGAACCCCGGGCTCCCCTTCTCGACCGCGAAGAGGGAGATGGCGGTGCGCCCCTCGCCGGTCCGCGCGGCGACGATCACCAGGTCGGCTCCGGCGCCGTTGGTGATGAAGGTCTTGCCGCCGTTCAGCACCCAGCCGTCGCCGTCGGCCTTTGCCGTGGTTCGCAACGCCGCCAGGTCCGACCCCGCTTCCGGCTCGGTCATCCCGATCGCGGTGATCAGCTCGCCGGTGGCGAAGCGAGGCAGCCAGCGCTCACGCTGCCCGGCGTCGGTCAGCTCGAGCAGGTAGGGCGCCACGACATCGGTGTGGATGCCGAAGGAGGAGGCGTAGGCGAGCCCCGCCCGCGCCAACTCCTCGGCCATCACGGCGTTGAAGCGGAAGTCGCCGCCCGCGCCTCCCAGCTCCTCCGGCAGGGCGACGCCGAGGAGCCCGGCCTGGCCGGCGGCGAGCCAGGCCGAACGGGAGATCGAGTGCTGTCTGCGGTGTTCCTCCCGGTTCGCGATGAGCTCGCGCCGGGTGAACTCACGGACCGATTCGCGGAACCAGTCGTGCTCGTCTTCGAAGAGGTCTCGGATCATCGACGGTATATTACTGACTAAGCGCTTAGTCAAAGGAGGAAAGATGCCTGAAGCTGTCATCGTCGCTGCCGCCCGTTCGCCGATCGGTCGTGCCCTCAAGGGGTCGCTCACCGAGGTGCGCCCGGACGATCTCGCCGCCCAGATGGTCGAGGCGGCCCTGGCTCAGGTTCCTCAGCTCGACCCGGCCGAGATCGACGACCTCCACCTCGGCTGCGGCGAGCCCTACGACGAGCAGGGGGGCAACATGGCCCGCCGGGTCGCGGTGCAGCTCGGCTTCGACGGCCTGCCCGGCACGACCGTGAACCGCTACTGCTCGTCCAGTCTGCAGACGACGCGGATGGCGATGCACGCGATCCGCGCCGGCGAGGGAACCGCCTTCATCTCGGCCGGGGTGGAGTGCGTCTCCCGCTATGCCGACCCGCTGGCCGGCGGCGCGACCGCCGCCGAGCACACGAACCCGCGCTTCGCCGACGCTCTCGCCCGCACCGAGCGGACCGCGCGAACCAACGCGACCTGGACCGATCCCCGCGACGAAGGCGCCCTCCCCGACGTCTACATCGGCATGGGCCAGACGGCGGAGAACGTGGCGACGGCGCGTGGCATCACCCGCGAGGAACAGGATCGCTTCGCCGTCCGCAGCCAGCAGCGGGCCGCGGCGGCGATCGACGCCGGCTTCTTCGCCCGCGAGATCACCCCGGTCGAGCTTCCCGGCGGCGGCACGGTCGAGGCCGACGACGGTCCCCGGCCGGGAACCACCTACGAGAAGGTCGCCACCTTGAAGCCGGTCTTCCGCGAGGACGGCACGGTCACCGCCGGCAACGCCTGCCCGCTGAACGACGGCGCCGCGGCGCTGGTGGTGATGAGCGACGACCGCGCCCGCGAGCTCGGCATCACGCCGCTCGCCCGGGTCGTCGCCACGGCGGTCTCCGGGCTGTCGCCCGAGATCATGGGCCTCGGCCCGGTCGAGGCGAGTCGCCGCGCGCTCCGGCTGGCCGGGATGACGATGGACGACGTCGATCTGGTCGAGATCAACGAGGCATTCGCGGTCCAGGTGATCGCCTCGGCCCGCGAGCTCGGCATCGACGAGGAGAAGCTGAACGTGCACGGCGGCGCGATCGCGCTCGGCCACCCGTTCGGGATGACCGGTGCCCGGATCGCGACGACGTTGATCAACGGCCTGCGCAGCCGCGACGGCCAGGTCGGCCTCGAGACCATGTGTGTAGGCGGCGGGCAGGGCATGGCGATGGTCCTGGAGCGCCTCTCGTGAGCGCCGGGTTCGACCTGCGGGAGCAGACCGCGATCGTCACCGGCGGCGCCCGCGGGATCGGCAAGGTCACCGCGGCGCGCTTCGCCGAGGCCGGCGCCACCGTCTTCCTCGTCGACGCCGACGCCGAGGCGGTCGAGGCCGCCGCCCGCGAGGTCGGGGCGATCGCCCGGGTCGCCGACGTCACCGATACCGAGCAGGTGGAGGCGGTCGTCGCGGCAGCGATCGAGGAGACCGGGCGGATCGACGTCCTCTTCAACAACGCCGGCCTCCTTCGCGACAAGGTCCTCTGGAAGATCTCCGACGAGGACTGGGACCTGGTCGTCGACGTGAGCCTCGGCGGGACCTTCCGCTTCACCCGCGCCTGCGTGCCGCACTTCCGCGCGCGCGGCTACGGCCGGGTCATCAACGTGACCTCCTACACCGGGCTCCACGGAAACATCGGCCAGGCGGCCTACGGCGCCGCCAAGGCCGGCGTCATCGGCTTCACCAACACCGCTGCCAAGGAGCTGGCCCGATTCGGCGTCACCGTAAACGCCATCTCGCCGAATGCGATGACGCGGATGATCGAATCGATCCCGCCGGCGCACCGGGAGGAGCTCGAGGCACAGATACCGATCGGGCGTTGGGGTGAGCCGGGCGAGATCGCCGGCACCGTCCTCTTCCTCGCCTCGCCCGAGGCGGCCTACATCACCGGGACGGTGCTGCGCGTCGACGGCGGCATCGCGATCTGAGCCAAAGCCCGCCGGAAGCGACGTCGCCTCAACCCGTCACTGCCGCCCAGCCCCCGCAAGCTCCCCAATCCTCTGATGAGGAGCCGGACCGGGTCGTCGGCTATTGTGCATCGACCGTCGCCTCGCCTTGCCGACGCAATACAACGGACGCTCTTAGTTGCAGAGGAGACCGGGATCCGCCTGCTCCTCGTCCACGCCGTCGACGAGGACGCGAGGAGCTCACCATCGGACCCCATGAACCTGCAGCTCCTGACCAAGGACATCCGGACCTCCAGACGATGGCGACAGCGAAAAGCTTGGTTTGCCTCACCGTTCGCGTAGCCAAGCCCTATCTCGACGCTCTCGAGTGATTCGATGGCTTTCGGCGTACCCGGACGGCATTTCGGCCCTCCTATCTCATGCTCGAGCTCGCCCTCCCGCACGAGGCAAGGATCGGCCGACCAGAACGGACAGCCTCTTCGTACTCTTCCTCGGTGGGGCTTGTACCGTGGCCGCCGTCCTCGCAGTAGCGGCGTCCGAGGATCAGCAGGTAGACATCTGCGGTGCCCGCCTCGTCGAGGAGGGGCGCGACGGGGGGGATTCGGGCGTCGCGGCAGGGCGCTCCGCCAGCACCGGATGCATGTCCAGGTGTTCGATCGCGTTGGCGGCCGCTCTGACGAATCGGTGGCAGGAGTTCCGAAGGGCCGACTTCGAAAACTACGGCGACATTTATGAGATCGGCGATCCCCGGCGTTCGTCTACCGGACTCCCAGCAGGACACCAAGCTCTGGGGCCGTCCCAGTCGACTTGCTGGCTCGGTCTGTTTCCGGCCACGGGCTCAAATGACCCTTCGCCGGGAATGCCCATCGATTTTCGCGTCTGACTCTCTCCGCCGCCACAACCTTCTGAGTGGGGTCCGCAGACAGAGATCAAGGGCTTGATGAGTTACCTACTGCGCTCATGGATCATTGACCCCAGCGACCTCGCCTTGCCGGTGCTTCACATCGTGGACATCTCTCGAGCCTGGAGGACCAATACTCTGGGATTCTTCAAGCTCCTTCCCCGCAAGCTTGAGGCTCGTACGCCGTCGTGAAGAGCGTATCCAACGGCGGCGCGGTCGAAGCCGAGTTTCCACCTTCATCGGTAAGAACGTTTTGCTTCGCCAGCCAGTTTGCGACTTCCTTCCACCGCGATTCGGAATTGCAACCAAATCGACCCTGGTCGTCGACATATTCGTGTGCTGAAACCTTTGCGCTCGAGTAAACCAACTGTTCGCTCGGAAACGTTCCGGGATTTTCTTCGATCAGAATCTTGGCCGAGGCTTCGGGTTCCTTCACGGCGAATTCGAAGCCCTTGGCGGTCGCTTCGACGAAGGATTTGGCCAATTCGGGATTGGCTTCCAACCAGTCCGGGTTGCAGACCAAGACCTTGGTGTAGCTATCTGGAACGCCGTAATCCTGAGGACGAAAGGCGCGAAGTTCGATGCCTTCTTCTTCGGCCTGAATGACCTCCCAATTCCTGAATGCCAAAGACGTATCGACCTGACCGTGGTACACCGCTTCATAGGCTCCGGTATTCAGGATCACGTTCGTGATTTCGCCTTTGCCGCCGTCGTATTCGATCATCTGGTCGACCATCGGCACCTCGTAGGGAGCGCCGAAGCCGCCATACGTGCCTCCGGAGAGGTCCTTTGGCGTTTTGAACTTAGAGTCCTTATTGACGATTAGCTCTTCGACCTGGTGCTGGAAGATCGGCATCACGGCGAGTACATTGCTGCCGGTCGCGACCGCCAGTACAACGCTTTCCTGTGTGACAATGCCGCAATCGGCATTGCCTGAACCGACAATCGTCGAGCCTTCCGATTCGCTGTAAGGAAGGATGTTGAGGTCGATGCCAGCTTTTTCGTAGTAGCCCTTGTTCTCTGCCACGTAAAATCCGGTGTGACTGGTGTTCGGCGTCCAGTCCAGTTGCAGGCTCACCTTTTGGCTTTCACCGCCGGTTGTCGACGCAGGTGATGTGGCTTCGGCAGGACTCGCCGAGGAGTTGCTGTCGGATCCACCTCCACACCCGCTGAGCATCACTACCAGCACCGAGCAGATCGCGGCTGCTGAAAGACGGAGTTGAAGCGCACTCATTCGTACCTTTCGTCGATCGTCTGTTACGTAATCCTCTCCACTGTTGCGGTTCGCTCCCACGCGAAATAGGTACCGCCCCAAAACGTCCGCAGGATCCCCAGGTCGGCGGATTTTTGCCGCGTCCCAAGGCCGAATGACGGCCAGCCATCAGGACCCAAAACACATATATCATATGTGACCCGCGCTCGCGCGGCTTTTTCAGGATGGCCGGCGCTGCCATGACCGGAGGCTTCGTCGCTGGGTGACGCCGACGTTTACCCAGAACAGGATGCCCTGGCAGCGTGGAGGTTCTCCCCGTACCCGGACCGCGGACCGCGGCCACCCATGTCCGGGGTCGATTCCCTACAGGCGCCTGATCACGCGCTCGCTGAGCCCTTCAGCCAGCAGCGCGAGCTGTATGGAGAGCACCTCTGCGGCAACGGGCACCGGCCGGCCGACGAGCGCCGCGGCGACGATCCGAATCGCCAGTTCGCCGTCCAGTTCCGCGGCTGATCCAATCGGATGATGGCACCGTCCTGTTCGCCGGAATCCGAGTTTGCGCACCCCGCAGGGTCAGCGCCCGCTGCGCCGGGCACCTGCTGGCGACGGTCGGAGATCAGGTCACGGTTTCGGTCG